>JAQXJZ010000001.1 GCA_029009515.1 bacterium
CAATCTTGATGGCGGAGATGGCATTGTCAGCCACGGTCACTTCCACAGCCACGGGGCCAGCAAAGCCCTGAGCGGAAGCGGCGTAGGTGCCGTCAGCCACTTCGATGGCGGCGACTTCTTCAACGACTTCTTCTTCCACAGCAGCGGGAGCAGCGATGGCAGCGGAGATAGCATCCACCACAGCGGTAGAAGTGACAGTCGCGCCAGCAATGGCGTCGATGTCAGTCAGAGCGATGGGGAAGGTATTGCCGATGAACTGCTTCTGGAAATCTTCTTCCAGAGCCTTGGCGCCGAAGCCGGGAGTCTCGGCGAAAGCCTCATCGCCAATCTTGATGGCGGAGATGGCATTGCCAGCCACGGTCACTTCCACAGCCACGGGGCCAGCGAAGCCCTGAGCAGAGGCGGTGTAGGTGCCGTTAGCCACTTCGATGGCGGCGACTTCTTCCACGGCAGCAGGAGCAGCGATAGCGGCAGAAATGGCATCCACCACAGCGGTAGAAGTGACAGTCGCGCCAGCGATGGCGTCGATGTCAGTCAGAGCGATGGGGAAGGTCTTGCCGATGAACTGCTTCTGGAAATCTTCTTCCAGAGCCTTGGCGCCGAAGCCGGGAGTCTCTGCGAAAGCCTCATCGCCAATCTTGATGGCGGAGATGGCGTTGTCAGCCACGGTCACTTCGACAGCCACGGGGCCAGCAAAGCCCTGAGCAGAGGCGGTGTAGGTGCCATCGGCCACATCAATGGGTTCGGTGGCTTCAACAGGAGCCACAACGGGCACAACCTCTTCTTCTTCAAAGCCGCCGGCAGCGTTGAGCGCCTTCACAACAGCCTTGGAGGTAACGGTGGCGCCAGCAATCGCATCGATGTCCTCGAAAGCGACGGGCAGGGTCTTGCCAATGAACTGAGCCTTGAAAGCATCTTCCTGAGCCTTGGCTCCAAAGCCGGGGGTCTCAGCGAAGGAAGCATCACCGATGGAAATCGCAGTGATCGCACCGGACTCATCCAGATCCACGGCAACAGCCACAGGACCAGCAAAGCCATCAGCGGAAGCGGTCAGCGCATTTTCGCTGGCAGCGGCCACGGGTTCGGGCTCTTCAGCGGGAGCGGCCACGGGAGCGGCGCCGGACAGCTGAGCCTGCACCTGGTTCACAGCGTTGATGACAGCATTGGAGGTGATGGTAGCACCGGCAATCTGGTCGATATCAGCCAGAGCCAGCGGGGGCACCTTGCCAATGAACTGAGCCTGGAACGCTTCTTCCAGAGCGCCAGCGCCGTAGCCGGGGGTCTCGTTGAAGAAGGCATCGCCGATGGCGATCTCGGTGATGGCACCAGCATCATCCAGAGACAGGGTAACGGCCACGGGACCGGCAAAGCCCTGCACGCTGGCAGTGTTGGGGGAAGAAGCGCCGCCGTTAATGTCCATGATGAACTTGGCAGCAGAGTTCACGCCGCCGTTAACAGCGGTGGAGGTGATGGTAGCGCCGGAAATGGCATCGATAATGCCATCACAGGTGCCGGTTTTACCCTTCGAAAGGGTCAGGGGAGCGGATTCGCCGATAAACTGATCGGTGAAAGAAGCTTCCTTGGCCAGAGCGCCAAGGCCAGCCGTTTCACTGAAGTTTTCACCGCCGACATTGATGCCGGTAATGGTGTTTTCGGTATCTACGCCAACAGTCACAACGATCTCGCCGCCGTAACCGCCAACGGTGGTTTCTACCACATAACCAACGGATTCGCCATTGGCGTCGAGGCCTTCGTAGCAGCTGTCCATCGCACTGCCTTCTTCGAGCTCAACGGCTTCAAAAGTAGCAGCGGCAGGCAGAAGGCGCACGCGGGTCTCCTGGGCCAGCTTGGCAGCGTTTGCAGCAATCGGGCCTTCGGTGACCATGTTGCAGATGCCCAGGAACAGGGCAGCAACCAGGCAGATGACTACCAGCGGCACAAGATCCTTGAGATACTTCTTGCTCATACAGGGGATTCCTCCTTCGTTTTTCTGAACCGTGCGGTACAGACAAACCTCTACACAGAGACATACAGCTTATTATACCATGAACGCCGAATTTATCAATACTTTCAAGGCTGTGTTTAGTTTTTCACAAATCTGAATTTGAAAATGCCTGACGGACTTGACTCCGTCAGGCACAGATGCAGCAGATCAGGTTTCAACAAGGGTCTCTTCGTTTACAAGAGCAGGTTTTTTTCGGAAAGCGATGCGCTTTTCATCACTTACGTACAGTTCCACCGAATCACCCAGCGCAATGTGCCCGGCGATAATCTCCTCGCTCAGGGCGTCTTCCACGCTGCGCTGGATGGTTCGGCGCAGGGGACGGGCGCCGTAATTGGCGTCGTAGCCTTCAGTCGCCAGCAACTCTACCACATCGTCACCGTAGCTCAGTTCCATGCCGCGCAGCTTGAGACGCTTGGCCACGCTGCCAAGCATCAGTCCGGCAATCTGGTGGATATCCGCCGGTTCCAGCGCGTGGAACACGATCAGTTCATCCACGCGGTTGATGAACTCCGGACGGAAGGTGTCCTTGACAGATTCCATTACGCGTTCCTTCATGGCTTCGTAGCTGCGGGTGGTATCCACCACGCCGCCAAAGCCCATGGAGCGCTTGTTGGCAATGCTGCTGGCGCCGGCATTGGAGGTCATCACGACAATGGTGTTTTTGAAGTTTACCACGCGTCCATTGCTGTCTGTCAGACGGCCGTCGTCCAGAATCTGGAGCAGGATGTTGAACACATCAGGATGCGCTTTTTCAATTTCATCAAACAAAACCACGCTGTAGGGCTTGTTGCGCACCTTCTGCGTAAGCTGACCGCCTTCTTCGAAGCCCACGTATCCGGGAGGACTGCCTACCAGACGGCTCACACTGTGCTTTTCCATGTATTCGCTCATATCGATGCGGATGACGGCATTTTCGTCGTCAAACATCACCTCGCCAAGCGCACGGCACAGCTCCGTTTTGCCAACACCGGTGGGACCCAGGAAGATAAAAGAACCGATCGGGCGCTTGGGGTCCTGCAGGCCGGCTCTTGCGCGGCGCAAAGCACGGCTGACAGCGCTGATGGCCTCTTCCTGTCCAACGACGCGCTTGTGGAGCAGCTCCTCCATGTGCAGCAGGCGCTGGCTTTCGTCTTCAGTCATTTTCTTGACGGGCACTCCAGTCCAGCTGGCCACAATCTGCGCGATATCTTCATCCGTCACCACGTCGTGGCTGGTGGTCTTGCGCTGCTCCCACTCGCCGCGCTTCTGAGCGATCAGTTCGCGCAGGCCGCGTTCTTCATCACGCAGCTGAGCGGCGGTTTCGAAATCCTGATGAGCAATGGCTTCCTTTTTTTCGTTCTGGACAGCCTTGAGGCGCTCTTCCTGCTCCTTTACATCCGGCGGCGCAATAAAGCTGTTGAGACGAACACGTGAAGCGGCCTCATCCATCAGGTCGATGGCTTTATCGGGCAGGAAGCGGTCGCTGATGTAGCGGTCAGACAGGCTGACGGCGGCTTCCAGCGCTTCATCGGTGATTTTCACCTTGTGATGCGCTTCGTAGCGGTCACGAAGACCCTTGAGGATGGCGAGCGCTTCTTCTGCAGTCGGTTCGCCGACTTTTACAGGCTGGAAGCGACGTTCAAGCGCAGCATCCTTTTCAATATTCTTGCGGTATTCATCCAGCGTGGTTGCGCCGATGCACTGCAGCTCGCCGCGGGCAAGCGCAGGCTTGAGGATGTTGGCGGCGTCCATGCTGCCTTCAGCCTTGCCAGCGCCAACCAGCGTGTGAAATTCGTCCACAAAGAGGATCACGTTGCCCTGCTTCTGGACTTCCTTGATGGTATCCTTGAGCCGCTCCTCAAATTCGCCGCGGTACTTGCTGCCGGCGATCATGCTGCCCAGATCCAGCGAGAGCAGACGCTTGCCGTTGAGGTTTTCGGGCACCTTGCCAGATACGATCAACTGCGCCAGCCCCTCCACCACAGCGCTCTTGCCAACGCCGGGCTCGCCGATGAGCACGGGGTTGTTCTTGGTGCGGCGGCTCATGATCTGGATGATGCGCTCGATTTCGCTCTTGCGCCCAATAACGGGATCCAGCTCGCCATCCTGCGCCGCCTTGGTGAGATCGCGGCTGTACTTATCCAGTACGTTTTCGCCGGAAGGTGCAGCTTCCCCATGGCCTGGAGCCGGCTGATCGCCGCTTTCGGGCTGCCCGGCAGACAGATTTTCGATAATCTTCTGCTCAAGCGCCTGAATGTCCACGCCCATGCTGCGCAGCAGATTGACCGCCACGCCTTCGCCCTCCTTGAGCAAAGCCAGCCAGAAATGCTCCGTACCAACAAAGCTGTGCTTCAGCCTGCGGCTTTCCAGAATGCTTCCTTCCAGAATCTTTTTGCTGCGCGGCGTCAGCTCGAGCATGGTGCTCTTCTGCACATTGCCTTCGCCAAGCACACTTTTGACCTGTTCAAAAACGGTATCATACGTAACGCTGGCAGGCAGCGCATCGGTAATGACCGGGACGGGATCCTTCAGAAGGCCCAGCAGCAGGTGTTCCGTGCCCACATAGGGCTGATGCAGCATCACAGCCGCCTGCTGCGCAGCGGCCACAGCGCGCTGTGCGCGCTGGGTAAAACGTCCAAAAATCGCCATTCGAAACCTCCTTACAGGCTGGCTTTCATGGTTTTGCGGATGATCTCACACCGGGCTTCTTCAGGGCTCAGCGAGGGATCCATTTCATCGGCATATCGTTTGGCATGAGCACTCTGCGCAACCGTCAGCAGTTCATCCACCGCCGGAAGCGGCATCCGGAACAACCCCATAGCACATCCGAGTCTCAGATGGCTCCAGTGCTGCATGAATTCCTTTTCATCCATCCTGCGCGCATACTGCATCAGCCCGTAGCTGCGCCAGAGCGCATCGGTCAGCTCCACCTTTTTGGCTTCCATGGAACGCTGCTGCAGCGTGGTTTCCATATCAATCAGCTTTTTGCCAACGGCGGTTACTGCCTCGATGATTTCCTCTTCGGTTCGGCCAAGGGTGACCTGATTGCTTACCTGATACAGATCGCCAAGCGCTTCGCTGCCCTCGCCGTAGATGCCGCGGATGGTCAGGCCCAGCTTCGCAACGCTCTGATTGACGTTGCCCATCTGCTTGTGACGGGTGAGCATGGGAAGGTGCATCATCAAGGAAGCGCGCATGCCGGTGCCGGTATTGGTGGGGCAGGAGGTGAGGTAGCCCAGCTGCGGATCAAAGCTGAACGTGCAAACGCGTTCGAGCGCTTCTTCTGCACGGAAGGCCTCCGCCGCAGCTGATGGCAAATCCAGCCCGTTGACGATGGACTGAATGCGCAGGTGATCTTCTTCGTTGACCATGATGCACACACGCTTATCCGAACGAATGAGCGCCGCACCGATATCACCGTGATTCAGCAGATCGCGGCTGATGAGATGCTTTTCCACCAGCTTCATTCGCTCCACCTGCGGCATGGCATTCAGCTGATGCAGCGTATATTCGTCCTCTTCCGCTTCCATGGCTTCACGGGCGCGCGAGATGCAGATAAGCGCATTTTCCGGCTGCTTGAGATTGGAAAAAGGCAGGTCATGATAATTGCGTGCAAGCCGTACGCGGCCGGAGACAACAACGTTCTGAGTGATTTCACTCACTGACCTGCACCTCCATTTTCTGCGTCAGGCTGCGGATTTCGTCGCGGTAGCGCGCAGCGTCCTCAAAGTTTTCAGAGGCAACCGCTTCATCCATCTTCTTCTTCAGCTCCTGAAGCTTTGCATTCAGTTCGTCCTGCGGATCAGGCACAAAGGCGGCCGGACTGCGGCCTGCATGCTGGGTGCGTCCATGGATCTTTTGCAGCATAGGCTTGAGCTGAACGGAAAAATCACGATAACATTGTGCGCAGCCCAGGCGTCCGGTATGCTCAAAATCCGCATACGAAAGTCCGCAGCTGCTGCAAACAAGCCCTTCATGAGCTTCTTCCTTCTTTTCTTTGTCCTTGCCAAGCACAGACATGATGGAGCTCAGAAAGCTCTGAATGTCGCCCTTGACAAGGCTGAATTCCATCTTCTTGGTGCATTCGGGGCACAGGCGGCGGGTGGTGACGCCGTTGCCTGTGGTGACGGTGATGGAGACCGTGGCCTGGTTCTTGCCGCATTCTTCGCAAAGCATGCTTGGTTGCCTCCTTCAGGATTTAGTCTGATGCGCCACTTCCAGCAGCATCGATCTGAGAATTCGCGCCCTTTGAGCATTTTTCAGTTCTGTGCTCAAAGGAAGGCTGAGCGCGCGCGGAGAAATGGCGGCATTCATAATGCACGCGTCTTTTTCATTGATAATGTTACGCTCGCAAAGCTGGGCGATGAGATGGGATGCGGAAAGGGCATCAATGGATTCGCCAATTCGTTCGTTGAGCAGATACAGAAGCTGTTCGCTGGTATCCTGCTGCATGCGGAAAATGCGGATGTATCCGCCTCCGCCGCGTCTGCTTTCAATGATGTACCCGTGATCAGGCGTGAAACGTGTGGAGAGCACGTAATTGATCTGCGATGGCGCACAGCCAAAGTATTCAGCCAGCTCATTGCGCTTGAGCTCCACTTCGTTTTCGTCCTGCGAAAGCATCGTTTTGATAAATTGTTCGATGGCATCGCTAAGGCGCATGGGGCTCCTCCTTTCGCCAAAGAATTATTGACCATCTTTGACTTTTGTATTGTAGCATGAATGAAAGTCAAAAATCAATGGCAGAAACAGTGATTATACAAAAATGAGAGCGCATGCAGCGATGCGCTCTCAGGAGGATTATTCCTTTGCGTTGTGGAGCCACTTTTCGGCTTTGAGCCTGCTGTAACCAATGGAAGCCATCAGAAGAGCAGCCAGCGCGTCTACAATGATGTCTTTCATGGTATCGCTGAGCGCTTCGTGTCCGGCAAGCACCACGCCTTCAGCCGTGATAAACTTCTGCATGTTCAGTCCCAGCAGCCCGTCAAACACGTATTCGTAAATCTCCCAAACCGCGCCGCAACTCAATGCAAAACAGAATGCAAACAGCGCAATAAAGAAAGGGGAAAGAGATACGCGGATCATTTCGCTGTCATTGAGCCAGCTGACCAGAATGAAGCCCAGCGCACCCAGCATGGCGCCGGAGAAGAAATGCAGGATGGTATCCCAGTGAGGGATGACGTAGTAGAAATCCAGCACTTCTCCCAAGAAAATGGCGCAGTATAGGAAGATGTAGTACATGATGTAGATGAAGTTGGGAATGGTCACATTCCACTTTTTGCCCACGATGGACGGCAGGGAAAGCACCACCAATCCCAGCAGGCACTGGATGAACATGAGGATGTAATCACTCCGGCCGTGTGCATAAGCGTTTCCGTCGGCTGGTACCTCCGGCGTGAAGATGACACGCATGAGGGAGTAAATGACAGACAGGATCAGTGTGACAAACAGAATGTGACCCATGATTTCCGCAGGGCTTCGTTTGATACAGGGTTTGGACATGCGCGGGAAGCTCCTTTCTTTTAGGGGTTGGAATAGGTGGTTGCGTAGTTGAGCAGATCCTTCCACAGGGGATGGGTGCTGTTGAGGATCAGGGTGCTGTTCTGATTCATGGTCTTCTCGAGCGCCTGCAGAGAGCGCCAGTAGGCATAGAAATCAGCATCGGCGCTATAGGCGTTGGCGTAGATCTCGAGCGCTTCGGCGTCGCCTTCGCCGCGGATGGTACCGGCGTCGCTGACAGCTTCAGCCTCAATGCGGCGTGCTTCCAGATCTGCATTGGCTACGGCCTTGAGATAGCTTTCCTCGCCCTCGCTGCGCAGCTGCTGAGCTACCTTGGTGCGGTCAGCCCGCATGCGGGAGTAGGTGCTTTCGATATTGGCGGTAGGCAGAATCGTACGGTGCACCTGAATGTCCTTGATTTCAATGCCGCGGGGCGCCATATCGTGGTTGATGGTCTTCAGGCCCTGCGCAAGGGCAGCGTTGAGCGCGTCTTTGTTGCTCACAAAATCCTCAGCAGCCAGACGGTTGATAGCCTGCACGATGACGGGATGGATCAGGTTGTCCAGCTGATTTTCGGCGGTGGTCATGGTGCCCAGCTTCAGGCTGAACAGGGCAGGATCCTCAATGCTCCACTGAGCGTAAGTCTTGATGTAATACTGCTTCTTCTCGGCTGTATTCACCACTTCGCTGTCGCTGACGTAGGTATACATACGGGAAGGATACTTTTCAACAGTATCAAGGAAGGGCATCTTGAGCTGCAGGCCGCCGCCCTTGACCAGCTTTACATCACCGCTGGTGGTGATTTCGCCTTCCAGCAGCTCAGCGTAATCCTGGTGAAAATTGTTGCTGGTGTTGAGGATGATCCTGCGGATGACACCAAAACGGCTCACAACCGCCTGTTCCGCTTCGCCAACGATAAAGAAGCTCTCGCTGAGCAGGATGAGGGCAATCAGCGCAATGCCGCCAATCAGAATCCACTTGCGGCTGCGTTCGCGAATATAACGCTTGCGTGCTTCTTTTTCAAAATCATAAACGTTTTCAGACATGATTACAGTCCTCCTTCCTGAATGCCGGTCAGGTTGGGTTCTTCTTTGTCGCTGTCCAGATCAAGGATTTTCAGCACATCGCTGTCGGGCTCGGCAACAATGATTTTTCCGCTGTTCTGCAGTACGCGCTCCATGGTTTCAATCATCAGACGGGTGCGGGTGATTTCCGGGGCGGTCTTGTATTTTTCATATACGGCGGAGAATACGGCGGCTTCGCTCTGAGCGGCGGCAATGGTTTCAGCCTTGTAACCTTCAGCTTCCTGCAGGGTTTCGTACGCGTTGGAACGGGCGACGGGCAGGATTTCGTTGGCATACTTTTCGGCTTCGTCCAGGCGTTTGGTCTTTTCGTTCTTGGCGTTGTTGACATCCTCGTAAGCAGAGGCAACTTCAGCAGGAACGGTGATGTTCTGGATACGCACATCGTTGATCTTTACACCCATTTCATAGGTGTCGATCAGCGCCTGGAAATCCGGCAGCACCTGCTGCTCGATTTCTTCCTTGTTGAGCAGGGCGTCATCCAGAGGACGGTTCTGGATGTTGCGGCGCAGGATGGCCTCAAAAGCCAGCTGCAGCGTACCTTCCGGATCGTCGATATCAAAGGCGTACTGCTTGACGTCGCGGATGGTGTACTGGTAGATGGCCTCGATGGATACGATGCTGTCGTCGCTGGTGAGCATCACACTTTCGTCTGATACGTCCGCATACTGCGCTGCATTGCCGGCGGAGCCGGAACGCGTGGTGCGAAAGCCGTATTCCTTGGTGTGAATGGTGGTCACGCTTTCCTGAATAACGCTCTGGATCATGGGAATCTTCCAGTACAAACCGGGGCCCTTGGTATCGGTCACGCGGCCAAAGGTGAGCACCAGCGCCTCTTCGCCCTGACCCACGCGGTAAAAGCTGCCGCTGCCAAGGGCGAGCACAGCGATGACGGCGCACAGAACGATGACAGCGCCTTTTTTCAGTTTAGAAAATTTCATACTCTTTGTTCCTCCTCGCCTTCCGTTTTCAGGCAAGAATATCATAGCACTTTTTACCGCCCAAAAAAAGTGGTACGTGTTAAAACATACATTTCTGCGCCTGAAAACAGCAACGCCTCCGCCTGTTGTTTTGAATGGAAAAAACGGGTATAATAGTTTGCGTCTGAAAAAACAGACATGTGAAAGGAATGAAATGACAATGAATAATCAGATTCTTGGCGTTATTTTTGATCTGGACGGCGTGATCGTCTCTACTGACAATTGCCATTATCTTGCCTGGAAGCGCATGGCGGATGAAGAGGGCATTGAATTTGACCGCACGGTGAACGAACGCCTTCGCGGTGTAAGCCGTATGGAAAGCCTGGCCATCATTCTCGAACGCGCGACCAAAGCTTACACCGAGGATGAAAAGCAGGAAATGGCTGCGCGCAAGAACGCCTATTATGTGGAGCTTATCGGCAGCCTGACCGCTGACGATATCCTTCCCGGCGCCATGAATGTGCTTACGCTTCTCAAGGAAAAGGGCGTTAAGGTTGCCATTGGTTCCTCCAGCCGCAATACGCCCATCATCCTCAAGCAGATCGGTTTGAGCGATGCTTTTGATGCCGTAGCCGATGGCAACGCCATCAAGAACAGCAAGCCCGATCCCGAGGTCTTCCTGCTGGCTGCCAAGCTGCTCAATCTGTCTCCTGCCAACTGCCTTGTTGTGGAAGATGCGGATGCCGGTATTGAGGCTGCCCTTGCTGGCGGCATGCGCTGCCTTGGTGTCGGCTCTGCCAGTCAGAACCCCAGCGCTACCTTTACGGCGGCTGATCTGGCCAAGGCCGATATGCAGTCCATCCTCGGCTGATCTCTTTTGTGGAAAGGAGAAATAACATGCTCAATCAGGTGCTGGCTCAGGAAGTGCTGAATATGGCGCTTTCCACCGGCGGCGATTTTGCCGAGATCTTTGTGGAGGACAGGCGTGACAATGCGCTGATCCTGCAGGACAATCGTCTGGAAACCATCAATTCCGGCCGTATCCATGGCGCGGGTATCCGTGTGTATGTGGGCCTGAACGCTGTGTATACCTATACCAACGATACTGATCGGGAGGGGCTGCTGAAGTGTGCAAAGCAGGCGGCCTCGGCTGTCCGCGCCCAGCGCGATGGCATTGTGCAAGCCAAGTCGTTGACGGTTCTGCCTGTCAATGACGTGCATCCCTACCGCATGCTTCCTTCTCAGGCGGAAGCGAGCAAAAAGGCGGATATCCTGCGTGCTGCTAACGCCGCTGCGCGCAAGGTGAGCGATGAAATCTCCCAGGTTACCTGCAGCTATAAGGACAGCGAGCAGGATGTGCTGATCTGCAACAGCGATGGTCTGTATGTGACGGACCGCCGCGTCTATACCCGCCTTGGATGCCAGGTGGTTGCTTCCAGCGGCATGGAGAATCAGTCCGCTTTTGAAGGCCCAGGCGCACTGATGGGCTATGAGCTGTTCCTGGACAAGGTGGATCCGGCTGTGTACGGCGAAAAGGCTGCCCGCACGGCTGTGACCATGCTTCATGCTCCGCAGTGCCCTTCCGGTGTGATGCCAGTAGCGATTGATAATGGTTTTGGCGGCGTTATCTTCCATGAGGCCTGCGGCCACAGCCTGGAAGCCACCAGCGTTGCCTTTGGCATGAGCGAGTTTTCTGGCAAGCTGGGTCAGCAGATCGCGTCTCCGATTGTGACAGCCATCGACGACGGTACGATTCCCAATCAGTGGGGAAGTGAAAATGTGGATGACGAAGGCACGCCTACCACCAAACTGGTACTCATTGAAAACGGTGTGCTGAAGAATTACATGATTGATCGCCTCAACGGCAAACGCATGGGTATGGCGCCTACCGGCAGCGCACGCAGGCAGAGCTATGCCTTTGCGCCCACGTCCCGCATGCGCAACACCTACATTGCTGCCGGTACGGACAGCAATGAGGAGATTATTTCCTCCATGGGCGACGGCCTGTATGCCGCCAAAATGGGCGGCGGATCCGTCAATCCTGCAACGGGTGAATTCAACTTTGCGGTGCAGGAAGGCTATCTCATCAAGGATGGCAAAATCGCCACGCCGGTACGCGGCGCCAGCCTGATTGGCAAGGGCGCAGATGTGCTGATGAAGATCGACCGCGTAGGCCGTGACATGCGGATGGCACAGGGCATGTGCGGAAGCCTTAGCGGCAGCGTACCCACCAATGTGGGCGAACCCATGATCCGCGTATCGGCCATGACGGTCGGCGGCCGTGCGTAAGGAGGGCGAAAAGATGGAACTGTTTTTGAAGAAACTGATGGAGGAAGCCCGCAGCGCCGGTCTGGAAGCCTGCGAAGCCTATGTGGTGGAGCGCGACAGCTTCCGCGTGATGACCACGGAAGGCGAAATTGTTGAGTACAAGAGCAATGCAGCACGTGGACTTGGCTTTCGCGGCCTGCTGAACGGCCGCATGGGCTATGCCAGCACCGAAGCCTTTGATGAGGAAGCCATCGCGCAGCTTGTCAAAGGCGTAAAGGAAAGCGCTGAACTCTGTGAGGACGATGATTCTGTGTTCCTCTACGACGGTCAGGATGCAGTGCCGGAAATGAATCTTCGCAACGAAGCGCTCTCTGCCATCCCTGCTGAAGAAAAGATCGCTCGTGTGCTGGAGATGGAAAAGCACATCAAGGCCTACGACAGCCGTGTGGATAAGACGTCGCACAATACCATCCAGACCGGCAGCCACACCATCCGCATTGTCAATTCCTACGGCATGGATCGCTCCTTTACCGAGGATATGTGCCTGATGTACGGCCAGGCAACCGCCAGGGAAGGCGACCATATCGCTACTGGCTTCTACGGCGTGGCAGGTCGTGACTTTGCCCAGTTGGACGCCAAAGCAATCGGCGACGAAATCGCTCGCCGCGCTGTTTGCCAGCTTGGCGCAAGCGCCGTGCCTACCGGCCATTACCGCGTGGTCTTCCTCAATGAGGCCATGGCGGATCTGCTCAGTACGTTCAGCGGCATCTTCTCCGCCCAGAATGCGCAGAAGGGTATGTCGCTGCTCAAGGGACGCATTGGCGAAACGGTTGCTGCTCCCTGTGTGACCATTGTTGATGATCCGCTGCTCAAGGACGGCCTTGAAAGCCGCCCGTTCGATGCGGAAGGCGTACCTTCCCAAACCCACACCGTCATTGAAGACGGCGTGTTCAAAACCTTCCTGCACAATCTCAAAACCGCTCATAAAGACGGCGTAAAGACCACCGGCAATGCCAGCAAGGCTGGTTATGCCTCCTCCGTGCAGGTGGCACCCTCCAATTTCTACCTCAAGGCTGGCAAACGTTCGCTGGAAGAAATGCTCCGTGATATCGGCGAAGGCATTGTCATCACCGAAGTATCGGGCTTGCATGCAGGCGCCAATCCCGTCAGCGGTGATTTCTCCCTGCTGTCCAAGGGTTATTTGTTCAAGGATGGTCAGCGCGGTCAGGCGGTGGAGCAGATCACCGTGGCCGGTAACTTCTACGAGCTGATGAAAAATGCGCGTGAAATGGCCAACGATCTGCTTTTCCCGCTTGGCGCATTCGGCTGCCCCAGTGTGGATGCGGGCGAATTGTCCATCAGCGGCAAGTGAGGAGGAACGGAATGAAGACGGTCAAAGCAATCGTTTATGCCTCCAATACCGGGTTTACGGCGCGCTATGCCGCCATGCTTGGTGAAAAAACAGCTCTTCCGGTCTATGAGCTTTCACAGGCAGAAAGCAAACTGGAAAAAGGCGCAAGCATTCTTTACATGGGCTGGCTGTTTGCCAGCAATGTGAAGGGCTACTCTCAGGCGTCCAAGCGTTATCAGATCGCTGCTGTCTGCGCCGTAGGCCTGTGTGAGACTGGCACGCTCATCAAAGAAGTGCGCAAAACCATCTCCCTTCCGCAAGACATCCCGCTGTTCACGATGCAGGGCGGCATGGATCACAGCAAGCTGCGCGGCTTCAACAAGCTGATGATCAACATGCTGATCTGGGCGCTGAGCCGTCAGAAGGAGCTGACCGATGACAAACAGCAAATGCTTACATTGATCAAAAAAGGCGGAGACTATGTGAGCGAAGACAATCTGGCGGAAGTACTCAAGTGGTATCATCAGTAATAAAAACGGCGCGTCTCCTGCTATGCGAGGCGCGCCGTTTGCTGCTGTTTCGATTATTCGTAACGCGTATCTACAAAGTCAGTATCTTCGCGGTAGATGTAAAACGTGCTTCCGCCGTTCTCTGTCAGCCGAACCTGCAGCAGTTCCTCTCCAATCAGACCAAGCACATCCAGCGGTGTTCCGGGCGTGAGAATAGCTTCGTAGTTATCCGATGCATCCGGCTTGTTGAAGTAAACTTTTGCAGTATTTCCGACTGCACGCACAGTAGGAATGCCATAGTAAGTAGGATTCGGCCCTTCGCCCTCCAGATACAGGAACTCGTTGAGCATGTAACCAATCTGTCCGTACAGCTCAACCTTGACCCATGTGCCGTCAGCCTCAAAGCCGAGCACCGTTCCGATGGCGCCATTGTAGAATTTGCCGAGGCTTTTGGCGTTCATATCCGGCTTTTCACGCAGATGCAGGCGGTCACGGCTGTCCGGATTGCTGATGTAGGCATTCACGCCGCAGCCTTTGCCCAGCGCTTTCAGCGCTTTAAATCCTGCCCCGGTTTTTTCGGGTACAAAGCAGAAGTAACAGCCTTCGCTGGTTTGGGTGTGAATCATTAGGTGATACCATTCCTCGTCGCCTTCGATGATGCCCATCAGGGATACGAGCCGTCCGGCGGGAACGGTGATTGTATCCGAATAGAAGCTGGGTTTTGTATAGGCGTACATCTTGCTTGCGGTGATGTACTGCGGCATGGCGTCCTTGGGTTTGGTGTCAGAAAGATAGGACGCATTCATGTATCCGGTCTGAGAAGCGCTGCCCATTCCAACGCGCACCTGAACCCAGCCATTCTGATCACTGCTGAGCGCTTCGATCGGTGCGCCGTTGTAGTATTTGCCAAGCGACTTTGCCTTGGACGAGGGAGACTGACGCAGGTGGAGCCGATCAGCCGGATGGGGATTGTCAATATAATACTCCGCCATAGCAGAGGTGCACAGGCACAGGAGCAGCAGAAACAGGGCGGTCATTCTTTTCAGCATGTCGGCTTCCTCTTTTCATTGGTTCGTGGTACAATATTGGGCGATTCCATCTATGAAACGCAGCGGGAAGGGAAAATCTTCCCAAAGAGACGCAAAAGATTTTGAGGAGGGCGAAGCCCGTTGAATAAACACGAGATGCTTAAACGCATCTTTGGCCACGATGAGTTCCGCGAAGGTCAGGAGAGACTGATTGATGAGCTGATGGCCGGCTACGATGTGATGGCCATTATGCCGACAGGCGCGGGTAAATCCATCTGCTATCAGCTTCCGGCGCTGATGATGGATGGCATCGCATTGGTCGTTTCGCCCCTGATTTCCCTGATGAAGGATCAGGTGATGGCGCTCAAAGCCAGCGGTGTTGCGGCTGCCTATATCAATTCCAGCCTCACGCCCGGTCAGCAGCAGGAGGCCATCCGCCGTGCTGGCAACGGGGCGTACAAGATTATCTACGTAGCGCCGGAACGCCTGCAGATGCCTGCCTTCATCCGCTTTGCCCAGCAGGCGAATATCTCGCTGGTAGCCGTGGACGAGGCGCACTGCGTGTCCCAGTGGGGTCAGGATTTCCGCCCGAGCTACCTGCATATCGCTGAATTTGTGGAACAACTGCCCAAACGTCCTCCGGTTGCCGCTTTTACGGCTACGGCTACTCGCGTGGTGCAGCAGGATATGCTCAAACTGCTCAAGCTGCAGGAGCCCTACTGTATGACCACAGGTTTCAATCGGCCCAATCTTCGCTTTTCCAGCATTAAGCCCACTTCCAAGTTCAATATGCTGCTTTCTTTCCTGGAAAGCACGGATGGGGAATGCGGCATCGTCTACTGTTCCACCCGTAAAACAGTGGAGGAAGTGACGCTCAAACTGATTGAGGAGGGCTACAGCGCTACGCGCTATCACGCGGGTCTCTTTGATGAAGAACGCCGCCGCAATCAGGATGATTTCCAGTATGACCGCGCCAGAATCATGGTGGCAACCAATGCATTCGGCATGGGTATAGACAAATCCAACGTGCGTTTTGTTGTGCATTACAATATGCCGCGCAATCTGGAAAGCTACTACCAGGAAGCCGGCCGTGCCGGACGCGACGGCGAACCGGCGGAATGCCTGCTGCTGTACAGCGGTCAGGACGTGATCACTGGCAAATGGATGATTGAACACAGCGATGAAAATACAGAACTGACGCCAGAACAGCGGCAGGCGGTGATGCAGCAGGATCTGGAACGTCTGAAACAAATGACCTACTATGCTACCTCCCGTGGCTGCCTGAGACGTTTTATTCTGCGTTATTTTGGTGAAATGGATGCGCCGGAAACCTGCGATAACTGCTCCGTGTGCGATGATGAGCCGTTTGAGATTGAGAATGGCCGTCAGCACGTTCGCATGAGCCGCGAAGAGCGCAAGGCCCGTCGCGAGGAGCGCCGCATTCAGCGTGTGAGCGGGGCGGAGGGATTCACAGCATGGCAGCGTGCGCTGTTTGAAAACCTCAAAACCCTTCGTGGCCTTCTGGCTGCCCGAAATCGCGCGCCTGCCTATACGGTGTTTTCGGATGCATCGCTTGCGGATATGGTGCGCAAGAAGCCGACCACGATGGACGATTTTCTGGATGTGTCCGGCGTTGGTCAGGCCAAACAGGAAAAATACGGCGAGATGTTCTTGGCTGTGATTCGCGATGGCAGAGAGCCCAATGACGCCATTGACGATTATCAGCCTGACAAGCCCGAAAGCCGCGGAATGAAATGGACGGATGAAGAGGAAAGCAGGCTTCGGGATGAATACCTGTCCGAGGTACCGATGAAGGAAATAGCTCAGCGCCATGGCCGAACGGCTGGCGGCATCAAAGCCCGACTGCAGAAAATGGGCCTGATTGAATAAGCAAAACAGGTGCGGAAGCGAAAATGCTTTCGTACCTGTTTTTTGATTAGCGGATCAGATCGGTACCCATGTAAGGAACCAGCACTTCGGGAACAGTCACAGTTCCATCTTCGTTCTGGTAGTTCTCCAGAATAGCTGCAACCGTACGGCCAACAGCTACGCCGCTGCCGTTGAGCGTATGCACATACTGAGGCTTATCCTTGGGATTGTCGCGGAAGCGGATCCCGGCGCGACGGGCCTGGAAATCCTCGCAGTTGGAACAACTGGAGATTTCAACATAACGGTTATAGCTGGGCATCCATACTTCGATGTCATAGGTTTTCGCGGCGCTGAAACCCATATCCCCGGTACATAGCGCAACAACACGGTAGGGAAGACCCAGCAGCTGAAGCACTTTTTCGGCGGAGACAGTCATGTGCTCCAGTTCCTCATAACTTTGATCAGGCTTAGCAATTTTGACCAGCTCCACCTTGTTGAACTGATGCTGGCGGATCAAACCGCGCGTATCGCGGCCTGCGCTGCCAGCTTCCGCACGGAAACAGGTGGAATAGGCACAGTGCCGGATGGGCAGCTGCACGCCATCCAGAATCATATCGCGGTACAGATTGGTGACAGGAACCTCTGCCGTAGGAATGAGGAAGGTGTTCTCATCCACCTTGTAGGCGTCCTCTTCAAACTTGGGCAGCTGACCGGTGCCGGTCATGGCAGCACGGCTGACCATGTAAGACGGATAGATTTCTTCGTACCCGCTGTCGATATGTGTATTCAGAAAAAAGTTGATTACAGCGCGTTCCAGGCGTGCGCCAAGACCGCGGTATACCGTGAAGCGCGCACCGGAGATTTTGGCGGCACTGTCCCAATCCAGAATCTTCAGGTCCGTACCAATATCCCAATGCGGCTTGGGCTCCCACAGGAAATGACGGGGCGTACCCCAGGTGCGCACTTCAAGATTATCACGTTCATCCGCGCCAACCGGAACGCTCTCATGAGGCAGATTGGGAACCGTCATCAGGAACGCTTCCATGGCGCTGTCCAGCTGAGCGACTTTGGCGTCAAGCGCAGCAATTTCGTCGCCAACGGCGCGCATCTGTTCCATAATCGCGCTGATCTCAG
This sequence comes from bacterium, assembly GCA_029009515.1. GTDB lineage: Bacteria > Bacillota > Clostridia > Christensenellales > Aristaeellaceae > Limiplasma. The sequence continues at coordinate 17,645 of JAQXJZ010000001.1, forward strand.
CTTCGGAAGCGCCCTTTTTCTTTGCGGTGCCAATCTTTTTGCTCTCAGCATTGCGGAGCGCTTTCTTTTCTTCTACCTGAGCAAGGAGAACCCTGCGCTCTTCGTCCTGCCTGAGGAGCGTATCGATGGAAATTTCTTTTCCACGCGTTCTGAGCTTTTCAACCACTTCCTGAGGCTTCTGCCTGATCCGTCTGATATCCAGCATCCCGGTCCTCCTTATGTGTCAAAACCGTCCCTGTGCGCATGCAGCAGGGACGGTTGAATCTGCACGGCTATGGCCATGCGTTGATTATAGATTTTTTTGCCTTTGTTGGCAAGGTTCATCTTGCAAGGCTGTGCTTTACACGGTCGTGCTCTTCGCAGCGCTTGGCGTTGTTGAAACGGTCCAGCGTTCCTACCAGATAGCCGGTGATCCGGCGGATTCTGTGGAAGGGACGGCCTTCGAACTCATAGGAGAGTTCCACTTCGTCGCCGCATACATTGATATCGATGTGCTTGGGTTCGGCTCCGTATTTTTCGGTAGCGCGGGTGATGTAGGCGCTGATTTCGCTTTGCTCCAGAACGCCGTTGGTAACATGGACAGTGCAGGCCATAAGCATCCTCCTTCGTGAATGATCACTGTTGGTTAGATAATACTTACCCTTTTTTGATGCAAATGAAACACAAAAGAGAAAACTTTATTTTTCCTTTTTGGGAGCAAGCATCGTAAGCGCAATGCGCTGCTTTTTCTGATCCACGTCCAAAACCCATACCTTCACCACGTCGCCAACCTTTACAACCTCAGCCGGATGCTTGATAAAGCGATTGCTCATGCGGCTGATATGCACAAGGCCGTCCTGATGAACGCCGATGTCTACAAATGCGCCAAAGTCGATCACATTTCGCACGGTACCCATCAGCTCCATGCCGGGAGCCAGATCCTTGATATCCAGCACATCGGTACGCAGAATGGGCTTTGGCAGATCATCGCGAGGATCGCGGCCGGGCTTAAGAAGCTCACGCAGAATATCCTTCAGGGTGGGTTCGCCAACATTCAGCTGCTGGGCGAGTGCCTTCAGGCCGCGTTCATCGGCGCGCGCCTGGAGATCAGCAATCTTGCCGTTCTTTACGTCGCTGAGTTGATAACCAAGCGTTTCCAAAAGCGCTTTTGCGGTGTCGTAGCTTTCGGGATGAACGGCAGTGGCATCCAGCACGTTTTTGCTGTCGCGCACGCGCAGGAAGCCAGCGCACTGCTCAAAAGCCTTCGGGCCAAGCTTCGGCACCTTCTTGAGCTGCGCACGGCTGGCAATGCCGTTTTCTTCGCGATAGGCCACGATGTTTTTGGCAAGCGCCGGGCCAATGCCAGCCACATGGGAAAGCAGAGCGGGGGAAGCGGTGCTCACTTCCACGCCAACGCTGTTGACGCAGCTTTCCACCACGCCATCCAGTTCGGCTTCCAGTTCCTTCTCCTTCAGGTCATGCTGATACTGGCCCACACCGATCGCCTTGGGATCAATCTTGACCAGTTCAGCTAGCGGATCCTGCATGCGTCGCGCAATGCTGACGGCACTGCGAAGTGATACATCGAACTGGGGGAATTCCTCCGCCGCCAATTTGCTGGCAGAATAGACGGAAGCGCCAGCTTCGCTCACGATCATATAGGCGGTGCCCTGGGGCAGATCAGGCAGGAGAGAGGCGATGAACTGCTCCGCCTCGCGGGAAGCAGTGCCGTTACCGATGGCAATTGCCGTCACGCCATGCTTTTTGCACATGTCGATGATTTCGCGGCGCGCGCGTGCTTTGGCGGCTTCCTGACCGGGCAGGGTAAAGTGTCCAACGCCGGTTGCCAGCACCTTGCCGTTTTCATCCACAATCGCCAGCTTGCAGCCGGTGCGGAAACCGGGGTCAACACCCAGTGTCACACGTCCCTTGACGGGCGGGGCCATCAGCAGCTGGTGCAGATTCTTACCGAAAACTTGAATGGCGCTTTCGTTGGCACGGTCGGTCAGTTCGTTGCGGATTTCGCGCTCGATACTGGGCTTGAGCAGACGCTCCCATGCATCCTGCGCCGTCATGCGCACCTGCTCGGTGGTGACGCTACCTTCGCGGACAAACGCCTTTTCCAGTATGCCTACGCAAGCTGCGTCATCCATGCGAACATCCACCTTGAGGAATTCTTCGCGCTCGCCGCGGTTGACAGCCAGAACACGGTGAGGGGGAATGGTGCGCACATCCTGAGAAAACTCGTAATACATGCTGTATACGCTGTCCTCATCCTTCGCCTTGCGGCTTTCCAGAACGCCGGTCCTATTGATGAGAGAGCGCAGTGCCTTGCGGGTGTCAGCATCATCGCTCATCTGTTCACTCAGAATATCGCGTGCTCCCTGAAGGGCTTCCTGCACGTCGTTCACGCCCTTTTCAGGGTTCACAAAAGGCATGGCAATCTCTTCAGCGCTGCCGCGCTTCTGGTTCTGCATCATCAGCAGCAGAGCCAGAGGCTCAAGTCCTTTTTCCTTCGCAATGGTAGCACGGGTGCGGCGCTTGGGACGGAAAGGACGGTACAGATCCTCCAGTTCCGTCATGGTGACCGCAGACGCCAGCTTCGCCTTCAGCTCGTCGGTCAGATTGCCCTGCTCGGTCAGTGCGTTTTCGATTTCAGTGCGGCGCTTTTCCAGATTGCGCAGGTAGGTAAGACGCTCAAAAATCTCACGCAGCACCTGATCATCCAGTGATCCCGTCATCTCCTTGCGGTAGCGGGCGATGAAGGGGATGGTGTTGCCATCATCAATCAGCTTGAGCACGTTTTCACACTGGGCAGGTTTGAGGTTGAATTCCTTGCAAAGGATTTCATTGATGGTCATGGTCATACATCCTTTCTGCATACAGGGAAAAAACTATACAAAACAGCGTTTTTGCTGTATGATTGCTAAACAGGATCATCCTTAAAGAAGGAAGAGAGAAACATGATGGATCTGCTGGAAACAAGAGCGCAGGTGCTTGCGCTGCTCAATAACGCAGGCATAGAATACGAACTCTATGAGCATGAACGCGCCCACACCATTGACGACTGCCTGAAGATGCCTTTTATTGACGAAACGGTCACCATCTGCAAAAACATTCTTTTGTGCAATCGCCAGAAGACGCAGTTTTATCTGATGCTGCTCAAGCCGCTTACGCCGTTCCGTACGGCGGTTGTCAGCAAAGCGCTTGGCGTATCCCGGCTGAGCTTTGCACCCGAGGGGGCGCTGGAGGAGCGCCTGCATCTGACCAGCGGCAGCGTGAGCCCGCTTGGGCTGATGTTTGACCAGGAGCACGAAATCACACTCTGCTATGAAAAGGGCATCTGCGATACGCAGAAGATTGCTTTTCATCCCTGTGACAACGCAGCTACGGTCATCTTTACCCAGCAGGAATTCTGGAAAAAAGTGATTCCGGCACTCGGCATTCATCCCATCGGACTGGAACTGCCGATTCAAATGGACGGAAATGTATTGTAAATGAGTCGGTTAAGGAAGTCAAGAGTGTACTTTTGCGCTAAAAAGATTGACGAAAACGTATTCATCGATGTAAAATAGTAACAGCACCGCAAGGAGGTTTTACAATGCTATACGATAACAAGATCTGGGTCGGCACCGGCGACGACCATCAACCCGCTCTCCTGCTTCCGCAGATGGCCAACCGTCATGGCCTCATCGCTGGCGCGACCGGCACCGGCAAGACCGTTACCCTCAAGGTCATCGCTGAGGGTTTCTCTGCCATGGGCGTTCCTGTCTTCCTTGGCGATATCAAGGGTGACCTGAGCGGCATGGTGAAGATGGGCGAGCACTCTGACAAGATCACTGAGCGCCTGATGGCTACCGGTGTGAGCGGCTTCCAGCACGAGAGCTTTCCGACCGTGTTCTGGGATGTGTACGGCGAGCAGGGCCATCCTGTGCGCTCCACTGTGAGCGAAATGGGTCCCATGCTGCTGGCCCGTATGCTCAACCTGAATGAAACCCAGGCCGGCGTGCTCAACATCCTCTTCCGCGTAGCGGACGACGAAGGCATGCTGCTGGTGGATCTGAAGGATATCAAGGCGATGCTGGCTTATGTGGGCGAGAATGCCAGCCAGTACACCCTCAACTACGGCAATGTCAGCAAGGCTTCTATCGGCGCCATTCAGCGTGCTGTGGCTCTGCTGGAAGATCAGGGCGGCGACAAGTTCTTTGCCGAGCCCGCTCTCAAGATTTCCGACTGGATGCAGCTGGACGAGGAAGGCCGCGGCTTTATCAACATTCTGGCCTGCGACAAGCTGTTCCTCAATCCTCTGATGTACTCCACCTTCCTGCTGTGGATGCTGAGCGAGCTGTACGAGATGCTGCCTGAAGCCGGCGACCTCGACAAGCCGCGCATGGTGTTCTTCTTTGACGAGGCCCACCTGCTGTTCGATGACTGCAGCAAGCAGCTGATGGACAAGATCGAGCAGGTCATCCGCCTCATCCGCAGCAAGGGCGTTGGCGTGTTCTTCATCACCCAGAATCCCACCGACGTTCCCATGAGCGTTCTGGGCCAGCTGGGCAACCGTGTGCAGCATGCGCTGCGCGCTTATACGCCCCTTGATCAGAAGGCCGTGAAGGTGGCTGCGCAGACTTTCCGCACCAATCCCGCCTTTGATACCGAAGAAGCCATCACCCAGCTCAAGACTGGCGAAGCGCTGATCTCCTTCCTGGATGAAAACGGTGCTCCCGGCGTTGTGACCCGCGCCACCATTCTGCCGCCTCAGAGCTATATGGGCGCTATCAGCGAAAACCTCCGTCAGACCTTCCTTGAGACCAGTCCCTTCCACGGCGTGTACGAGCAGGTCATCGACCGTGAGAGCGCCTATGAATATCTGGTTGCCAGCATGACCGAGACCGCCGAAGCCGCGCAGCCTCAGATCATTGCTTCCGCCCCTGTTCTGCAGATGCCCGCCGCGCAGCCTGTGGCTCAGCACCCCGCCGCTCCCGCTGCCTCTGCTCAGGGCTTCATGGTGTTTGATCCCGTCACCGGCACTTATGTTCAGAAGCAGCTGGAAACCATGGCCGCGCCCGAACCCGCTGCTCCTGTGATGCAGCAGCCCGTGGCTCCTGCTCCTGTGCCTCAGCCTGTGCAGCAGACCGTACAGCAGAATGTGCTTGTGTACGATCCCACCACCGGTACCTACAAGCAGCAGCTGATGACCATGACCTTCGATCCCACTACTGGCCAGTACCTGCCCGTACAGCCCCAGATGGATGAGAAGGAAGCCAAGAAGCTGGCTGCCGAGCAGGAGAAGGCTGCCAAGGAAGCCAAGAAGGCTGAGAAGGAACGTCTGGCTGAAGAACGCCGTCAGCGCGCTGATGAATTGCGTGAAGAGCGCGCCGAGCGTGCCCGCTTCAACGACAGCATCCTGGGCCGCATCAAGAACACGGCCATTTCTACCGCCACCCGTACCCTCACCAGTTCGCTCACCCGCGGCCTGCTGGGTACTTTGACTGGCAAGAAAAAGTAATTCATCCTAATCATGAACCCCGGAAGGCTTTCGCTTTCCGGGGCTTTTTGTATCATTCATTGTTCAGTTGATGTTCGCTGATAAAAGAATGGAGCATCCTTTCCAAAATCTGCAGGCTTTCTTCGCGGCTGTAGCACTTTTCATTGACCAGGGTTTGCAGGTAATAGTTCTGGAACTGCTTTGTAAACTCCGGGAATGTCAGGAAAATGGAGGGATCACCTTTGGCGATGTTGTAATCGGTGATGGCTTCGTCAAAGGATACGCCCAGTTTGTCATAACATACCAGATGGTATCGGGGCTGAAAACCGGGATCACGAAGCAGCAGGGGAGAGTAATACGGGTTCTCGGCTGCTTTTTGCAGCATTTCCGCAAATATTCTGGTTCGTTCTTCTGGAGTAAAGGCACGGAATGCAAAGAAATGATCCGAGCTGTAGCCGGTATTCAGAAATTTCCGGCAGCCTTCCAGCGTCATGATCCGGTAGGTAGGTTTTTTCTTCTTGTACTGGTTCTGATAACGCTGCTCATGAATGGGAAGCGCCCTGCGGATGAGCGCTTCAGTCTGTGCTGGTGTGAGCGCTGCTTTGTCCCTGAGGGCGTCTACACAGATAGACGAAGGGATCTGCTGAAAACAGATATCATTGGAAATGGTATAGGTCGCTCGGTTCAGCTCGTGGTTCAGAAACGTCATGCACAAGGCAGAAAAATCGCTGTAGCGGTTCCGGTCCTCCAGAAGAGGAATGAGCTTCATGGTATGGGAACGAAGGATGTTTGTGTAGAATGCAAACAGGTCTGTGGCATCCGCATTGGATAGTTCGTGCGCAACATATCCATCTGTCAGAACAAAAAACATCTGGTGAGATGCGCTGGAATTTTCAAGCTGATAGCGGATCAGCAGCAGATTTCCGCTGACGGCAAAGTTTGACGTATCGGTTGTCAGGCGGATGCTGAATGGCGTGTATCTGTGATCAAACAAAAGGGGAAACACAACGGAAACCACTTCTGCGGTTGCGTTTGTGTAGTCTTTGGAAATAATCAGGTGACGCATGGAAACATTAGCCTCTGGACGATCAAACAACGGTTTAACCGCGCAGACCATGGAATGAAAACAACTGTTCACACAAAGAATTTCCACATTCCTCGCCTTTTGAAGAACTTCCAGCCGTTTCTTGAGCGTCACACCGCTTGTGGTTTGCATGACGGTTTCACAGCGGCGGATTTCGCCCGTCATCAGGCTGATAATGGTACGGTCGAACCGATAATTCTCCACACCGGTACGGCTGATCTCCAATGCTCTGGACAGCTGCATCCGCTCCTGCGGCGTGAACAGGTTGTGCTCAATAATATGGCTGAAAACAAGCTTTCGCATGGCTTCTGTGGAATCGTTGGCCAGCACGCGCCTGAGACCGGTACGCACGCCGATCAGCGCAGCAAGGCTGGAGGCTGTCAGCGAATGTTTTTCCATCAGGTGGTTCAGGCATTCAGCAAAGGTCATGTAAGCCGTCATGTCAATCCTCCGGTTGGGTTCAGTGTTTTTTCTATTCTCTGCCACAAAAGCTAAATCCTGCCAAATGGAATGACAAAGTAATCACATATGTCGAAAACCTCCTGTGCATGTCACACAGGAGGCTTGTCATGATCAAATCAATTCTGAGAGGCAATGTAACGTGCAACATGTACGCCGCTGGCGGATGCGTGGGACAGGGAGTGGGTGATGCCGCTGCAGTCGCCGATGACGAACAGGCCGGGATGGCAGGTCTGCAGGTTTTCATCCAGCGCCACTTCCATGTTGTAGAACTTGACTTCAACGCCATAGAGCAGCGTATCGATATTGGCGGTACCGGGAGCCACCTTGTCCAGAGCGTAGATCATCTCGATGATGCCATCCAGAATACGCTTGGGAATGACCAGGCTGAGATCGCCGGGAGTGGCGGCCAGCGTGGGGATGGTGAAGGAATCCTTGATGCGGCTGGGAGTACTGCGGCGGCCCTGAATCAGGTCGCCAAAACGCTGCACGATCACACCGCCGCCAAGCATGTTGCTCAGCCTTGCGATGGATTCGCCGTAGCCGTTGGAATCCTTGAAGGGCTCAGAGAAATGCTTGGCAACCAACAGAGCAAAGTTGGTATTTTCGGTCTGGCGGGCAGGATCTTCATAGCTGTGGCCGTTGACGGTAACGATGCCGTTGGTGTTTTCGCTAACCACGGCGCCCTTGGGATTCATGCAGAAGGTGCGAACCAGATCGCCGTACTTTTCGGTACGATAGACAATTTTGCTCTCATACAGCTCATCCGTCAGGTGAGAGAATACGGCGGCAGGCAGCTCGACGCGCACGCCGATGTCCACACGGTTGCTCTTGCTGGGGATAGCCAGATCGGCACAGACGCTTTCCATCCACTTGCTGCCGCTGCGGCCGGCAGAGATGATGCACTGCGCTGCTTCAAACACTTCGCCCTTTTCAGTGGTGACGCGGTAGCCGTTATCAGTCTTTTCAACAGTCGTAGCCTGGGTGTTGAAGAAGAAATCAACCTTGTCCTTGAGCGCCGCATAGAGGTTTTCCAGCACAATGTAGTTGATATCGGTACCCAGATGGCGCACAGAGGCGTCCAGCAGGTGCAGGCCGTTCTGCAGGCAGAGCTTCTTGATGCCGGTGTTGGCGGTGGAATACAGCTTGGTGCCTTCGCCGCCGAACTCCAGGTTGATCTTGTCAACGTAGTACATCAGATCCAGAGCTTCTTTCTTGCCGATGTACTCATAGAGCGTGCCACCAAACTGGTTGGTGATGTTGTACTTGCCATCGGAGAAAGCACCGGCGCCGCCAAAGCCGTTCATGATGGAACAGGGCTTGCAGCCAATGCAGCTCTTGATTTTTTTGCCGTCGATGGGGCACTTGCGCTTTTCAAGCGAATGGCCGGCTTCGAGCACGGCAATGCTCAGTTCGGGCTTGAGCCGGTTCAGTTCATAGGCAGAGAAAATACCGCCAGGACCGGCGCCAATCATCAGGACGTCATATTTCATTGGACAGACACCTCGAAGAATAGTGTTTTGCATTTGCATTTTATTATAGCCGGTATTGTATCGGTTTGTCAACTCGCTTCCCCCGAAGGACGGTTTTTTTCACTATAAAGCTTGCAACGCGTTTGCTGTCATGATATCATTATTTTGTATGCGTTTATACACTCAAGGAGGAACTATGAATTGTGATTTTGATGCGCTGCTTTCCCGGGTGGAAAAGCCTGCGCGATATACCGGCAGTGAAATGAATGCGGAAGTCAAGCCTCTGAGCAAAGCAGAGGTTTCCTTTGCGTTCTGTTTTCCGGATACGTATGAAGTGGCCATGAGCCATCTGGGCATGAAGATTCTTTACGGCATTCTCAACGATCTGCCGTATGCTGTGTGTGAGCGTGTGTGCATGCCCTGGGTGGATATGCTGGCACAGATGAAGGAAAACCACGTTCCGCTGTGTACGCTGGAGAGCAAAACGCCCGTTAACCAGTTCGATATCGTTGGTTTTACGCTGCAATACGAGATGAGCTATACCAACATTCTGGAAATGCTGCATCTGGGCGGCGTTCCGGTGAAGGCCTCGCAGCGCTCCGAAACCGATCCCATCGTGGTGGCCGGCGGTCCTTGCGCGTTTAACCCCGAACCGCTCCATCAGTTTATTGATGCGTTCATGATCGGCGACGGCGAAGACGTGATCATTCAGCTGACGGATATCATCCGCGATTGCCGCAAAAACGGCGTATCCCGCAGGGAGTGCCTGCGCAGGCTGGCGGATCTGCGCGGCGTTTACGTGCCCAGCCTCTATCACGATGAATACAATGAAGATGGCACGCTCAAGAGCATCGTTCCCACCGAGGAAGGCGTGCCGGAGCGCGTTCTCAAGTGCATTGTGACCGACTTTGAAAACGCCTATGTGCCTGTCAAACCGCCGGTTCCTTATCTGCAGGTGGTGTTTGACCGCATCATGCTGGAAATCATGCGCGGCTGTACCCGAGGTTGCCGTTTCTGTCAGGCTGGCATGCTGTACCGTCCTGTTCGCGAGCGCAGCGTGGATAAGCTGGTGGAGGTGGCCAAGCAGTCCATCGAAAATACCGGTTATGAAGAAATTTCGCTGTCATCGCTTTCTTCCAGCGACTATTCCTGCATTTCCGAACTGGCTGAACGCCTGATGGATGAGCTCAAGGATAAGCGCGTTTCGCTGTCTCTGCCCAGCCTGCGTGTTGACAAGTTTGTTCAGGATACACTGACTCACACCCAGAAGGTGAAGAAGAGCAGCCTGACCTTTGCGCCTGAAGCCGGTACGCAGAGACTTCGCGACGTGATCAACAAGAACGTGACCGAGGAAGATCTGGTCAGCACCCTCACCAACGCGTTCTCCAATGGCTGGAGCGCCGTGAAGCTGTACTTCATGACCGGACTTCCCACGGAAACTGACGAGGATCTGCTGGGCATTGCAGAGCTTGCCAAGACGGCTGCTGGCGCGTATTACAGCGTGCCCAAGTCCCAGCGCGTCAAGGGTCTGCGCATTACCTGCAGCGCGTCCGTGTTTGTTCCCAAGCCCTTCACGCCCTTCCAGTGGTGTGCGCAGGACAGGCCGGATGAAGTTCTTCGCAAGCAGCACATGGTGAAGGACGCTTTCCGTCCGCTCAAGTCTGCCGCTTTCCATTATCACGATTCCGGCGTCAGCCAGATGGAAGCCTGCTTTGCCGTGGGTGACCGCCGACTGTCCGATGTATTGTACCGCGCGTGGGAGCTCGGCTGTCTGCTGGATGGCTGGACGGAGCATTTCCACTACGACCTGTGGCAGCAGGCTTTCGACGACTGCAATCTGAGTATCGATTTTTATGCTCATCGTGAACGCAGCCTGGACGAGGTGCTTCCCTGGGATCACATCGACGCCGGCATTTCGAAGTCCTTCCTGCGCCGCGAGTATGAAAAAGCCATCCGCGCCGAGACCACCCGCGACTGCCGCGAGGGCTGCAACGGCTGCGGACTGCAGAAACTCAAGGGGGTGTGCAAGGCATGCGAATGATGGTAGCTTTTGAAAAAGGCGAGGCTCTCCGTCATATCGGCCATCTGGATCTGATGCGCACCATGCAGCGAGCCCTGCGCCGCAGCAACCTGCCCATCAAGTATTCCAACGGCTTCAATCCCCATATCCGCCTGAGCTTTGCTGCTCCGCTGAGCGTGGGTGTCATTGGTCTGCATGAACTGATGGAAGTGCCGCTGGTGGAAGAGGTTACCGAAGCGCAGTTCGTGGAAAGCATGAATACCGTGCTTCCTTCCTGCATGCGCATCCGTTCCTGCCGTGCAGTTGAAGATGATTTCCCGGCCCTGATGTCGCTGGTGGCTGGTGCGGATTATCGCATTACCATCGCAAAGACCGACGAAGGCCGCAAGGCAATGGATCGCTTTGACGATTTCATGGCGCTTGACAGTTTTATCGCCCAGCGCCGTACCAAAAGCGGCGAGAATCCCTGCGATATCCGTCCGTTTGTGCTCAGCGGCCTGTGCAAGGAAACGGAAGACAGCTTTGTCATCGAGCTCCGCACCATTGCCACTCAGGCGGGCATGCTCAAACCGTCCCTGTGGTTTGATTGTCTGCGCGAGTTTGCTCAGTGCGAAGAAATCCCGCATCTCATCTACCGTGTCTCCATTCTGGCTAAAAGCAAGGCCGGAGAGCTGGTTCCCATGGAGGAAGTGTGATGGGTTACCGCCTTTTGACCACTCGGCAGGGAGACATGCGGCGCATTGCGCTGCTTGATGAGAAAAGGCTGCTGGAGTATTATCAGGAAAATGCCGAGGAAACCAGCGTTGTTGGCAGCGTGATTCTGGGCCGCGTTGAGCGTGTACTGCCGGATGTAAAGGCTGCATTTGTGAAAATCGGTCTCAAGCTGAATGGTTTTTTGCCTTTGAAGGAGGCGGAAAGCTTCCACAAAACCTGTGGCAGCGCTTCTTTGATGAGCGGTCAGGATATTCTGGTGCAGGTCAAAAAAGCGCCAAAGGGCGGAAAAGGTGCATTTTTGACGCGCGATATCGCCTTTCCCGGTCAATATGTGCTTCTGATGCCCAATAACCGCTTTGTCGGGATGAGCAAGCGCATCGAATGCGCGGAAGACCGGCAGCGTGCCAAGCGTATTGGTGAGAAAATTGCAGGCGATCGTTTTGGCGTCATCGTTCGCCACGCCGCGCTGTTTGCTTCTGAGCAGGATGTTGTGGAAGAAGCGGAAACACTCTGGCAGCGCTGGCTGGAGATTTCTCAAAAATCCACCTGCATCAAAGCGCCTGCGTTAATGTATTCTGAGCCTGAGATGACGGATGTCCTGCTGCGCGATTACAGCGCCAGACACGAAATCGCCCAGGAACAGGGCGATGAGGCATGGCAGCACGCACGCGTGGATACACAGCTTTCTGAGGCGCTTGGCCGCCGTGTGGAACTTTCGGACGGCGGAAGCCTGATCATTGATGAACGCGAAGCGCTGCAGACCATCGACGTCAATTCTGGCCGTCTGGTCAAGGCACAGGACGGTATGAGCCTTGCGCTGATGGAAAACCTGAGTGCGGTTGACGAGATCGCCCGTCAGATCCGGTTGCGCAACTTGAGCGGCATCATTCTGATTGACTTTATTGACATGGATACCGAAGCGGAGCGTCAGCAGGTGCTGGAGAAGCTTTCGCAGGCCGTTGCAGATGACCGCGTGAAAAATGTGATTCATGGATTCACCCGTCTGGGTATCCTGGAGATGACCCGCAAACGCACAGGCGATTCCCTGCGCGATCTGCTGACCGAGCCCTGCGGCGCATGCCGTGAATCCGGCCGCATCAAACGCGGCTGACGGAAAGAGGAAAAAGCTTTGCATTACAAACCGCTTTATGTGACGGAAGACGAGAGAATTGAGCAGGAATACGCTGCCCAGCAGGTGCTGAATCATCCTGATCGTCCCAAAACCTTCCACATTGTTACCTACGGCTGCCAGATGAACGCGCATGACAGCGAAAAACTGGCTGGCATTTTCCTGCAGATGGGCATGACCGAAGCAGCTGACCGCCTGGAAGCTGATCTGGTTCTGTTCAACACCTGCTGCGTCCGCGACAATGCGGAGCGCCGTGCGCTTGGCAATGTAACGTGGCTGAAGGAATTGCGTAAGGACAAGCCGAACCTGATCATCGGCGTGTGCGGCTGCATGGTGCAGCAGCCTCAGATGGCAGAGCGGATCCTGCGCCAGTATCGCTTCATCGATCTGGCCTTTGGCACGCACAACCTGCACAGGCTGCCGTCGCTCCTTCTGAATCTTCTGGAGAAAAAGACCCGTATCGTCAGCGTCAGCGATCAGGATACCACCATCGCTGAGGGCCTGCCTGTCAAGCGCCTGAGCCAGCATCATGCCTACATCACCATCATGTACGGCTGTGACAATTACTGCTCTTACTGCATTGTGCCTTATGTGCGCGGCCACGAGCGCTCCCGTCAGATGGATGATATTCTGCGTGAAGCAGATGTTCTGCTCAACAGCGGCGTTCAGGAGATTATGCTGCTGGGACAGAATGTGAACAGCTACGGCAATGGCTCTGAGAATGGCGATAACTTCCCGCTGCTGCTGAAAAAGCTGGACGAAATGGGCATCCCGCGCATCCGCTTCATGACCTCTCATCCCAAGGATCTGAGCGATGAGCTGATCGACGTGATGGCTAACGGCAAGCATATCTGCAACCATCTGCATCTGCCGGTGCAGAGCGGAAACAATGAGATCCTCCGCCTGATGAACCGCCGCTATACCCGCGAGGATTACCTGCGCAAGGTGGAAAAGCTGCGCAGCGCTATTCCTACCATCGGCCTGACCACGGACCTCATTGTCAGCTTCCCGGGTGAAACCGAGGCACAGTTTGAGGATACTTGCTCGCTGGTGCGCGAGGTGGGCTATGACGCCGCCTTTACGTTCATCTATTCTCCGCGCGAAGGCACGCAGGCTGCCCGAATGGACGGACGTATCCCGGCGGACGAATCCAGCCGCCGCATCGAAAAGCTGATCCGCGAGGTGGAGGCTTCCACCGCACGGGTGCACGAAACCATGATCGGCAGGGACGAGCTTGTTCTGATTGAAGGCTTGTCCAAGCGCGATCCCAACAAGGTGTCCGGCAAGGGCACCCGCAACATTACCGTCACTCTGGACGGATCTGCCGCTGATATCGGCAGGATCATTCCGGTTACCATAACCTCTGCCGCGGTCAACACGCTTCGCGGCGAACGAAAAGAAAGGTGAGTATATTTATGGAAAAGGTTCTGAATCAGGCTGAAATGCTGGCGGAAGCCATTCTGGAGAGCGAAGAGTACATCAACATGCGTCTGGCCGAGCAGGCTGCCATGAAGGATGAAAAGGCCACTATGCTGATCGCTGCCTATACCGAGAAGCGTCAGGCTGTGGAAATGCTGCTGGCGGATGCCAACATGGACCACGGCGCCCTGAGCAAGGCCGGCGAGGAACTGCAGAACGTGGAGCATGCCATCGACGAGAACGAGGCGCTCAACCGCATGCGCGAGACCAATGAAGCCTTCAACAAGATGATGCAGAAGGTCAACAGCATTATCCGCTACGTTGTGACCGGCGAAGAAGAGCATGAGGAAGGCTGCTCCGGCTCCTGCCACAGCTGCAGCGGCTGCCATCACTAATTCATCACCGGCGCGCGGATGACAACCTCTCCGCGCGCCTCATTTCCGACATACGAAAGGGGCAGGCGATATGGCGCTTACGCCGATGATGCAGCAGTATCTGCAGCTGAAGGACAAATACAAGGATTGTGTTCTTTTTTACCGTCTCGGAGACTTCTACGAGATGTTTTTTGAGGACGCAAAACGCGTTTCCAAGGAGCTGGAGCTGACGCTGACCGGCAAGGATTGTGGCTTGGAAGAGCGCGCGCCCATGTGCGGCGTGCCTTATCATGCTGCCAACAGCTACATCGCCCGTCTCATCGAAAAAGGCTACAAGGTGGCCATCTGCGAGCAGCTGACCGATCCTGCATTGAGCAAGGGGCTGGTAGAGCGCGATGTGATTCGCATTGTAACGCCTGGTACGGTGGTGGATCCCACTCAGCTGGATGAAAAGGCGCCCAGCTACGTGCTTTGCGTGGTGTTTACTGGCAAGGCTGTACAGCTGGCTTATGCGGACGTGAGTACCGGCGAGCTGATCGTGCATCAGCTGGTGGACGCCGAGCGTACGCTGCGCGATGAACTGACGCGCATCAAGCCGCATGAGATTGTCACCAACAGTCTGGAAAAGCTGCGTCCCTTTATCAGCGATCATATGAGCTGCACGGAACTGCCGGACAGCTGCCTTTCCAAAAAGTCGGCTTCTCAGGCGGTGATGAAGCAGTTCCAGGTGCAGAGCCTTTCCGCGCTCGGCCTGGACGACCGCGACAAGCGCTTTATTGCAGCAGGCGGACTGCTGTATTATCTGAGCGATACGCAGCGCAACAAGTTGTGCCATATCACGCAGCTGAGCATTTATCAGGGTGCGAACACCATGTTTCTCGACCGTATGACCCGCCGCAATCTGGAGCTGACGGAGAGCCTTCGGTCCGGCGAACGCCGCGGGTCGCTGCTGTGGCTGCTTGACAAAACGCATACCGCCATGGGTGCGCGCCTGCTGCGCACATGGGTGGAGAATCCCATGATTGAGCGCAGCGCCATTCAGACCCGTCTGGATGCGGTGGAAGCACTGCGTGATCGTTTTATGGAAGCCGAAGAGATCGGGCAGGCGCTTGAAAACGTATCCGATATGGAACGTCTGGTTGGCAAGATCAGCTACAACAACCTGACGGCACGCGATTGCCTTGCGCTGCTGCGGTCCCTTCGCGCTGTGGCTCCTGTGAAGGAGATCCTGAACTCCTATGATGCCGTTCCCATTCAGGCGTTGGCTCATACCATGACGCCGCTGGAAAGCCTCTGCGATCTGATTGAGCGCGCCATCAATCCGGACGCGCCCATCACCATGGCAGATGGCGGCGTGATCCGCAAGGGATATCATGCCGAACTGGATGAATACCGCGAGGCGACCATCAACGGCAAGCAGTGGATACTCGACATGGAAGCCGCTGAGCGTCAGGAAACCGGCATCAAGAACCTCAAGATCAATTACAATCGCGTATTCGGCTACTATATCGAGGTGACCAAGAGCAATCTGGATATGGTGCCGCTGCGCTATACGCGCCGTCAGACACTGGCCAATGCCGAGCGGTACATCACGCCTGAGCTGCAGGAGATCGAGCGTAAGATCACCAACGCCACGCAGCTGGCACTTGGTCTGGAAGTGACACTGTTTACGGAAGTTCGCGACGCGATTGCAGCAGAAATCAGTGCTATCCAGCAGAATGCACTGGCCCTCAAAACCGCTGATGCACTCCTGTCGCTCGCTACTGTCGCGCGTGAAAACGACTATGTGAAGCCCGTTCTCAACGAGGAAGGCATCCTTCGCATCACGGAAGGCCGCCATCCCATTGTGGAACGCATGAATTCGGACGCGCCCTTTGTGCCCAATGATGTGGACATGGACACGGACGAAAACCGCATGCTCATCATCACCGGTCCCAACATGGCTGGTAAGAGCACCTACATGCGTCAGGTGGCGCTGATTACTCTGATGGCGCATATTGGCAGCTTTGTGCCTGCGCAGGAAGCGCAGATCAGCCTGTGCGACCGTATTTTCACCCGCATCGGCGCGTCGGATGACCTTGCAGGCGGCCAGAGTACCTTCATGGTTGAAATGAGCGAGACGGCTGCCATCCTCCGTAGTGCAAGCGATAAGTCGCTGGTCATTCTGGATGAAATCGGCCGCGGTACCAGCACCTTTGACGGCCTTGCCATTGCGTGGGCCGTGGTGGAATATCTGCTGGATAAAAAGAAGATTGGCGCCAAGACGCTGTTTGCCACGCACTATCACGAACTGAGCGAGCTGGAAGGCCGTTTCCAGGGCGTGAAGAACTATTGCATTTCCGTTATGGAGCATGGCGAGGACGTCATCTTCCTGCGCAAGATCATGCCCGGCGGAGCTGACCGCAGCTATGGCGTGCACGTGGCACGTCTGGCCGGCGTACCTGCGCCGGTGGTCGCGCGTGCGCATGAAATTCAGGCTCGTCTTGAAGTGAGCGACATCAATCAGGAGAGCATCTCCGCCAATATTCTGGAGAAAAAGAAGAGGGAAGCCAAGCAGACGGATATGTTCCATCTGGCGCAGGACGACCTCATCGAGGAACTGCAGAATCTGGACGTGCTTTCTGTAACGCCCATGGATGCGCTCAACATCCTCTTCCGTCTGCGCGAAAAAGCACGCAGACTGTAAGGAGCAAATATGGCTGTCATCAAAAAACTGTCTCAGGAGATTATCGGTCAGATTGCGGCTGGCGAAGTGGTGGAACGCCCTGCCGCCGCGGTCAAGGAACTGGTGGAAAATAGCATCGACGCTGGCGCGAAGAACATCACCGTCGAGCTTCGCGAAGGCGGCATCAAGTATCTGCGCGTCTCTGACAACGGCAGGGGCATTCCTGCCGAGCAGATCCGCATGGCGTTTGAACGCCATGCCACCAGCAAGATCTCTGAGGCTAAGGATCTGTTTGATATTCATACGCTGGGCTTCCGTGGTGAAGCGCTGGCCTCCATTGCTGCCGTTTCCCGAGTGACGTGCACCACGCGCACACAGGATGCGGACTTTGGCACGCGCGCCGTGGTGGAAGCGGGGGAATTCACCGACATTCGTCAGGCTGCTTCGCCCGTTGGCACCACCATTGTGGCGGAGGATTTGTTCTACAACACGCCTGTCAGACTGAAATTCCTCAAGAAGCCCGCTGCTGAAGCCACCATGGTGTCAGATTATATGCTTCGGCTGATTCTGTCTCATCCGGAGGTTTCCTTCCGTTACGTCAGTCAGGGCAAGACGGTCTATCACAGCACCGGCGACGGCAAGATCGAATCCGCCCTGTATGCGCTGTATGGCCGCGAGGCTTTCCAGCAGATGCGCAAGGTATCCGGTCACATGAACGGCGTGCTGCTTTCCGGCTACGTTGGCGTGGGTGAACTTTCGCGCGGCAACAGGGCGCAGCAGTCCTTCTTTGTCAACGGGCGTTATTTCCGCAGCGCTTTGCTTAGCCATGCCCTTGAAAAGGGCTGCGAGGGCCGCGTGATGGTCGGGCGTTTCCCGATGTGCGCGCTGTTCCTCGAATTGCCCCGTCAGCAGGTGGACGTGAATGTCCATCCCAACAAGCTGGAAGTACGCTTCCAGAATGAGATTGCCATCGCTGCGGCCATTGAAACGCTTGTACGCGAAGCCATGCACGCTGAAAGCCTTGGCGCAAAGCTCAATCAGCCTTTATCTGCGCCTGTTGTCGATGCGCCGAAACCTGCCTTTACCGTTGTGGAGATGAATCCTCCCAAGGAAGAGGCTAAAACGGAAACGCCTGTTCCTGAGGCAGAGAAGCCCAGGCCGCTTCAGGTTGATACAACTGCAGAGGATCAAATCAGTCAGGCGGTTGCCAATCTCAAGCCTGTCGTAATTGATGATGCGCCCAAAGCTGAACCGCTTCGTCAGGCGCCTTCCATCGCTGCCATGTATACGCGTGCGGTAACTCCGCCGCCTGTGGTCAGGTCTGCGTCGCCTGCACCTGTCGTCAAAGCAGAGATACCCAAGCCGGTTTCTGTTGGCGCTGCAAAACCTGTGGAGGCACCCAAACCGGCCGCTGTGGTCGTCGCTGTTCCTGAAAAAAAGGAAACGCCGCCTGCTCAGCCCGTGCCCGTTGAAGAGCAGACGGTGCTTGCAGAAGTGCAGGAAGCGCCTGTGCCGCTCCGTCTTGCTGGAATCCTCTTTGATACCTATTGGATGTTTGAGTCCGGCGACAGGGTGCTGATGGTGGATCAGCATGCCGCGCATGAGCGCATTCTCTATGACCAGATGATGGAGCGCTTTGAGAAAGACCGTATTTCGCAAAAGCTTCTTGCGCCTCAGCTTGTGCAGCTTACCCCGTACGATATGGCTCACTTGCCTGAGTTTGCGCCTCTGCTTTCGCAGGCTGGTTTTGAGGTAGAGCAGTTTGACGATACCTGTGTGGCGCTCCACGCCATTCCCACCTTCTTTGGTGTGAACGATTCACCCAAGGAGCTTCTGCTGGAGGCGCTGGCTGAATGGCAGGCCGGACGCGGCGAAGTAACGCGTGAACGCATGCGCCGCAGGGTTGCCCAGATGGCCTGCAAACGTGCCATCAAGGGCGGCGACAAGCTGAGCGAGACGGAAATCCGCGGTTTTATGCAGGAAATGCTCAAGAGCGAGTCCATGCCCACCTGTCCGCATGGGCGACCCATTGTAACCGAGATCACGCGCTATGCGCTGGAGAAGCGCTTTAAGCGCGTACAATAAGGAGTATTCATGTTCAAACCACGTGCGATTGCCATTGCCGGGCCAACAGCCAGCGGCAAGAGCGATCTGGCGCTGAAAGTGGCTCAGAAGCTTGACGGCGAAATCGTCTGCATGGATTCCATGCAGATCTACCGCCGCATGAACATCGGCACCGCCAAACCTACCGCTCAGGAACAGGCGATGGTTACGCATCACATGCTGGATATTCTGGAGCCGACGGACAGCTATGCTGTGGCCGATTATGCACTGGATGCTGAAAAGGTGATCCGGGATATCATCAGCAGAGGCAAGCTGCCCATTCTTACCGGCGGAACCGGGCTGTATCTGAAGGCGCTGATGCACGGCCTTACTTTGGGCGGTGCAGGCGGCGATGAAAAGCTCCGTGAAAAGCTCAATGCCATCGCGCAGGAGCCGGACGGAAAGCAGCAGCTTCACGACCGCCTTGCGCAGATTGATCCCGTCTCAGCTGAAAAGCTGCATGTCAACGACATACGGCGTGTGATCCGCGCCATTGAAGTGTTTGAAACGACGGGAACACCCATCAGCCAGCAGAAGCAGGAAGAACAAAGCGGACCTTTTGACATCCTCCCTTTGGCAATTGACATTCCAAGGCCTGTTTTGTACGAGCGTCTGGAAAAACGCGTGCATCAGATGATGCGAGACGGTCTGCTCAAGGAAGTCAAGGCGCTTCTTGCCGAAGGCGTAACCCCTCAGATGCAGTCCATGCAGGGCATCGGTTATAAAGAACTGGTGCCGGTCGCTCAAAAGACGGTCAAAGTGGATGACGCAGTATGGCAGATCATCCTCAATACGCGCCATTATGCCAAGCGCCAGGGAACGTGGCTGCGCAACGAGCCCAAAGTGATCTGGATGAGCGAGACAGGGGAGGAGCGCACGAAACGCGCCCTCTCCCTGATTGAAACCTTTATGACGGAAGGAACGAAAGAAGCATGAAACAACTGATTCAGCAGGCGGAAAAGCGCTGCCAGCCGATGTTTGAAAAGATCGACGAAATTGCGCTTTACAACACGGAAAAGGTGCTTAACGCACTGCAGAACTACGGCGTTGCCGCCCGTCACTTTGCTCCTACGACCGGTTATGGGTACGATGACATCGGCCGTGACACGCTTGAAAAGATCTTTGCTGATCTGTTCGAGGCGGACGCTGCTATCGTTCGTCCCCAGATTGCCTCCGGCACGCATGCCCTGTCCATGTGTCTGTTCGGTCTGCTGTGTCCCGGCGATGAACTGATGTATGCTTCCGGCGCTCCTTACGATACGCTGGAAGACGTTATTGGCGTTCGCGGCTGCCCGCCCGGATCTCTCAAGGAAATGGGCGTGAGCTATTGCGAAGTGCCCATGAGCAGCGAGGGTAAGCTGGACATAGAAGCTATCCGTGCGGCCATGAAGCCCAACACCCGTGTGGTGGCTGTGCAGCGAAGCCGCGGCTATTCCTCCCGTCCCAGCCTGATGCCTGAGGATGTAAAGCCTCTGGCGGATATGTTACATGCGGAATTCCCGAATGCATGCCTGATGGTGGACAACTGCTACGGCGAATTCGTGTGTGAAAAAGAGCCCACTCAGTTTGGCGCTGATGTGTGCGTAGGCAGCCTCATCAAGAATCCCGGCGGCGGACTGGCTCCTACCGGCGGTTATCTGGTAGGACGTGAGGATCTGATTGAGCGTATCAGCTATCGCCTCACCGCGCCGGGCATCGGCCGCGAGGTAGGCAGTTATGCGGGCAGCTATCAGCCCTTCTATCAGGGCCTGTTCATGGCGCCTCATGTGGTTGCACAGGCGATCAAGACGGCTGTGCTGGCGGCTTCTGCCTGTGAACTGCTCGGCATGAAGAGCACCCCCGCATCCGACGCAAGACGCACGGATATCATTCAGGCGCTGGAACTTGGTACACCCGAAAGGCTGATTGCTTTCTGTCAGGGCATCCAGATGGCTTCTCCCATTGACAGCATGGCGTTGCCGGAACCGTGGGATATGCCCGGCTATCAGCATCAGGTCATTATGGCTGCCGGTACCTTTGTGAGCGGCGCTTCCATCGAGCTCAGCGCTGATGCTCCCATGCGCGAGCCCTATCTGGCTTTCCTGCAGGGCGGTTTGACCTACAGCCACGGTAAGCTGGCGCTGATCCGCACGCTGGAATACATGCGCAAAAAGGGCTGCCTGTAATCCAACATGTTTTTTCCCTCCCGCACATAGCCTTGTGCAGGGAGGGATTTGTTTTGGATAAACAGACGCAGGTCAGGAATGTAAAGGTCAGGCAGCGTGCCTCGCGGCTGGATAGCCCATTGTTTCATCTGACACAGGCGGAGGAACTTCCACCAGAGAAGGGATGGTTTGCAACGCTTATGCAGTTTGATCAGCTGGCACGGAATCTGGCGGTTGTTGGCGTGCTGTTGGTCATGGTTGTTGCTGTACGGAATGCCGGTGGGCCGGAAGCACAGAGCGTGTTTAGCGCGCTCCAGACAAGCACAGCGATGCAATGGGATGAAAGTGTAGGAAAACTCTCGTTTGTGAATGCACTTTTTCCGGAAAGCATACGGGCTGTGTGGAATGAGGAGGCAGACGTTGCAGTATTCTCGCCTGTAAACGGAGATGTTGTACATACGTGGACGCGCAAAGAACCCTATGTGATGATTCAATCCAGACTGCGCGATGTTCGGGCAGCAGAAGATGGGGAAGTGATGAGCATTGCACACGGACCGGATGAAGAGCGTATTGTGAGAATTCGACACGCAAACTGCGAAACGCTCTATGGCAACCTGCAAAGCGTCAATCTTCAGGAAGGCGACAAGGTGTATGCGGGCGATGTCATCGCTCAGCTGATGGAAGGACGAAACCTTTCGTTTGAACTCCGGGTGGACGGCAGATCGGTTGATCCGCGCGGACGTCTGATGCCCATTCTCGAATGACATTCGGCAAACAGTACAGGTTTTCGATTCATCCTGCCGGATTTGTTGGCTTTGCCGCTGCACTTCTTTTCCTGCCAAGCAGAACAGTGCTTGCGGCAGCGGCAGCGCTTCTGCTGCATGAAGCCGGACATATGGCTGCGCTTTGGATGTGTGGTGTTCGATCGTGGCATTTTGAGGTGACGCCTTTTGGAGGGATGGCAGACGCCAGAACGTTTGACAGTCTTACGCCATTCCGACAGGTCTGTTCTGCAGGTTCCGGGATCCTTATCAGTTTGCTTGGTGCGCTGGGTTGCATGAAGTTAAAATGGTTCCATCCCTTTTGGCACAGTTTTATACAATTTCAGCTTTCTCTGGCTTTTGTGAATTGTCTGCCGGTTTGGCCGCTGGATGGTTCACGCGTACTGGTTGCAGCTGCTTCTGTCTTTGGGAAAGAGGCAGCGATGAAACGTGTTCTTGCAATCACTGCAAAAGGAATGGGTATTTGCTTTGTTCTTCTGGGATTGTGGGGCGTTTGGCACGGGGAATGCAACTGGTCGCTGCTCGCGTCCGGGCCATATCTATGGTATGCTTCACAGGAAGGCAGAGTATCGGAAAAAGTACGCAGGATGTCTCTTGCACAGAGTAGCAAGCGCAGCAGAAAACGCATTCTTCCGTTGACTGCATATATATGTAACGAGCATACAGATGTATGCGCTTTTGCTCATATGCTCGGAAGGTTTTCTGCAGAGAGGTACCATCTGCTTTTACAGCTGAATGAAATGGGGCAGATCAGCAGAATTCTGACGGAAGACGAACTGAGCCGCCTTGTTTTTGAAGATAGAAAGGATTGACAGCCGGATTTTGTAGACAAAGCCATGTTCTTGTGATACAATTCAAAATAGTTACGAAAGTATTACGGAACTGCGGAAGGAGGCGATGAAGGTGTTTGCAGCGACTGAAAAGCGGGCACAGCGATTCATCGCTTTTTTTGTGTCTGTTTTTTTGATTCTTGCTTTTATTCCTGCATATGCCTCTTCTGTCAATGGCGTTCAGGTGGTTTCGGCCTCTCTTTCCAGTGAAACCAAAACCATGAATGGTATGGTGCGTATCTATCTTTCTTCTCTGGGAAACCCTTCTACCCTGAACTTGACAGTACGCGGCAACTACAGCGTCAACGGTCAGTTTCTCTCCAGCGGTACGGCGCTGACGGTTGGTTTTGATTCCTTCAGCGGTTCCATTACGCTCGGCTATAGCGGACAAACGCGCAATATGGGCAGAAGTTTTTCCATCCGCCGCCATAGCGCCAGCGGGGCCAATGGCATTCTGATTGCGCAGGCGCGCGAAAGCCAGAATCCTTATCCGGGCGATCTGTCGTTTGAGGTGGTTGCGACCACCACCGGATATAAGCTGTATACCATCGCACATGTCTATATTGAGGACTATCTCTACGGCGTGCTGCCTTATGAAATGGGCAATTCCAGCAGCCTGGAGGCGCTCAAGGCGCAGGCGGTTGCCGCACGTACCTATACGGTGCGTATGATGAGCCGCCGTGCTTCCGGCATGTACGACGTGGTGGATACCACCAGCGATCAGGTTTACCGTGGCACGCCTTCGGGCAACGCCAACTGTGTCAGCGCTGTGGATGCCACCCGCGGTATTGTGCTGATGTATGGCTCTGAATACATCACTACCTACTATTCTGCAAGCAACGGCGGTCAGACAGAAACCGCGCGCGGCGGTACGAGCTATGCCTACATGAAGGTAAAAGACGATCCCTTCGATTATGCCAATCCCAATTCCACCGTCAAAAGCAAAACCATCTATGCTGATCTGACCAATCCGTCCAATCCTGCACAGCTCGTGAGCCTGCTCAAAACAAAAGCTGCCAGCAAGCTCAATCAGATGGGCTATTCTGCAAGCTCTTCCAACACAAGGCTGCTTACACTGAAAAGCATAACGCCCCATACCCCCATGTATGCATCGCCCAGCAGGCTGTACACAAAGCTCGATTTTTCCATGACGGTTGCAACGCCGGCTGTTTCGGGCGTTAATTTGACTGTTACCTGCGATATTTTTGATGAGCTGGAAAGCATTCTGTCCATGGGCATCCAGTCCTCGGACAATGAGTTGTGGAGCGTGGCCACCGGCACAAACAGCTTCCAGCTGCAGGCACGGCGCTATGGTCATGGTATGGGCATGAGTCAGCGCGGCGCAATGTACATGGCAAAGCTAGGCTACACCTACGACCAGATTCTTGGTTTTTATTTTGACGGCTGCAGGCGTGTGCGGCACAGCTTTGTCCAGACGGTTCTCGATTCCTCTTCCAACGAAACGAGCACGGTACAGCCGCCGGCAGATCTGGACGAGAGTTCCAGCTATGCTTGTCGCGGAATCGTGACCCTTCCCAATGCCTCTTCTGTGCTTGGCATCCGCTCTTCCCGATCCAGCAGCGCCGCGCTTGTAGGTACCGCTGCAAACGGCGCTATGGTGGAAGTGCTGTATAACGACGGAAACTGGTGTCAGATCCGCTTTGGTGAAACATGCGGATATGTGCCCGCCGGTTCGCTGATCATTTCCGGTTCTGCACCTCAGACACAGATGCCGGTCAGCTCTATTTTGGGCTTTGCAACCGTTACGGCTGGAGATTACGTCAATCTGCGCTCTTCCGGCAGCATGAACGGAAGAGTGCTTGGCACTGCACCTGCCGGAGCTGTATTGACGGTGTTCGGCCGTGAGGGAGCATGGGCGAGAGTGCAGTATAATGCGCTTTCTGCCTATGTCAGCACACAGTACATCTCCGCCGTAAGCGCTTCTTATCCTTCCGGCGGTGTATCTTCCGGAAATGCATCAGCAATCATCCGCACCGAGGACGGCGTCTCCAGCGTTAATCTGCGCGAGTCGCCGTCCATGGGCGCATGGGTGTTGACCCAGATGCCTTCCGGCGCGTCTGTGACGGTGCTTTCGGATGACGGTTCCTGGAGCAAGGTGATCTATCAGGGATACACAGGCTATGTGGTTTCGTCGTTTGTCTATGGTACTGAGGAAGAGCCTGTTCCGCCGGTGATGGATGACCTTCCTTCTGCTCCGCCAGTTTCCGCACAGGCAGCCATTGTAGCTACCGAATTCGGCGCGCTCAACATGCGCAGTGAGCCGCGTGCAGGCAGCCTGATTCTCACAACCATTCCCAAAGGCGTGCAGGTGCAGGTAACCTCGCGCGGAAACGAATGGTCTGCCGTTTATTACAACGGTCTCAACGGCTATGTCGTCAGCAGTTATCTCGCTTTCGAGCAGCAGAATCATCACCCGGAAACGACGCCTTCCGTGGATGCTGCCACCGTTGTCACGCCAAGCGGATGGCTGAATCTGCGCAGCGAGCCTCGTTCCGGCAGCCCCATTCTGACTACCATTGCGCCTTATGAACAGGTGAAGGTGCTTTCCTATGGCGCTGAATGGTGCCGCGTTACCTATCACAGCATCACAGGGTATGTGATGACACGCTTCCTCTCCTTCGAAGATGAGGAAGAGCCTGAACCGGAACAGACGGTTCAGGCTACGGTAACCACTTCCTCCGGGGCGCTTAATCTGCGTCTCGAGCCCTCTGCGCTTTCGGCGGTGATCGGTCTGATTCCGCAATACGAAACCGTTACCGTCCATCAGCGCGGAAGCAGCTGGTGTTATGTGACCTATGATGGCATAAGCGGCTATGTGATGACGGATTTCCTGACCTTCGGGCCGTTTTCCGTTCCCGATGCGGACGACTCTGTCGATAGCGCCTATGTAAACACTTCCTCCGGAGCGCTCAATCTGCGCGAATATCCCGGCAGTGCTTACCGCGTCCTCACTGCCGTTCCGCGCGGTGAAGAAGTCTCTGTACTGCAGTACGGAGATGAATGGTGTCAGGTGAGGTACAACGGTTGGACAGGCTATGTGATGACGTCCTACCTGAGCTGGCAGAAGCCCGAAACTCCGCCCCGGCCTGCAGAGCCTGAAAGCACTGCAGCATGGGTTGTTACGTCGTCCGGTTCTCTCAACCTGCGTGAAGGTCCTTCGGCTATGACGCCCGTGCTTGCGCTCATTCCAAGACTTGCACAGGTTGAGATCATCGACAAGGGCAACGAGTGGAGTTTTATCCGTTATCAGAGCCAGTTTGGCTATGTGATGACGCGCTATCTCTCTGAGGAATATCCCGCCGCGGACACGGAGATGCCCGGAACCGTCATTGCCAATGGCAGCATGAAGCTGGACGTCACCTTAACGCTGCCGCCCTATGCGCTGTATGCCGTCAATGAGACTGGCTATCCCGTTGATCTGTACCGGATGTGTGAGGAAAGCGGTACTCCTGTTGCCACCATCGAGCCTTGGGACGAAGTGGAAATCGTCCTGATCGGCGAAGTGTGGAGTTGTGTTGCATACGAAGGAAGACAGGGATATTGTCAAACCAGATTGCTGAGTGTGATAGAATGATGGAACAGAATTTGTTGAAAGATGGGGAGCGGGTGGATGACCTGCAACGCAACGGCCTGAGAATCATCCAAAGCCCCTCCGCCTTCCGTTTTGGTATGGATGCAGTCCTTCTTGCGGATTTCACCCGTCTGCGCCCGCGTGACCGCGTTGCGGATTTCGGAACCGGCACAGGAATTCTTCCGCTTCTGCTAAGCCAGAAGGATGAAAGCTGTACCTTTGAGGCCATTGAACTGCAGCCGGATATGGCTGATATGGCCACCAGATCCGTACGGCTGAATGGTTTGGATGACCGTATTCATGTGCATGCCATGGATATGAGACAGGCTTATGAATTGCTTGGCTATCAGAGCATGGATGCCGTGATCTGCAATCCGCCGTATGGGAAAAAAGGAGGCACGCTGGGGAGCGAAACTGCCTCCGTGCTTCTTGCACGGCATGAAACCGACTGCACCATCGACGACGTAGCCAAAGCTTGCGCTGCATTGCTGAAGAATCACGGCAGGCTGAGCATCGTGTTTCCGGCGCAGCGGCTGCTTGAATTGTGCGATGCGCTCAGAAATCACAGGCTTGAGCCAAAGCGAATCCGCATGGTATGTGCGCATGTGGACAAGCCGCCGTATCTTGTGATGATTGAGGCTATGAAGAATACAAAGCCGCATCTGCTATGGATGCCTCCGCTGGTAGTCTATCACGCGGATGGAACGGAAACAGACGAAATCAAGCGCATTTATCACCAGATCTGAATTGGTTTCGCCTCCAGCGCATGAGCCAGAGAACTGACAGGAGGATGGAAAAAAGCTGAGCCGTGTAGTTTGCATACACAACACCATGAATTCGCATCAGTGGATTGGCGGTCCAGTGCCACGTCAGCAAAAGCATGAGCACAGAAGAGATACAGCTGATTCCCATAGATGCATTCTGGAGTCCGAGTGCAGACAGCACGTTTCCTGTCATGTGACCCGCAGCCATCAGCACGGTCAGCGGCGCGCACAGCCGGAACAGCTCCGTCAGCTCCGGCAGGCGGTAGATCCTGCTGGCTGCAAAAGGCGCTACAACGTGGATTGCCCCTGCGCACACCGCCGCAGTTGGAAGGCAGGCGGCGGCACAAAGCATAAGCAGCCTTTTCAGTTCGGATGGATGTTCCTCTGCTTTGGCGATTTTGGGGAGCGAAACCATGGAAAGCGCACTTGTGAAAACGCCCGGAAGCATCAGAATGGGCATTACCATGCCGTTGAGCATGCCGAGCCTTGCCGTAGCCTCCGCCGCAGCCAGACCGCTTGTTTGCAGCCTTGAAGGAATCAGAATCGCTGTAAGAGAACGCAGAAGGGTTTGTATCAGCCTTGAAACGGTTGTTGGAAAGGCAAGCTTCACAATCTGGTTGCTTGCGTCTCTCAGTTCACCGTGATAAGAGCGCTTGGTATGCAAAGAGGTCATGACCAGAACAAGCCCGATGATTTCCGCTATGAGCGTTGCTGCTGTTGGAACGGCGGCAAGCCATCCAGCAGTGAGCGAGTAAAGCTGGCGCAGCATCAGAAATGTGAGCGCAAATCTTACAATCTGCTCCATAAGTTCGCTCGCAGCAGGAAGCAGGCTCTGACCCGTTCCATAACAATAGCCATTCAAAACGGCCGAATAACCAAGAATCAGTACGCACGGTGCAGAAAACCATAAGGATGGCAAAACGCGCATATCTCCTGTCAAACCTGCAAAAACGGGAGAGAGAAGCCAGAGAAGGGGAATCAGAACCAGAGAAACGCTCCTGGCAATGCGAAGCCCTGCATACATGGGAACCAACCGTTCCTTGGTTGCGGCTTTTGCTGTCATTCGGCTGATCGCTGCCGGAAGACCGGACGTGAGCGGCGCTATGATAACCATGTGCACGCTTTGCGCCAGTTCCATTACGCCCATGACCTCTGCGCCGAGCAATCGCGAAAGCATTACGCGCATTGCAAGACCCAAAGCGCGCACAACTGCGTTCACACCAGTCAGAATCACGGTTTGTTTCTTTGCCCCCGAAAACATCATCGCTTCGCCTCCGTAGCAAAGCGTATGAGAGAAAAAAGGAAAAATACATACGAATGCAGAATGATATGCATCATCTGCCGTACATCAGAAAGCGAGGCGTTTGCCATGGCTCAGTGGGATAAGTGGGATATCCGGTTTATGAAAATGGCGTATGTGATCTCCGAGTGGACAAGCTGCAATGTCGAAGGACGAAGCATCGGCTGCGTCATCGTCAAGGATAAGCGGATCATGACCACCGGCTACAACGGCGCTCCCGCCGGTCTGCGCACCTGCCGCGAGCGCGGCGAGTGCATGCGCAGAAAGCTCAACATTGAATCCGGCACGCGCGCCGAGGTGTGCTATGCCATTCATGCTGAGCAGAATGCCATCCTGCAGGCGGCCAAACTTGGCATTTCCATCGACGGCGCCACGTTGTACTGCACCCATCAGCCCTGTTCCGTCTGCGCAAAGATGATCGTCAATGTCGGCATCAAGCGCGTTGTGTATCAGCAGGGTTACCCTGATAAATTCTCACTGGAGATTTTTGAGGAAGCCGGAGTGAAGCTGGAGCAGTTTGATCTGGAAGTATAAAAAAGGCCGGTCTGGCGAATGAAGCCAGACCGGTTTTGATTACTCTGTTTTCTGCTTTTCCGGTGCAATGCAGGCGCTGCGCAGACGGTTGATGGTGCGTTCCAGCGCATTGCGGCTGTTTCCCCAGGGCTTGTCGTGGTTGCGGTAGTCAAACTTGAGCGTGAACCACTCCAGATCCTTTTCGTCCTGAGAAAGATTCTCTTTCACGAGTGAAAGCAGACTTTGGGCAAACAGCTGCTGATTGGCAGCATTCAGATGCTTCTGCGCATGCCTGAGGAGCTCGGCAGCATGGGGCAGACACACGCCCTTGGAGCTTTCCCACCTTTTCCTGAAGGCGGTATCCGTCTTCCACAGATGCAGGAAGGTGTACAGGTAGCGCTGCATGTGGCTGTTGATATCCTCGCAGATGACGCAGGTGGAACTGAGTTTTTCAAAGGCTTCGGTCAAAGCCTCCAGCCCTTCGCCCTTGGCTCCAAAGAGTCCCCTGCGCTTGCCGTCGGGAATCAGCTTATCCATGGCGTCCAGTTTTTTGAGCAGTTCCTTGCTGTGCGAATCGGTCAGCAGCGCATGCCCAAGGCGGTTCTGCATCATGAAAAGCTGCTGATGGTGTTTATCGCAGATGCCGGTTTCGTTCACCCGGATGCGCGTGTCGGGCTCCATCACGCTGCCGCCAAGGCTGCGGTCGATTTCCGTTTCTTCACACTTCTGGTACAGTGCGCAAAGAGGACAGCAGCTGTCAAGCTCCATGGCTTCCCATACAGGAATTGTATCGAGATGATATTGCATATTCAGCCTCCATCAAGTATAATGACAGTAATCATATCGTAGCAGATTGCCGCCCAAAGCGCAACCTCTCATAGTGAGAATCTTTCTGTCATAAACTCCTGCAAAAGCTTTCGGGAGGAGCCAGATGGAAAGAAGAACACGTGTATATCCGGCCAGAAAACCCTTCAGCCGCTGGATCAGTCTTTTTTTGTTGCTTCTATCTGCTGTATTGATGGTTTCAGGCGTTGTTTTGCCGCGGACGCAAGATGACCTTTCCATCCTTCGCATTCCGCAGGCAACCACGCCGCCTGTGGATACACCGTTTGATGATGCTCCGGCCAGCAGAGAAATCACCCTTCCTTCGTCCCAGTGGTATGCGCTGCAGCTTGGCGCGTTTGAGGATGCGGAGGCGGCCCGGAAATGCGCTGATCAATTTACTGCGCGCGGGGCAGGCGGATACATCTGGCAGGATGCACGCTATCGCGTTTTGGCTGCTGTATATCCTTTGAAAGAGGATGCGCAGCAGGTGAGGCAGCAATTGGATTCCCAGCATGGGGTTGACAGCTATCTCTATTCCGTGGATCTTCCTGCGCTGAAACTTCGCCTGAACGGCATGCAGGGACAGCTGGATATCCTTGAAGCGGCCTTTGTTCACGCTTCTGATCTGGTCGTTCAATTGCAGCGTCTGAGCGTGCTGATGGATCGCCAGGAACGATCCGTCGATGAGGTTTTGACGGAAACTGCGCAGATCGGGCAGCTGCTTCAGACGGTCTCACAACGGCTGAAGCAGCGATTCACCGTTCCGCGTCCTGCGTGTGTGGAAGGCTTGATTGCCAGCTTTGACAGCTTTTTGTCCTTTGCGTTGGACATGGACAGCAGCACAAGTTTGGTGAAGCTGGGAAGCGCTTTGAAGCGCCAGACGCTGTCATCATTGCATGCGCTGAAACAGATTTACGATACTTTAGGCAATACATAGGAGGTTGTTGCAATGACAATCCGGGAGCTGGTTACTCTGTTGGATGCACGTGTACTCTTGGGTGAGGAGAAGCTGGATCAGGAGGTCAGTTCTGGCTTTGCCAGCGACCTGATGAGCGACGTGCTGGCTTTTGTGAACGACAAAACGGTGCTGATTACCGGTCTTACCAATGTGCATGTCATGCGCACCTGCGAAATGCTCGACATCCACTGCATTGTTTTTGCCAGGGGCAAGGTTCCTTCCGAGGAAGTGCTGGAAGAAGCCGAAGAACTGGGCATTGTGGTAATGACCACCAAACATACCTGCTACAACACCTGCGGCCTGATGTATCAGGCTGGAATTCGCGGTACTGATCGCCGCACCGGCGCCTGAGCGCAGAAAGAGGACAAATGATGCAAGGAAGTATCTTGAGCCATTCTTATGATGTGAATGCCGGCGAATTCCAGACGGCGGGCGACGCCTCTGCCAGCATCAAGCGCAAACTGAAGCAGATTGGTGTGAACAGCACGGTTCTGCGCAGAATTGCCGTTGCCAGCTACGAGGCTGAACTCAACCTGATCATTCACAGCCACGGCGGAAAGCTGACGCTGGATATGACGCCTGAAGCCATTATCCTGACCTCTTCCGATGTTGGTCCCGGTATTGCTGATATCAGCAAGGCCATGCAGGAGGGTTATTCTACCGCGAGCGAAGAGGCCCGCGATCTGGGTTTTGGCGCTGGTATGGGTCTGCCCAACATGAAGCGCAATGCGGACACCTTCGGCATTGAAAGCGAACTGGGCAAGGGCACGACCATCCAGATGGGATTTAGCCTGAAGTGACGCTCCGTAGCGTTGGAGGTTTTTGATG
Source organism: bacterium (assembly GCA_029009515.1). Lineage (GTDB taxonomy): Bacteria > Bacillota > Clostridia > Christensenellales > Aristaeellaceae > Limiplasma. The sequence continues at coordinate 49,087 of JAQXJZ010000001.1, forward strand.
AATACCAAACGTTTTCACTCGGTACGCCTTGACAAGGAAAAGTGTAAGGCGTGTACAAACTGTCTGAGACGCTGCCCTACAGAAGCCATCCGTGTGCGCGGCGGAAGAGCGCACATTATTGATGAGCGCTGCATTGACTGCGGCGAATGCATCCGCGTATGCGAATATCATGCCAAGTATGCGCAGACGGATCCGCTGGCCTGCATCAACCGCTTCAAGTACAAGATTGCACTGCCTGCGCCGGCCCTGTACGGCCAGTTCAAGCATCTTGTTGGCGCGTCGCAGGTACTGGAAGGGCTGCTCAAAATCGGCTTTGACGAAGTGTTTGAAGTCGCGGAGGGGGCAGATATCGTCACGCGCGCCATCCGCGAGCGCATGCGCAATATTGATCGCAGCAAATATCCTATCATTTCGTCGGCCTGTCCTGCCATTGTGCGTCTGATTCGTGTGCGTTTCCCGGATCTGATCCCGCACATCATCGACGTGCGTCAGCCCATGGAAGTGGCTGCCATGGTTGCCAAGCAGGAATTCTGCAAGCGCAACGATGTACCGCCGGAAGAGGTTGGCTGTTTTTTCATCACGCCCTGCGCGGCCAAAATGACCGCCATCCGCAATCCCATCGGTCATGAGACTTCCGCTGTTGATGGCGCTATTTCCATGATGGAGATTTACGGTCTGCTCAGCAGCCAGATGAAGACCATTCCGCTGGATACCAACATCTCGCGTGCCACTGCCTATGGCGTTGGCTGGGCCAACAGCGGCGGTGAAGCGGCTGCCGTGTGCCCGGAGCACAGCATGAGCGTAGACGGCATTGAAAACGTCATACGCGTGCTGGAGGAAATTGAAAACGATAAGCTGCCGGATTTGGTTTTCTTTGAAGGATCGGCCTGTACCGGCGGATGTGTTGGCGGGCCGCTGACCTTTGAAAACAACTATATCGCCCGTGGAGCCATCCGCACGCTGATGCATGGCTGTGACATTACCCATCCTGATGAAAAGGTGAAGGTTTCCACCCTGAACAAGTACAATCTCCTGAGCGACAAGCACATCACAGCCAACAGCGCCATGAAGCTGGACGATGATATTGTGGAAGCCATGCGCAAAATTGAGCAGATGGAGGAGATTGTCAAACGTCTGCCCGGTTTTGACTGCGGCAGCTGCGGAAGTCCCACCTGCCGTACGTTTGCAGAAGATATCGTGCGCGGCTATGCCACAGAGCTGGATTGCATCCATATCCTGAAGGACCATTTAAAGGTCATGGCACAGCAGATGGTTGAACTGGCCAAAACCACCAGAGAGTGAGGAAATGGAAAATGACTGTACGCGAATTGATGACCACCATTGGTGCTACCTGCGTGAACCCCGAAGCCAATCTGGACGCCGAAATCACCTGCGGCTACTCCTGCGATCTGCTCAGCTGGGTGCTGGCGCACGGCAAGGCTGGCATGGCCTGGTGCACCGTTCAGACCCATGTCAATGTAATTGCTGTTTCCGTGCTGATGGAAATGGCCTGCGTTATTCTGGTCGAAGGCGTTGAGCCGGAAGAAGCCTCGCTTAAAAAGGCGATTGACGAAGAAATGCCTATTCTTTCCACCAGCAAAACCGCTTACGAGGTGTGCGTGCTGATGGGCCAGGCCGGCGTGCTGCCGCCCGCTGAATAACCATGGGCGCTTTTTGTGATCTGCACATGCACAGCTGCCTTTCGCCCTGTGCGGATGATGAGATGACGCCGTGGAATATGGTTGGCATGTCAAAAATCAAGGGGCTGGATGTGATTGCCGTTACGGACCATAACGCCTGTCTGAATGCCGAAGATGCTATGGCAGCAGGCAGGGAATATGGGGTAGAGGTGATTCCGGGAATGGAAATCACCAGCCGCGAAGAAGTGCATATCCTGGGCTATTTCTACACGCTTGAGGATGCTCTGAAAGCAGGAGAAGAAGTATATGCGCATCTTCCTGCGATTGATAACAATCCGCTTCTCTTTGGCAATCAGATCATCATGCGTGACGGCGATACTCCCAGCGGAACGCTTGACAAACTGCTGATCAACGCAACGGATCTCAGCGTGGATGAGGTTTGCGAGCTTGTGCGAAGGCATCACGGCGTTCCTGTGCCAGCGCATATCAACCGCGGCAGCAATGGTATGATCGGCGCCCTCGGTTTGATGCCCTTTCTGCCGGAATATCCGGTGGTTGAGGTCTACAAAGGCGTTGATTGCCCCGCCTATGCCATGAAAGGTCGTTTTTTGCTGCACTCGAGCGATGCGCATCACCTGGAAGACATTCAGGAACAGGTGTTTGAGCTGGATACGGAGCCTACAGCGCAAGCAGTTCTCAAGTTAATTGAAAAAATGAATCAGCCGATCTGAAGCAAGCGCCAGATAACACAAAAGATGGTATCTGGCGCTTTTTGTACATAACAGATAAATATTCGCGCGTTTCTGGCATATTAAATAAAAAATTCACAAATTCTATCAAAAAGCGTGCAATTCCAAACAAAGTATGATATAATATTCACGATGTGTACGTGTGTACATTTCGGTTCGCAACATTAATGGAGGAGGTCTCAGGCTGCCATGTCCAATCATAACGAAAAATATGAAAAGCTGGCGGAAGTCATTCAGGCTCACAAGGAGCAAAAGGGCGCGCTGATGCCTGTGCTTCAGGAAGCACAGAACATCTTCGGCTGCGTTTCCGAAGACGTTCAGAAGGTGATTGCGGAGGGCCTTGGTGTGACTCTCAGCGAAGTCTACGGCGTCGCTACTTTCTACTCTCAGTTCTCTCTGCAGCCCAAGGGCAAGTACGTTGCCGGCGTTTGCCTCGGTACCGCCTGCTACGTCAAGAACTCTCAGAAGGTGCTGGATAAGCTGTGCTCCGAGCTGGGCATTCAGCCTGGTCAGACTACTGCTGATGGTCTGTTCTCCGTTCAGGCTACCCGCTGCCTGGGCGCCTGCGGTCTGGCTCCGGTCATGATGATCAACGACGATGTTTTCGGTCGTCTGACTGAAAATGAAGTTCCCGGCATCATTGCCAAGTACAAGGCTTCGTAAACCATGCGTGATCTGAGCATGCATGTTCTGGATATTGCCCAGAACAGTATCAAGGCTGGCGCTGCGCTGGTTACCGTTTCCTTCACGATGGATGAAAAAGGCGTGCTGACCTTTTCTGTTCTGGATGACGGCTGCGGTATGGCGCCTGATTTCCTGGCTCGTGTAACCGATCCATTCACCACAACGCGTACCACGCGCAAGGTTGGGCTTGGCATTCCCATGCTCAAGCAAAGCGCTGAAATGTGCGGCGGGGCGTTTGGCATCGAAAGCGAAGTGGGGAAAGGAACCTGCATTCACGCCTCCTTTGATACCAGAAACATCGACTGTATTCCTTTGGGAGACATTTGTGATTCCCTGCTGTCGCTGGTCGTGCTCAATCCCACTCAACCCGAATTCCTTTTCCAGGCTGAAGCCCCCGGAATGGAAGCCTGTTTTGATACAAGACAGCTTCGTGAGGTGCTTGGCGGCGTTCCGCTCAATGAGCCGGATGTCATCGCCTGGATGAAGGACAGTATCGACGAAGAATTCAAACCAATTTTGGAGGTGTCCTGATTTATGAAGTCTCTGGCTGAATTGGAAGCGATCCGCGCTAAGACCCTTGAAAGGGTTGCCATGCGCAAGGAAGGCGACAATGCCATTCGCGTGGTCGTGGGCATGGCTACCTGCGGCATCGCTGCCGGCGCTCGTCCTGTTATGCTCAAGTTCCTCGAGGAAGTCCAGAAGCGTAACCTGCAGAACGTGACCGTTTCTCAGACCGGCTGCATCGGCATGTGCCGTCTGGAGCCCATGCTGGACGTCATCGTTCCCGGCAAGGAAAAGGTTACCTACGTGAAGGTTAATCCCGACATGGTGTCCCGCATTGTTGCCGAGCACATCGTCAACGGCCGTCCTGTTCAGGAATACACCATCGGCGCCGCTGAAGGCAAATAAGACTGCTAAGGAGGAACGAACATGGATCTTTTTCGCGCACATGTACTTGTCTGCGGCGGTACTGGCTGTACTTCGAGCGGCTCTGCTGAGCTGATCGCCCGTTTCGAAGAGCAGATTGCCAAGAACGGCCTGGACAAGGAAGTTAAGGTTATCCGCACCGGCTGCTTCGGTCTTTGCGAAGCCGGCCCCGTTGTTATTGTGTATCCCGAAGGCACCTTCTACAGCCGCATCCGCGTGGAAGATGTGGACGAGATCGTCTCTGAGCATCTGCTCAAGGGCCGTACTGTTCAGCATCTGGTCTACAAGGAGAAGGCCGACGAAGAACAGCATGCCACTCTGGAGAACATCGACTTCTACCGTCCCCAGATGCGTCTTGCTCTGCGCAACTGCGGCGTGATCGACCCTGAGAACATCGACGAGTACATCGCTTTTGACGGTTACAAGGCTCTGGCCAAGGTTCTGACCGAGATGTCTCCCGAAGATGTCATTCAGGAAATGATCAAGTCCGGCCTGCGTGGTCGTGGCGGCGGCGGTTTCCCCACCGGCAAGAAGTGGCAGTTTGCTGCGGCTTCCAAGTCCGAGCAGAAGTACATCATCTGCAACGCTGACGAGGGCGACCCCGGCGCGTTCATGGATCGCTCCATTCTGGAAGGCGACCCGCACTCTGTGATCGAAGCCATGGCCATCGGCGGCTACGCCATCGGCGCCTCCGAAGGTTATGTGTACGTCCGTGCTGAGTATCCCATCGCTGTTAAGCGTCTGCAGCACGCTATCAACCAGGCCCGTGAATATGGCCTGCTGGGCAAGAACATCTTTGGCACCGGCTTTGACTTTGATATCTTCATCCGTCTGGGCGCTGGCGCTTTCGTCTGCGGCGAAGAAACTGCTCTGATGCGCTCCATCGAAGGTATGCGCGGCGAGCCCACTCCCAAGCCTCCGTTCCCCGCTGTCCGCGGTCTGTTTGACAAGCCCTCCAACATCAACAACGTTGAGACCTATGCCAACATCCCGCTGATCATCAACAAGGGCGCTGACTGGTTCACCAGCATCGGTACTCCTGGCAACAGCGGCACCAAGGTGTTCGCTCTGGGCGGCAAGATCAACAACACTGGTCTGGTCGAAGTTCCCATGGGCACTCCTCTGCGCGACGTCATCTACAAGATCGGCGGCGGCATCCCCAACGGCAAGGCCTTCAAGGCTGTTCAGACCGGTGGTCCTTCCGGCGGCTGCATCCCCGCTGAGAACCTGGACATCGCCATCGACTATGACTCTCTGACCGCGATCGGCTCCATGATGGGTTCCGGCGGTATGATCGTCATGGACGAAGACAACTGCATGGTTGACATCGCTCGCTTCTTCCTTGACTTTACCGTCGATGAGAGCTGCGGTAAGTGCACTCCCTGCCGCATCGGTACCCGCCGTATGCTGGAGATCCTCGAGCGCATCACCGAGGGCAAGGGCGAAGAAGGCGACATCGAGAAGCTGGAAGCTCTGGCTGCCAACATCAAGGCAACCGCTCTGTGCGGCCTGGGCCAGACTGCTCCCAACCCCGTTCTGTCTACGCTGAAGTACTTCCGTCATGAGTACGAGGCGCACATCAAGGAGAAGCGCTGCCCCGCGCATCACTGCCAGAAGCTGCTCAACTACGAGATCACTGACAAGTGCCGTGGCTGCACCGCTTGCGCCCGTGTTTGCCCCGTCAATGCCATCACCGGCAGCGTGAAGGAAATGCACCACATCGACACCACCAAGTGCATCAAGTGCGGCTCCTGCATGGAGAAGTGCCGCTTTGGCGCCATCGTCAAGAACTAACACGCTTAGGAGGAACGTAACATGGCTAATATGATTCCGCTTACCATTGATGGCGTGAAGGTTGAAGTTCCTGCTGGTACTACGGTTCTTGAGGCTGCCCGTATCGCCAATGTGAACATCCCCACGCTCTGCTATCTGAAGGATATCAACGCTACCGGCAACTGCCGTATCTGCGTTGTGGACACCGGCGCCCGTGCTCTGCAGGCTGCCTGCGTTCTGCCCGTGACCCCCAACATGGTGGTCAAGACCAACACTCCTGCCGTGCGCGCCGCCCGTAAGCTCAACCTCGAGCTGATCCTGAGCAACCACGACAAGAAGTGCCTGAGCTGCTCCCGCAGCCAGAACTGCGAACTGCAGAAGCTGTGCCTGGATCTGGGCGTTGAGAACGGCGATCGTTTCGCTGGTGCTCAGAACAAGTACGAAATCGACCTGTCTTCTCCCTCCGTCGTGCGCGACAACAACAAGTGCATTCTGTGCCGTCGTTGCGTGGGCGCTTGCGCGAATGTCCAGAAGATTGGCGTTATCGGCGCCATGAACCGCGGCTTCAAGACCGCTATCGGCAGCCCCTGGGACAAGAACCTGGCTGAAATGGCTTGCATCAACTGCGGCCAGTGCATCGCTGTTTGCCCCGTTGGCGCTCTGACCGAGAAGACCGAAACCGACAAGGTTTGGGATGCGATCAACGATCCTACCAAGCACGTTGTCGTGCAGCCCGCTCCCGCTGTCCGCGCCGCTCTGGGCGAGGAATTTGGCCTGCCCATGGGCACCAGCGTGACCGGCAAGATGGCTGCTGCCATGCGTCGTCTGGGCTTTGACAAGGTGTTCGACACCGACTTCGGTGCTGACCTGACCATCATGGAAGAGGCCTATGAGCTGATCGACCGCATCACCAACGGCGGCGTTCTGCCCATGATCACCAGCTGCTCTCCCGGCTGGATCAAGTTCTGCGAGCACTACTATCCCGAGTTCATCCAGAATCTGAGCTCCTGCAAGTCTCCTCACGAGATGGCCGGCGCGATGATCAAGACTTACTACGCCGAGAAGGCCGGTATCGATCCCAAGGACATCGTTGTTGTGTCCGTGATGCCCTGCACCGCCAAGAAGTTCGAAGCCAAGCGTCCTGAGCTGGGCCACAACGGCATGGCTGACGTCGATTACGTCATCACCACCCGCGAGCTCGCCAAGATGATCAAGGAAGCCGGTATCGACTTCTGCAAGCTGGCTGATGAAGACTTCGACAAGCTGATGGGCGAATCCACCGGCGCTGCCGTTATCTTCGGTGTGACCGGCGGCGTTATGGAAGCTGCTCTGCGTACCGCTTACGAAGCGATCACCGGCGAAGAGCTGAAGGACGTCAACTTCCACGCTGTCCGCGGCATGGAAGGCATCAAGGAAGCCACTGTTAAGGTTGGCGACCTGGATGTGAACGTTGCTGTTTGCTCCAGCACCGGCAAGGCTGCTGAGCTGCTCGACAGCATCAAGGCTGGCGAGAAGACCTATCACTTCATCGAGGTCATGGGTTGCCCCGGCGGCTGCGTCAATGGCGGCGGTCAGCCCATCGTGTCTGCCCAGGTTCGCAACTGGACCGACATCCGCGCCGAGCGCGCCAAGGCTCTCTACTCTGAGGACGAGTCCAAGACCCTTCGCAAGAGTCACGAGAACCCCGAAATCAAGCAGATTTATGCCGACTTCCTCGGCAAGCCCAACAGCCACAAGGCTCACGAGCTTCTGCACACCACTTACGAGCAGAGGGATCTGTACATCTGATTGTAAGTTTTCTGCAGGTGGGAGAGATAATCTCCCACCTGTTTTTTACATTTCAAAACTTTGAACAAAGTATGGCTTTTTGGCGCAACGTGTCGTATACTGGTAAAAGAGTACGAAACCCGGGAGGTATGATTGCATGCAAGAACCGCCGCGCCATGAGCCGCAGCCTGCTCCTAAGCCCAGAAGGGGCAGACGCCGCAGTCGTGTAAGGCGCTTTTTTTGTGGATATCTGATGTTTGTTGGTTCTTTGACCACTCTGTATGTACTCATCCAGCTGCTTGTGTGGGCGTTTGTGGAAATTGGCAAGTGGATGCCTGCCAACCCCGGATTGTAATGGAGGTACAGAATGAAAAAATTCCTGAAGCGCTTTTTTTCATTTTTGCTCATGCTCGTTTTCGCGTTTGCTCTTGTGCAATATGGACCGAATCTCTACGTGCGCTTTTTTGGCGAGAAGAATGCACGTTGGATCAGCGAGCGATTTTCTGAAACCCTGAAAGAGAAGAACGAGCTGGTTGTGTACGAGATTGAAACCACTGGACAGGAAACGGTTACGCAGGATGCCTGGCTGCTTGGCACCGTGCAGAAGGTTGAACTGCCTTACTCGTTCCAGATGTCCTTTACGGTCGACCTTTCCAGTGCCAAGGTTGACGTGGCCGAGAACGTCATCAAGGTCCGTGTTCCTTCGCCTGAAGCAGGCTATCAGAAACTGACGGTTGACGAGAACAACATCCGCAAGAATGACTGGCTCTATCCGCTTACGCCGGAACGCTACGAGCAGATCAAACGTCATGTAGAAAACAAACTGTATGACGAATACAGTGTGAATCAAGACTATTGCGATCACGCCTGGAATGTGACAGTTCACAACCTGCAGAAACTATTTCGAGCTGTGACAGATCAAAGTCTGTTTGGCGATGTTTATGAAATTCAGATCATTCAGGATGACAGCCTTCTCATTGAAAAATAATTGAATGCCTGAGTGAAGCCGACCTTTTTGGGTCGGCTTTTTTTGATCAATAAACGTAACAATCTGTTGTATAACCGTCCATTTGTTCCAATGATATTTACATATTGTGAAAATAGTGTTACAATTATCATTGTTTGATTGTCATCAATGGATTTCACCGGAGGTGTAGAAATGGATAATGTCATTATGACAAGGCTTACGGCGAATCTTTCGGAAATAGTGGTTTATGCTGCCATCGTGGTTGTCACATTGACTGGTTTTTGCAAGTGTATTTATCCGCTGCTTCGTAATGCAGCGCTTCTCAATCGCGCAGTTGTCAAGCTGGAGAAAAGCACTGCCGCAGGCGATCGTCCTCTTTGGCGCGAAGCGCGCTTTCTTGGCAGATCTCTGCGCAATGAGTGGCAGCAGTTCCTGCTGAATGCCGGGCAGCTTGATCTTCGCGGCATGCCCTGTGATACTGGCGAATACATCAACGAAGAAACCGTCATCGACAAGCCCGGCCATGCGCAGCTTGCTGAGCTGATTCCCAGTTTACTGACTTCTCTGGGTATCCTGGGTACCTTCATGGGCTTGATGCAGGGCCTCACCAGCGTCGATTTCTCCAATGCCGAAGGTACCATTCAGAGCATTCCTCAGCTTCTGGGTGGTATGAAGTTTGCATTTGCCACGTCTGTAGCTGGCATTGCCTGTTCGCTGACATTCAACATGTTGAATCGTATGGCTGTTGGCCGCGCTGTTCGCGCATTGGATAACTTTGAAGATGCTTTCTACGAGCTTGCCATGCCGCGTCCGCTTCAGCCCGAAGTGCAGATGATCTGCCAGAAACAGGACGATGAAGCACGGATGATTCGACTGGCAGAAAGCATCAGCAACCATGTAGCTGCATCCCTTGAAATGGCGGTCAGCCGGGCCATGAATCCGCTGACACAGTCGCTTGATACCTTCATTAAGTGCGCAACTCGTGAACAGGTTGACGGCGTACGCAGGATTGTGGGGCAGTTTGTGCAGCAGCTGAATGTAACGCTGAATGAACAGATCAGCTCTCTCGGTGAAAACATGCGTGTGGTTTCGGAAGCCCAGAAGGAAACGCAGAAAAACCTGCACAATACCATTGCCGCTGTACAGGCGATGTCCAATGCTGCGCAGGATATCCAGCATTCCACCAGCGAAATCGCTGCCAATATGCAGCAGCTGAGCGATGAGATGCACATGCGCAGCGAGGCCGCTGTGAATGCGCAGGATTCTGCTGATCAGCTGGCTGTACGCCTTGAAAACCTGAGCGATTCTCTGCGCCGCATGCAGCTTGCGGTCGATGTGCTGACTGCTGAACTGAATGGAACACAGCTGCCTGTGCTGGACGACGATAACGTGGAGATGTAAGAAGGAGGGGAGGCAATGGCTCGCAGAAAGAGAAACCGTCGTATGAGCGGAAAGGCGGATGGCGGATCTGCATGGATCAGCTATTCGGATATGATGGCAGCACTGCTGTTGCTGTTTGTTCTCATACTTTGTTACAGCCTTTACCAATACTTTATCATGCTCGAAACCAAAACAGCCGAGCTGGACGAGCAGGCCCTCCTTTTGGGCAAGCAGCAGTTAACGCTTGACGAGCAAAAGAAGACGCTTGAAAAGCAGCAAACCACGCTTAATCTGCAGCAGACTACGCTGGAAAAACAGCAGAAAGAGCTGGAAACGCAACAGACGGCTCTGAAAACGCAGGAAACAGAGTTGTCTGCCGCGCTTACGCAGCTTGATGAGCAAAGGGGATTGCTGACCAAGCAGGAGCTGACCCTTGAAGAGCAGGAAAAGATTATCCTGGCTGCTCAAAAAGAGCTTACCACCAAAGAAACAGAACTAAAGAAAGCCAATACCGAACTTGAGACGCAGCAGAAGGCTTTGCTGGATGCAACCATCCTGCTTGGCGAACAGCAAAAAGCCATGGAAACTCAGCAGCGCAAGCTGGATGATCTGGTTGGTGTTCGCACGAAGATTGTTCGTGAGCTAACGACCGCGCTGAATAAGGCCGCACTCAAGGCAAGTGTAGACGCCAACACCGGTGATATTGTGCTGGAAAGCGCTGTGTTCTTTGATTATGGCAAAAACACCATCAAAGAAGCCGGTCAGGCATTCCTGGATCAGTTCATTCCCATTTACCTTGGGGTTCTGCTTCAGCCCGAATACGATGATTATCTTGGTGAAATCATTATCGAGGGCCATACCGATACCAACGGCGAATATCTGTTCAACCTCGAACTCTCTCAGGAGCGCGCGCTGAGCGTTGCAGCGTATTGCCTGGAAATGCCTTCACTTACGAATAACCAGTTGGAAAAGCTGCGCGAAATTCTCACTGCGAAGGGCAGAAGCGAATCCGATCCCATCTACAATGCGGATGGAACTATCAACATGGAAGCGTGCAGACGCGTTGAGTTCAAATTCCGCATGAAGGATTCCGAGATGATTGACGAAATTCGCGATATTCTGTCATCTGACGACATGCAGTAAAGGAGCTTGCATGAAAGGACTCAAAATTGCAGCCATTGCATCTTTTTCGCTGCTTCTGGTTATGCTGGTACTGGTAGGGTACCTGTTTATGACGGCCGAAGTTTCGGTGGTACAGGTAACGGCGCATGGCATACCGGCCTCTTCGGATCCTGCTGCGTTTGAACAGCTGAAGACGTCAGTTGAGGAAGGAACATTTCAGGGGACATTATTTCAGAAACCTCTTGAATGGAAGGATGCAAGCGAATACGTCTATCTGACCTATACCATTAGACTGCAGAACAATTGCCTTGTTCCTATCGATATGGTGGAAGCTCAGGTTGTTCCGCTTTCTACAGATATCCTGCAGATTGGTGACTATGAAGTTCGTTCGCTGGATCTCAAAAGCCAAGGCGATCTGAACGTGCGTATTCTGGCTCCTAAGGACACTCATTCTGTACGCGAGCTGATTGTCACGTATTATCTCTGGGGCGTCTCAGGAAGCGTTAAAACGCTGTTTGGACAGTAAAAACAAACTGATAAGCCGCTTTTTGATTAGGAGGTTTGTTATGTGTACTGCCGTTTCTTATCAGCCTAAAGATCATTACTTTGGTCGTAATCTCGATCTTGAATACTCATATAACGAAACCATTACCATCACACCGCGGTGTTTTCCGCTTCATTTCCGGCATGCAAATACGCTTGAACATCACCTTGCAATGATTGGCATGGCCTATGTAGCGGATGGGTATCCACTCTACTACGAGGCAACAAATGAGGCAGGACTCAGCATGGCAGGTCTCAATTTCCCGGGAAACGCGGTGTATTGCAGTAACCCTGAAAGCCATGAATCAGTTGCCCCTTTTGAATTGATCCCCTGGATTCTGGCACAGTACAGTAATGCTGCTGAAGCCGTGGAAGCCATCAAACAGCTCAGTCTTGTTCATGAGCATTTCAGAGATGATCTTCCCGTCACACCACTTCATTGGCTTCTTTCAGACAAGGACGCATCGTTTGTCATCGAAAGTATGACCGACGGAATACTCATTCTCGAGAATCCTGTTGGTGTTCTCACGAATAATCCGCCTTTTGAGTACCATATGCTGCGTCTCAATGACTTCCTGAATGTTACAAACCGGCCGCCTGAGAACCGCTTTGCCGATGAAATCACGCTGGTTCCATACAGCCTTGGCATGGGCAGTATAGGCCTGCCTGGCGATATGTCATCCTCCTCACGCTTCGTTCGTGCAGCTTTCGTTAAAGCAAACTCCATCCCTTCGGACGATGACGCAGAAAATCTCTCGCAATTCTTTCATATTCTGGATGCAGTCTTTCAGCCCAAAGGCTGTACAATGCTGCAGTCTGGGCTTTACGAATACACGCTCTATTCCAGCTGCTGCAATACAACACGAGGCGTGTACTACTACAAAACCTACGAAAACAACCAGATTTCAGGTGTAAATATGCATGCGGAAAATCTGGACGCTTCTTCTCTGATCATATATCCTATGCTGTCTGCTCAGCAAATCCACATGCAAAATCAATAAGAAAAGGAGCGGGACAATCGTCTCGCTCCTTTTGGGTGAACGGATTGAATCAGCCGATGGTTCCCACAAACTCATACTTCTCGTCAAAGCGGGCGAAGATGGCGGGGGAGCCAACCTTGATCATGCCCATCTCGCTATTGCCAATGGACTCAGCAGGCGTAGAAGTGGTCATGGTGGCAGCCTCTTCAGCGGTTGCGCCAAAGGCCATCAGATTCTGGAATGCACGCACCATGGTCAGCGTGCTGCCCGCCAGCGTGCCGTCTTCCAGACGAGCTGCGCCCTCCTTCACAAACACATCCTGACCACCCAGCTGGTACTTGCCATCGGGCATGCCGGCTGCTTCCATGGCGTCGGTGATGGCCACGGCAAGCTTCTTGCCTTTGCAGCGCATAATCAGGCGCACGATGTCGGGATGGAGGTGAATGCCGTCGCTGATGAATTCGCAGGCAATGCGGTCATCCACCATAGCGGCACCGGGCACACCGGGCGCTCGATGATTCAGAGGCGTCTGCGCGTTGAAGGTGTGGGTGATGTGATTGGCGCCATGATCAGCAGCGGCGTGGACGGTTTCCGCATCCGCAGAGGTATGGCCGATGCTGACGGTAATGCCGCTTTCAGTCAGACGCTTGATGAAATCCAGCGCGCCTTCCTTTTCAGGAGCCATCGTGATCATGCGCACAATGCCTTCATTGCCGCCGGTATACAGCTGCCAGTTCTCTTCGTTAGGAAGCACGAAGTACTGCTTGGGCTGAGCACCCGCCTTGCTTTCACTCAGGAAGGGAGCTTCCATGTGAGCGCCAAGAACGATTGCTCCGTCCTTTTCAGGAGTGTCCATCACAGCCTTGATGCCGTCAAGCGCCTTGCACGTATCTTCGGGACTGGCACTCATGGTGGTGGGAAGGAAGGCAGCCACGCCGAATTTCTTCAGTTCACGACTCATGTGACGTACAGCTTCTTCACCATTCATGGTATCCTTGCCCATGAAGGCATGAATGTGAACATCCACGAAGCCCGGCAGAAGCACATCGCCGCCAAGATCAAGCACCTTTTCGCCGTTTTCAGGCAGGTTGGAACCGATCTGGGCAATCTTACCATCCTTCACCAGGATATCGGTGTTGTCGTTGAATACACCATTGATAAAAGCCCTTGCGTTGCGAATGATCATGGTAACCTTCCTTTCTTTTTCCTTTGCTCGTTACTGATTCTTGAAAGCGGTGTAGATCTCCTGGAACTTGGTCTCGTGAGCGCCGATATCCAGAATGAACTCAGCATCCACCAGCAATTCGTCAGGCACATTCATGACAGAGGCATTCTTGAAGGTATCGCTCAGATACGCTTCGGCAGCCTCGTTCACGCACATATAATACTGCATTTCAGCGTTGTTGGCAGCCACTTCGGGACGCATGAGATAATCCAGCAGCACATGAGCATTATCAGCGTTCTTGGCGCCAGCGGGAATCACAAAGCCATCGATGCCATAGCCGAGGCCTTCCTTGGGATACACAACCTTAAAGTCAGGATGCTCAAGCTGCACCATGTAGACGAAGGGAGTGAACATGAAACCAACGCTGGCTTCGCCAGTGGTAACCGCGGTGTAAGACTCCATGTCACCGAAGGTGCGGATGTTCTTGTACAGGGGCATCAGCTTTTCCTGCATCTGCGCAAGCACTTCAGGGTCGGTCTCGTTCATGCTCTGACCCATGGTCTTGAGGGTGATGCCGCACAGCACGCGGGCATTCTCCAGCACGGCCACGCTGTCGGTGAGCTGTTCATTCCACAGGTCTTCGTAACCGGTGATTTCAAAGGGAACGCGGGCAGGATCATAAATGATCAGCGGGCAGCCGGCAACGTAGGGGATGACATACTCGTTGGCAGGGTCGTAGGACTGGCTGAGGAAGGTGGGGTTGAGGTTGCCATAGTTGGCAAACTTGCTCATATCCAGCTTCTGCAGCAGGCCCTGTTCACGCAGGATGTTGAGGGAATAGTCGCTGGAGAGAATCAGGTCATAGTCAGCGCCGCCTCCCTGAGTAACCTTCAGCAGCATGCTGTCGATGGAATCCATGGGGGACCAGATGACCTTAATGCCGGTTTCCTGCTCGAAGTTGTACAGGGTATCAGCATCGATGTAGCCTTCCCAGCTGAGAATGTTGACTACCTTTTCTTCTGCGAAGCTGAAGGCAGGAATCGCCATCAGCAGGCAGAGCACGAGAGCGAGGATCTTTTTCATGGTCTTGTATCTCCTTTCTGTTTTGGGTCTCGTTTATGTCTTTCGCCATTTTTACACGGCGGGACATTTGTTCAGGAACGCGCAAGCTTTTTCTGGCGCTGTGCACGCGCGCTGGAGAGGTAACGGCTGAGTGCTACCGCCAGGAAGATCACACCCATGGTGATGGTGCACAGAGCGTTCACCATCGGCGAAACGCCAACCTTTACGCTGGAATAGATCTTGATGGGCAGCGTACCCTCGCCCGCTCCATATACAAAGAAGCTGATGACAAAGTCGTCAAGCGACATGGCGAGCGCCAGAAAGCAGCCGCTGATGATGGCAGGCCGGCACAGGGGAAGGGTGATATCGCGCATTACACGGGCAGGATTGGCACCCAGGTCCCTCGCTGCATCGAACAAAGCCGGATCCATACCGGCAAGGCGGCTCTTCACATTCAGAAACACATAGGGGATACAGAACGTGCTGTGGGCCAGAACCAGTCGAAGTTCGTTTCCGCGGATTCCAAGCGCATTGAAGATAACCATGAATGCCAAACCAAGAATGATTTCCGGAATCATGATGGGAAGCGTTACAAGCATCTCCATGGCTGCATCCATTTTGGTTGCATGCTTCTTGTCCATGATGGTTCGCTGCGCCATTCCAATAGCGCCCAGCGTACCCACCACACTGGAAACCAGCACGGACCACAATGCCACGCGAAGACTGAGCACCAGAGCGCCGCCAAATCCGCTCCTGCCGCTGAACAGCTTCTGGTACCACATGGTGGACCAGCCAGTAAACGCAATGGGTATGCGCGCGGTATTGTCATTGAAGGAATAGATCACCACAACGATGATCGGCAGATACATGATCAGAAGCACCAGCGACAGGAACAGCAGGGAACCAAATGATTTCTTTTTCATTTTCATTCCCTCCCGTCAGAACATGCTCATGCCGTCAGAACCGCCCACACGGCGATACACGGCAATCACAGCGCCCGTTACCGTCAGCAGGAGTACGCTGAGAGCAGCTGCCATGGGCAGATCACGGCTGTTGATGAGCTGCTGAATCAATCCACCGGCAAGAACGCTCTTGGATCCGCCAAGCAAGTCATTCAGGAAAAACAGGCCCATCGAAGGGATGAACACCAGCACACAGCCAGCCATCAGGCCCGCCAGCGTCAGCGGAACGGTAATGGTGAAGAAAGCATACAGGGGAGACGCACCCAGATCGCGCGCGGCCTCCACAACGGAAAAATCCAGTTTATCAACCGTTGTAAAGGTGGGCAGAATCATGAAGGGAATCAGCGCGTACACCATACCAAGCAGAACCGCGCCATCGGTATAAAGCAGTTTCAGAGGCTCTTTAATGATGCCGAGCTGCATCAGTACCGAGTTGACCGGTCCGTTACCCATCAGCAGAATGCGCCAGCCGTAGATGCGGATCAGCGCATTGGTCCAGAACGGCACGATGATGAGGAGCATGATGATCGACCGTGCCATCGGATTGAGCCTTGCCATCAGGTAACCAAAGGGATAGCCGATCAGGATGCAAAGCGCCGTGGTGAGCGCCGCAAGACGCAGGCTCTTGAGCAGTACATTCAGGTACTGAGGAGATGCAAGACGAAGATAATTGCCAAAGGTGATCTCGTTTGTAACGCCTACCATTTCGCCGCGCGTCAGAAAGCTCAGGCCAAGCACGTACAGCAGCGAAACGAACACAAACGCGATGGACCAGAGATACATGGGCAGCTTGAGCAGACGCGAAAAGCGAATATCCTGCTGTTTGGTTTCCATCACATGTCCTCCAGTTCATCCGGAACAATGGGGGAATGTGCGGCGCTCCAGCCCACATATACCTCGGTTCCCACAGAATACTTGTCCATCTCAGCCGTCTGGGATACGGCATTGAGCACAACGGAATCATTCAGACGGATCTGCGTATGCTGCATACCGCCCGTATATTCCTTGTTTTCAATGACGCCCTTGAGGTTCATGCCATGCTGCGGCTGGCTGCCATAGCGCACACGCTGAGGGCGCAGGCAGAGAACCGCACGGTCGCCCTTTGCAGGCTGCCAGTTGGAAGCTGCGCAAGCGGAAAGCTCCAGACCAGACACATTCAGTTTCAGGTCTGCACCATTCTGCTCCGTCACAACGCCGTGAATCAGATTGCTCTGGCCAATGAAATCTGCACAGAAGAGCGTCCGGGGATGCTCGTAAATCTCTTCCGGCGTACCCATCTGCTCGATCTTGCCATTTCGCATGATGACGATGCGGCTGGACATGTTGAGCGCTTCTTCCTGATCATGGGTGATATAGATGAACGTAATGCCCAGTTTGCGCTGCAGCTGCTTCAGTTCCTTCTGCATCTCCTGGCGGAGCTTCAGATCCAGCGCACCAAGAGGTTCATCCAGCAGAAGAATCTTGGGCTGCAGAACGACAGCACGGGCAATAGCGATGCGCTGCTTCTGACCGCCGGAAAGCTGGGAAGGCATGCGCTTTTCAAAACCAGACAGCCGTACAAGCGCCAGTGCAGCCTGTACGCGTTCCCGCTGTTCCTGCTTGCTTACCTTCATAACGCGAAGTCCATACGCGATATTCTGGAAAACATTCATATGGGGGAAGAGTGCGTAATTCTGGAAAACCGTATTCACCTGACGTTTTTCAGGCGGAATGTTGGTTACATCCACACCTTCCAGCTCCACATGGCCGCTGGTAGGCTGTTCCAGACCTGCAATAATGCGCAGGGTGGTGGTTTTGCCGCAGCCACTGGGACCAAGCAGCGTTAAAAATTCGCCAGGATACACATCCAAATCAATATTCTGCAGAATAGGGCCTTCGCCAAAATCCTTGCAAAGCCCTTTCAGACGAAGAATCGGTTCCATTTCAGTCTCCCTTCTGCTTGGACGAAGAACAAAGCGCCTTCAAAAGCGATTGAATGCTGGGCCAGATTTCCATGTTGATAGAATAAATCACAGCACAGCCTTCCTTGCGGGCATGAACCAAACCAACGTCTACCAATAGCTTCATGTGATAGCTGATGGTAGGCTGCGTGCACTCGAAGGAGCGAAGAATCTCACAGCCGTTCATGTCCTGCTTCGATAGAATCTGCAAGATTCCCAGGCGCGTCTCGTCGCAAAGTACCTTCAGAATGGGGATGGAAGCCTTCAAACACTCCATATCCGACGTGCCTCCTTGCTCATGAATAATAGAAGGACTTCTATATCGATCATATTTTATATCATATGCCCCTTGCTGTCAATATATGTTGCATACCATTTGACAGCATATTATATATCACCGGTGACAGCGGAATTGAAACGTGTTATAATATTAATCGGATGAAAAATGAAAGCAGGTGTTTGTTTGGCTGCCTTGAGAAACGAACGGCTTGCCGGTAATCAGGACACGTCTTTTTTGAAGCTCCTTGCCCTGATTTTTATGTTTGTTGATCACCTTGGCGCCAGCCTGATGACAAATGTGTTTGAAATGCGTGTCATTGGCCGCATGGCTTTTCCATTGTACGCATGGTGTCTGGTGGTCGGAAGCGTTAAGACCCGCAATCCGGTCAAATACGGGCTGCGTCTGCTCGTGCTGGCTGTCATCTCTCAACCCCTGTACATGATGGCGCTGAATCATGGCTGGGCTGATTTTGGCATTCTCTATACGCTGCTTGTCTCGCTAATCGCCATTCAGGGCATTCGCATCCAGAAGCTTGGCAGCCAATTATGGGGTCCTGCACTTTGTTATCTTCTGCTTGGCTATATCAAGGTAGACTACGGCTGGAAAGGTCTTACCTTCATTTTGATTCTGTACCTGGCAAGAGAGAGCAGGAGCGGTCTGATCGGCGCCTACCTGGCGTATTCCCTGTTTTGGGGCGCGTCGAGCTCTGCAGTGACCCAGTTGTTTGGTTATCCGCTCACATTTCTTAACTGGAAGGGCATTGGTTCTGTCCTGTATTCCTTCTTCAGACTGCAGGGCATGATTTGGCTTGCGCTTCCGCTGATTGTCTGCCCGACAAACACCGGCATCCGTCTGCCCAAATGGCTTGGATATGGACTGTATCCGCTTCATCTGGTGGTTCTGATCATTCTGAAACTGGCCAGCGGTATCTCTTTTTCCAGCATGCTGCGAGGCTTCTGACTGCAGGAGGTTTTTCTATGACACCATACAAGGTCTATGCAGACGCGGCGGCGGACGTCCCGCGCGAACTGCGCAGCCGCTATCAAATCGAAGTGCTGCCCATTGCTGTCGCGCTTGGAGAAAAGACGTTCCAAAGCGGACTGGATCTTGAAAACGAGGATTTTTATGGAATGCTGGAAGAATTCGACGGCATTCCGGTTACTTCTCAGGTGACGCCGTATGCCTTTGAGGAACTTTTTGAAAAGGAATTTTCAGAAGGCACCCGCGAACTGCTGATCTTTCTGATCAACGCAAAAGGCTCTGCCACCTACAATAATGCAATCGCTACGCGCGAGCGTTTCTTCGCAGATCATCCCCAAGCCAAAGAGCAAATGCGAATCCATTTGTTTGATGGCGCCAGCTACTCCTTTGGCTACGGCTATCCCGCTGTCCTGGCTGCTCAAAAGCTTGAAATGGGCATGAACACAGATGAAGTGGTGGAGTTGGCCAACGAGCAGCTCCAGAAGCAGCGTATCTTTTTCGGACTTTTTTCGCTGAAATATGCCGGAAAATCTGGCCGCATCCCCAGTGCAGCCGTGTTTGTCGGCGAAGCGTTGGGCATCAAGCCTATCATGCAGGTATGGGATCATGCCATCACAACTGTCGGCAAGGCACGCGGTGATAAAAAGCTGATCAAAGAGATTGTCAAAATGACGTTGGATGATATGGAACCCAACACACCATACAGCATCGGGTATGGTTCTGACCCTTCTGTCATGGAAGAACTGACTGTCGAAATGACCAAAAAAGTGGGATATCCGCCTGTTTATACTTTCCGGATTGGCCCTGCCATTGCCATCAATGCCGGACCTAAGGTGGTAGGGGTAGTGTTTGAAGCAAACCAGAAAAAGCTCGCAAAAGAAGACAAGAAAAAGAACGGCTAAGAAAACGCCTTCGGATGTTTGCTTCATCCGAAGGCGTTTCTGTATAGAACACATTTGCTCCCGAACCAGGAGGCTATCTATCAGGTATTGCGCGTACGCACGCCCTGAATGTTGGCGTATTCGGACAGCTTGTTCACAATGTCCTTATACGTGGCCTTGCCCTGCATATCCAGCGTATAGATGTTGGTATACAGGTTATACTTACCCTTGTTCTCCACGTGGAAGTCGATATCCAGTACATTGACGCCAATGCTCTGGAAGTAGTCGTTGATGAAAGCAATGGTCTCCACACGGTGAATAAACTTGATTTCCACGTGCTTCACGGCATTCACATGCACCACGCGCTGCAGAAGTGCCAGCGTAATAACCACAATCAAACAACCGGCAACGGCCAGCGTATAGTAGCCCATGCCAACAGCCAAGCCCAAGCATGCAACGTTCCATAGGGAAGCCGCCGTGGTCAGACCGGCAATTTTCTTCTGGCTGATAAAGATTGTTCCAGCACCAAGAAAACCGATGCCGCTGACAACCTGCGCACTGATGCGGCCATAGCTGACCGCAATACCCGTGTTCATATTGTTCATGTTCAGACTGATGGTATCAGAAATGATCAAACTCTCCATGATGGCGATAATCGAAGCGCCAACACATACCAGAACGTGCGTACGAAGACCCGCGGGACGGTTTTTGCGCTCGCGCTCCATACCAATAACGCAGCCAATAACAACAGCCAAAAGCAAACGAAGGCCCTGTTCCCACCATACCATGTTTGAACGCCTCCTATTAAAAAATTCGGTACAACGAAACCACTTTACCAAGGATAGTCAGATCCGGAACAATAATGGGTTCCATTGTGGGGTTCTCCGGCTGAAGACGGAAGCAGCCATTTTCTTTATAATAACGCTTGCAGGTTGCTTCATCCTCAATCATTGCAATCACAATATCACCGTTATAAGCGGTGTTTTGCTTGCGAACAACCACATAATCGCCATCCAGAATACCAGCATTGATCATGCTTTCGCCGGTAACGGAAAGAATATAGTGCTCACCGCTGCCAAGCATGCTCTGAGGCAGAGAAATGTAATCTTCAATGTTCTCAGTAGCAAGAATAGGCATACCGGCAGTAACGCGACCAACAACGGGTACAGTCACCATATCGGTGCGATAAGCCTGATGATCCGCAGGCACCGAAATGGCGCGCGGCTTCATGGAATCGCGGTAAAGAAGGCCTTTCTTTTCCAAACGGATCAGATGCCCATGAACGGTTGATGTGCTTTTGAGGCCAATGGCTTCACAAATCTCACGAACAGATGGGGGATAGCCCTTCTGCAAAGTCGCTTTTTCGATGTAAGCAAGGATTTTGGCTTGCGTATCACCGCGTGCGTTGCTCATCACCAATCCCTCCTTACGTCATTTCTGGTAACAGAATAACACATTGCAGACGTTTTTTCAAGGATTTGGCGAACAAATGTTTCTGTTTGTTCAAACATCATCTTCAGAAGATGCGTTGAAGGAAGGCAAATGAACATTTTCAGCAGCTTGCCTGCGTCGTTCTTCGCTCATGGCTGCGTAGTGCTTTCGGGTCGTGTTTACATTCGCGTGACCCAGTGCGTCTGCAACCAGATAGATGTCTTCCGTTTCATGATAAAGACGCGTGGCATAAGTGCTGCGAAGCTTGTGTGGACTCATACGCTTTTTGAGCGGAACAGCCACAGAACAGTACTTTTTCACCATCAACTGCACTGCTCGCTGGGAAATACGGCGCCTCTGGAGAGAAAGGAAGAAAGCATTTTCATCTTCTTTAACCGCTGCTTTGATTGTTTTGCGATCTTCAAGATATGCCTTCAACGCATCCGTAACTTCAGGCGGATAATACAGGATTACCTGGTTGCCCCCTTTGCGCGTAACGAGCACGGCGTGATTATCAAAATCAAGGTCTGTCATATCGATTCCAACACATTCGCTCACACGGATGCCTGTACCAAGAAACAGCATCAGAATGGCATAATCACGCTTTCGAGTATGTTGATGAAACTGCTGCTGTTTTTCAGTCAGTTTGCCACCATCTTCCGCAACCGAAAGAAGACGTTCCACTTCAGGACCGGCAAGATGAAGAATGGGTTTTTCATGCAGTTTGGGAAGTGAAACCAATGCTGCAATGTTGCCGCCAATTCGTTCGGCTTTGAAGAGATAGTCAAAGAAAGAACGCAGCGATGACAGCTTGCGCATCACTCCGCATTCATGATTCCGAAGAACTTTCTGCTGTTCAACCGTTTCGCCGATTTCTTCATCTTTATAGTACAAAGTGAGGTAATCAGAATAGGCATGAAGGTGCTTGGCCGTGAAATAGGCCAGATCCTGATCCGTCCAATTCTGAGGCGATTTTTCAGCGAAATACGCAATCTCCTTCGTTGCAAACGTGCAAAACGTCTGTAAATCGATCGTGTAGGCCATGCGAGTGAGGACACTGGTGGTCATGGCGATACTGTTGATGAAATCAGAACACGCTGCAGGAAGCGTACGCAGCATGTTGCGGATTTTTTCGGTGCGAACCGCATTAAGATGTTCCTGGTAGGATTGATTGGCCAAAATTCAAACCCTCCGTAGTAAATGATCAAAAAACCTCATTTCTCCACTCAACTATTCGTAAAAGTGTTCTTTAGCGAATAGTTGCAGATTTATCTTATAACATTCCCCTCCAGATGTCAAGCTCTTTCTTTTTCATAACAAAGACCCCAAAAAGAAAACCTGCACGAAACGTGGTTTCCTTTCGTGCAGGTTTCCCTTTTACTTTTGAGGCGTTTGAACAGATTGTGGAATCGGATTGCTCTCCTCTTCCTTTTCCCCATTCATACGTCGGTAGTCTTTGATAGCCGAGGTTGCCAGTTCATCACATCGATTGTTCCAGGGATTATCAGCATGCCCCTTCACCTTGTAAAAACGAATATCGTGCTTTTTGATTTTGATAATCTGAAGCAGCAGCTTCCAAAGATCGCTGTTCTCTACCGGCTGCTTCTTGCTGTTCATCCACCCATTACGCTGCCAGTTGTCAATCCAATGATCATTAAAGGCGTTGACCGTGTATGCCGAATCGGAATACACTTCTACAATGCATGGCTCCTTCAAAGCGCCAAGTCCGCTGATCACAGCAAAGATTTCCATACGGTTATTGGTTGTGTTAGGCATATGGCCAGACATTTCTTTGGTCTTGCCATTGAAATTCAGGATACATCCCCAACCACCGGGACCAGGATTGCCAGAGCAGGCGCCGTCTGTATACAATTGTACCGTTTTCTTCGGTTTGATTTCGCTCATGCCTTCGGACTCCTGTTCTGCGCTTCCGTCATCTGACGGTTCTTATCAGCGCAAGCAACCATCGCCTTGATCACAGCTGCGCGCATGCCGCCTTCCTCCAACGCCTGTACCGCTTCGATGGTCGTACCGCCGGGAGAACAAACCTGATCCTTCAACACCGCAGGATGCAGATGTGTATCAAGAACCATCTTGGCCGATCCCATCACAGCCTGGGCAGCTGCTTCAATCGCCATCTGCCTGGGCATGCCAAGCTTGACGGCTGCATCCGCCATAGCATCAATGAACATAAAGACGTAGGCAGGGCTGCTGCCGCTGACTGCGATCACCGCATCAATCAATCGTTCAGGAACGATCTGCACAACACCCAGCGTAGCAAACAGCCGCTGCGCCCAGACAAAGGATTCTGCATCCAGCGAGGTCTCCTCACACAGCGCAGACAATCCCGCTCCAACCAGAGCAGGCGTATTAGGCATCACGCGCAGGAGCTGAATGCCTTCGCAGCCGCTCAATACATTCTTCAGCATTTCAACGGACCAGCCCGCAGCAATAGAAATCACTTTTTTGTTTTTAAGCACCGGAGCAATTTCCTTCAGTACGCCTTCCAGAAAAACGGGTTTAACAGCCAGCACCACCCACTCGCAGGCTTGAGCAAGTTCAGCATTGCACTGAGCAACGTGAACGCCGTATTGACGTACCCATACTTCCGTAAGCGACTGATTGAGATCATAGATCATCACTTCGTCAGCAGAAAGATAACCGCTTTTCAAAGCACCTTTCAGAATGGCACCACCCATGTTGCCGGCACCGATAAATCCAATTTTCATGCAGTCTTCCCCCATTCTGATTGGAAAATGCGGCGGAAATGTATCCGCCGCATCAATGGGATTCCCCTATTTTTTACGCTTCCTGCGTACCAACCTTGGCGTTAGCATCGCGGGCATGATCACGCACACGCATGGTGATGGCCTTCTTGGGGCACTTCAGCGCACACTGACCGCAGCCGGTGCAGGCTTCGTTCACTTCGTGAACCTGCTTAAGCACGCCAGAAATGGCGTCAAACTTACAATTGCGCTTACAGATCGTGCAGCCGATGCACAGATCGCGATCAATTTCAGCAATCAGACGGTTGTCAAAGTCACCCCACAGAGAACCATTGGGGCAGGTTTCGGCACACATCATGCAGCCAACACACTTTTCGTGGTCGATCACAGGCAGATTGTTCACCATGGTGATAGCGCCAAACTTGCAGGCATCCATACACTTGGCACAGCCAACGCAACCGATCTTGCAGTTATCGCTGACGACTTTGCCTTCTTCGGCTGCACGGCACAGCAGACGAACAGGAACGGTCACGGGCTGAAGGCTCAGCACTTTCTTGGGGCAAGCACGCACGCAAGCGCCGCAGCTGGTGCACTTTTCAGGATCAACCTTGGCAATACCGGTCGCTTCATCGATATGAATAGCATCGAACTTACAGGCACGTACACAGGTACCCAAACCGAGGCATGCATACTTGCAGGAACGATTGCCGTTGTTAATGGTAGCAGCGGCTACGCAGTCCTGAATGCCATGGTACTCAAACTTATCGCGGCAGCGATCCTTGGAACCCTGACACACAACGGTCGCCACATTGCGAACCTGATCAGGCATGTCTTCCAAACCGAGGATCTCAGCAATAGCGTTGGCACAGGCAGCACCGCCAACTGGGCAAGCGCTGATGGGCGCAGTGCCGGCAGCAATAGCATCGGCCAGAGCATCGCAGCCAGCAAAACCGCAGCCGCCACAGTTGGCGCCGGGCAGAGCAGCACGCACAGCATCACGCTTGGGATCAGAAGGCATTTCAAAAACCTTGTTGGCCAACATCAGCAGAACGCCGAAAACAAGGCCCAGAGCGCCAAGCACCAGAACGCTAATCAGAATAGCAGTCATTTGACAGGCACTCCTTTCTTAAATCAGGCCAGAGAAGCCCTGGAAGGCCAGAGACATCAGACCGGCAGTAATCAGCGCGCCAGGGAAACCATCCATCCACTTGGGCATGTTGCTGGTGGACAGACGTTCGCGGATGCTGGCAAACAGCACGATAGCCAGCATGAAGCCAAGAGCAGCGCCGACGCCGTTGACCACGGACTCGATCAGGTTGTAGCCCTCACGGGTGTTCAGCAGCGCAACGCCCAGCACGGCGCAGTTGGTGGTGATCAGAGGCAGGTAAACACCCAGCGCCTGATACAGGCTGCGGCTGATCTTCTTGAGTGCGATTTCAACAATCTGAACCAGCACCGCAATCACAAGAATAAACGCAATGGTCTGCATGTATTCCAGATCAAGCGGCACAAGCAGGTAGCTCTGGATGAAGTAGGTAATCAGAGAGGCCAGCGCCATAACAAAGGTTACGGCCATGCCCATACCCATAGCAGTTTCCACCTTCTTGGAAACGCCCAGGAAAGGACAGATGCCCAGGAACTGGGACATAACGAAGTTGTTGACCAAAACGCTGCCAACGATGATCAAGAGAATTTCACTCATGCGATTCCCTCCTTCGCTTTCGCGCTCTTATGTTTGGCAACACTCTTAACAACGGCGTTGACGATCAGGATCATAATACCCAGAACGATGAAGCCGCCAGCAGGAGAAACGACGATTGCCATGGGCTTGTAAGCGGCGGGCATCACCTGAACGCCGAACAGCTTGCCGCTGCCGATGATCTCACGCACAGCGGAAAGGAGCGTCAGAGAAGCGGTGAAACCCAAGCCCATGCCCAGTCCGTCAACGATGGAAGGCAGAACATCATTCTTGGACGCGAAGGATTCTGCACGAGCAAAGATGATGCAGTTGACAACGATCAGCGGGATGTAGATGCCCAGAGAACTGGACAGCGCCGGCAGGAACGCCTTGATGACCAGATCGATGATGGTAACGAACGTTGCAATAACCACGATGTAGCTGGGAATGCGTACACGATCGGGAATAATCTTGCGAAGAGCAGAGATGACCAGATTGGCAAAAACCAGCACAAACGTCGTGGACAGACCCATGCCCAGGCCCTGAGAAGCAGCCGTGGAAACAGCCAGCGTCGGGCACATGCCCAGCAGCAGGCGGAAGGTCGGGTTTTCATTCAGGATACCATTCATGAAAACCGAGAGGAGAGACTTCTTTTTCATGCTTTAGCGCCTCCCTTGATTTTCTCCGTACCGAAGCTCTTCGGCATGGTCCACTTATCGATGAAGGGGGTGAGAACATTCATGAACAGGATGGCGAAGGAGCAGCCTTCGGGATAGCTGCCATAGGTGCGGATGACAAACAGCAGCACGGCACAGCCAATGCCCATGATGGCGCGGCCCGTCTTGGTATAGGGGCAGGTCACATAGTCGGTAGCCATGAAGAAGGCGCCCAGCATCAGGCCGCCGCTCAGAATGTGGAACAGAGCGGTTTCAGCGCTGCCGGTGGAGATCAGGAACAGAACGAAAGCCGTGCCGATGAAGAAGGCAGGCACGCGCCAGTCGATCACGCGGCGAACAATCAGGTAGATGCCGCCAAGGATCAGGGTCAGCTTGCAGGTTTCACCCAGCATGCCGGGCACGTCGCCGATGAACAGCTGCCACAGGGTGTAGCTGCCATTGGCCAGAGGAGTGGCAGAAGCGATAGCGTCCGCTTCAACCTTGGCCAGGCCAAACAGCTGGCCGCCAGCGGGAACAGCAGTAGCAGCCATCAGAGCGGTCCAGGAGAGCATCAGAATGGTGCGGGCAGCCAGAGCGGGGTTCATGAAGTTCTGGCCAAGACCGCCGAACATCTGCTTGACAAGGATGATGGCGATGGCGGAGCCGATCGCAGCCATCCACCAGGGAGCGTTGGCAGGAATGTTGAAGGCCAGCAGCATGCCGGTCACAACAGCGCTCAGGTCGCCAATGGTCACCTTCTGGTGAGTCAGGCGCTGGTAAACAGCCTCAGACAGCACGGCAGAAACAACAGCAACCAGAATCAGACCCAGCGCAGGAGCGCCAAAGAACCACACGGCAGCCAGCGCGGTGGGCAGCATGGCAATCACTACATCGCCCATCAGACGGCGCGTGGACACAGAAGTGTCACGAATCAGGGGCGAAGAAGCAACAACGAGCTTTTTCTGCATATTGATCACTTATCCCCTTTCTTAGCGGCAGCTTCCTTGCGGCGCTGCGTAATGATGCGCTTGGCAACGCGGCAGCTCTGGGTGAGGTTGCGGCGGGACGGGCACGCCCATGCGCAGGAACCGCACTCCATGCAGTTCATGGCGTTAAGCTTTTCAGCCTCTTCGAACAGATCCTTGCGGACATTGCGGTCGATGGCAGCAGGCACCAACTTCATCGGGCAAGCCTGGATGCAGCGGCCGCAGCGGATGCAAGCCTGTTCTTCATCGATGGCAGCAATCTGATCCATGGCCAGAATGCCGGAGCAGCCCTTGGTGACAGGAATGTCTTCGCGGCTGATGGCCATGCCCATCATGGGGCCGCCATAAATCAGCATCTTCACATTGGCCTCAAAACCATCGGAGGTATCCACCAGCCACTCTACAGGAGTGCCGATGCGAACCAGATAGTTGGCAGGCTTGTTGAACAGTCCGCCCAGAGTGACCACGCGCTCAACCAGCGGACGGCCTTCGTAAGCGGCACGGTGCAGAGCATAGCAGGTGCCCACGTTGCACACGATGACGCCCTGATCCAGCGGCAGACCACCCATACGAACCTTGCGGCCAGTCAGCGCATACACAAGCTGCTTTTCGCCGCCCTGCGGGTACTTGGTCTTGAGAGCCTGAACGCGGAAGCCTTCAAAGCTGCTGCAGGCCTTGGCCATCACAGCAATTGCGTCCTGCTTGTTGTCTTCAATGCCGATCATCACATTGGTGATTCCCAGCACCTTCTGAATGAGACGAGCGCCGGAAACAATCTGCTCGGCATGCTCGATCATCAGTCGATGGTCAGCAGACAGATAGGGTTCGCACTCGGCGCCGTTGAGCACCAGCGTGTCAACCTTCTTGCCAGCGGGCACATTCAGCTTGACGGCCGTGGGGAAAGTAGCTCCGCCAAGACCCACAACGCCCTTTTCCCTGGCCAGTTCAGACAGCTGCTGAACAGACATGGCTTCGGGATTGGCAACAGGAGTCAGCGCAACCCACTCATCCTTAAAATCGTTATCGATGATCACGCTGAGCTGCTCCATGCCATTGGCAAGAATGCAGGGCACAACATCAACAACCGTGCCAGACACAGATGAATGCACCGCCGCGCTCATCGCGCCAACAGGCTCGCCAATCATCTGGCCGACTTTCACATAGTCCCCTTTGGCAACAAGCGCCTTGCAGGGGGCTCCAATATGCTGCTGAAGCGGAATGACCACGCGAGAGGGCTGCGGAGCAGTCGTGATCGGCATACCTGCCGTGATAACCTTGCCACCCTTTCCCTCATGCGGATGGATGCCGCCGGGAAAACTGTGTACGGTACTCATGCACATTCGTCCTTCCTGAACAATTAGTAGTTAAGCATATATCGCCATTTGTCAGTATACCACAATCACTGCAAAGGTGGAAGTATAGTTTGCTTTTTCACAAAGGCTTTTTTTCATTTCAAAGCATTTTTCCATTCTTTTGCCGACTGCAGGATTGCTTTTGCGTGCGCAAGGCCGCTTTCCTGCTGCTCATCCGTCACGCCGATCAGACGCGCCACCTCTTTGATGCGTCCTTCCTCATCCAAAGTAACCACACTGGTGCGCGTGCGATCATCTGAAACAGACTTGCGAACCAGATACTGCGTATCCGCCATGGCTGCGATTTGAGCAAGATGGGTGACGCACAGAACCTGATGGTATTGCGCAATAGATGCCATCTTCTGCGCAACGACGCCAGCAATGTGACCGCTGATACCCGTATCAATTTCGTCAAAAATCATGCACGGAATGCCGTCGTGCGCTGCGCCCGCTGCCTTGAGCGCAAGCATCAGGCGGGAAAGCTCGCCGCCCGAGGCCGTCTTGTCAAGGGGCTTGAGGGGTTCGCCCGGGTTAGGAGCGATGTAGAAGCACACATGGTCATCGCCAAGCGCCGTAGGCACTTTCTTCTGTCCGGGTTCGGGCTCTTCAAATACGCATACAAAGCGTGTGGAACCCATGCCCAGATCTCTCAGCTGGCCTTCCATGGTCTTCTCAAACTGTCTTGCGATCTTTTCACGTTCGCAGGTAAGCTTTGCAGCCTCCGTACGGTAGACCTGAAGTTTCTGTTTATAGTCGGCCTCTGCCCTCTTTAGCCTGTCCTCCATGCTGCCAAGGCGCGACAGTTCTTCACGCAGTTCCTCGTGATGCGTTACCAGTTCATCAGCGGTCATTCCATATCTGCGTTCCAGTCTGCGAATCAGATCCAGCCGTTCCTGAACTGCCTCGCTTCTTTCGGGATCGAAGCTCTCCGTCTCGAGCATCTCCCGCAGCTCAATGCCGATTTCTTCCGCCTCATAATAGGCAGAGGAAAGACGATCGGCGAGGGCTTTGAAGCGAGGATCCAACTCCTCAATAACGCGCATGGCATCCGTTGCACTGCGCAGCTTGGTCACGATGCTCTGCTCCCGTCCGCCGCCCAGTACTTCTTCATAACCCGTCCGTACGGCACGGTCGATTTTCTCTGCACCGGCAAACCGTGCTTTTTCGGCGGAAAGTCGCTCTGCTTCCCCCATTTCCAGCTTTGCTGCATCCAGATCTTTGACCCTGCTTTCAAGATAAACAAGCCGTTCAGCACGCTGAGCATTTTCCTTTCGCAAGGCAGAAAAACGAACGCTGCTTTCACGCCAGAAACGGTACGCATTCTCCACTGCATTCAGCTGCGTGTGAAAGCTATCGCCGCCGAAGGAATCCAGAAAGCCCATATGCTGCTTGCTGTCCAGCAGACTCTGATGCTCGTGCTGACCGTGAATATCGACCAGATGAGCCGTCACCTTGCGCAAGAAAGCAAGAGGTACAATTACGCCGCACACACGGCAGATGTTGCGTTCCCCTGTCGAAATCTCACGGTGAACGCTCATCAATCCCCCATCTGCTTCCAGTTCCTGCTCGCGAAGCAGTTCCTGCACTTCCGGAGAATTTGAAATATCGATCAGGGCTTCAACAGACGCCTTTTCACACCCGGAACGGATCAAACCGCGGTCAGCACGTTCGCCCAGCACCAGATTGATGCTGTCCACAATGATGGATTTACCAGCGCCTGTCTCGCCGCTGAGCACGTGCATGCCTTTATGAAACTGAATTTCCAAATGCTCGATCAGCGCAATATTGCGCACAGTCATTGATACAAGCATAAGCCGATGTTTCCTTTCCGTACACTCAGCGGCGCACCATGGCGCTCAGCCTTTCCATAACGGGCTGAACCTCTTCGATGGTACGCACAATCATCAGAATAGTATTATCGCCAGCAATCGTGCCCAGGATTTCCGGCCACTGCAGGCTGTCGATGGTTTCAGCAGCAATGTTGGCGCTGGCAGACAGGGTCTTGATGATAATCTGGTTATAGGCACTGCTCATGCTGATCACCGTCTCGCTGAACATGCGGATCAGGCGTTCGTTGAGGCTGTTTTCGTTTTTGTCGGAAGTGGCATAGCGATACGCGCCATCGGCAGACAGCACCTTCACCAGTCTCAACTCCTTGATATCACGGGAAACCGTAGCCTGCGTTACCTGAAAACCACGCCTTCTGAGGGCATCAGCCAGATCCTCCTGGGTTTCGACGGCACGTTCTGCAATGATCTCCAAAATAGCAATCTGTCGGGCGGATTTCATGGTTCAACTCTCCTTATTCAGCGCTCCATTCGGAAAGCTTGATTCGTATCTTGCTAAAAAAGCGGTTGGGAGCCATACGAATAAACCGGGCACCCTGCGGTGACTTTGTGATGGTGAGCTCCTGACCATAGGCAAAATCAAATGCATCCTGTCCATCAATGGATACCATTGCTTTGACGTCGTCCGTCAAGCGAATGGAAAGCTTCTGGCTGGACGCCGTAACCACAGGCCTGTGCTGCAGGGAATGGGCACAGATAGGCGTAAGCACCATGCATTCCACCTCCGGACACACAATCGGTCCGCCTGCGGACAGAGAATAGCCCGTAGAACCGGTTGAGGTGGAAACAATCAGCCCATCCGCAAGGAAACGGCCGATCGGATCGTCATCTACCCATGTATCAATCCCGATCAGGCGCGCATACCCGCCACGGCTGATAACAACGTCGTTCAAAGCCAGCTTCGGATCGCCACTGTCAATGGAAGCTGCCAGCATCATCCGGCTTTCGATGGAAAAATCATCGCTCGCCAGTTTTTTACAGGTTTCATCCAGCTGTTCAAGCTCGATTTCTGTCAAAAAACCAACACGGCCAATGTTTACACCCAGCACAGGCAGATGATAAGCAATCGCAACAGCATTGGCGCGCAGAAGCGTGCCATCACCGCCGACAGCCACCACAGCATCACACCCGTCAGGGCTCCCGCTCTGAAAACTCGAAATGCCCAGCCCGCTGGCCAAATCGTACAGCCAGGCTTCTGAAACAACCGAAATACCATGCCTGCAAAAGCAGTCAGACAGCTGCATGACCAAATCAGGCGTGTTCGGCTTGCGCTGGTGCATAAGAATGTATACCGATTTCATGATTACGCCGCCTTTCTCATGCAGTATAACACAAAATGCATAGCCATGCAATAATGCATAGTTATGCACCTGCGAATTATTCTTTTGCCAGCGTCTTGTGCGCCTGAGCAACCACCTGGGCAATCCTCTCAGCATCAACGGGCGTTTGTACCATTTCCTCCGGAAGAAGCTCGGTAATATACTCAATATTGCCTTCAGGGCCGGTGATCGGCGAGAAATCCAGCTGCGCCATGGCGTAGTTCATGCCCGGCACAAAGGCCGCTATATCCTCGATCACCTGACGGTGTACCGCAGGATCCCTTACAACGCCCTTCTTGCCAACATGCTCGCGACCAGCTTCAAACTGGGGCTTGATCAGAATGCAGAAACGGCCTTTGTGATCCATCAATTCAGCCGCAACCGGCAGAATCAGCTTGACTGAGATGAAGGATACATCCATCACCGTAATATCCGGCACGCAAGGGATTTCCTCGTGGGTCAGATAACGGGCATTTGTGCGCTCCATCACCGTTACACGCTCATCGCTGCGGATCTTCCAGTCCAGCTGGCCATAGCCAACGTCAATCGCGTAAACATGCTTCGCGCCATTCTGAAGCAGCACATCGGTAAAGCCGCCCGTTGCTGCGCCAATGTCCATAGCGACCGCGTCGGTCACATCCACCTGAAACACCTTCAAAGCCTTGTCAAGCTTCAGAGCGCCTCTGCCAACAAACGGGTGAACGTGGCCGCGAACGATCAGTTCCGCATCTTCAGCTACCTTTTCGGAGGCTTTGAGCACCTTGACTTCCTTCACATAGACCTGACCTGCCATAATCATGGCCTGCGCCTTTTCCCTGCTGGGGGCAAGCCCCTGACGCACCATGGCTAGATCCACGCGCAGCTTTTCAGCCATGGCAGTCCACCACCTTTCGAACGTTCTGAATAATGCTCTCATCGTCCAGGCCAACTTCCGCAAGCAGGTGCTTGTGGTCGCCGTGCTGGATGAAACGGTCCTCTACCGCCATCACGGAAACGGGCGTTGTCATCCGGTTCTGCGCAGCCCATTCCAGTACAGCGCTGCCAAAACCGCCCTGCAAAACGTGCTCCTCAAGGGTCACAACAGGCGCGCCCTTTTCAAATATACGGCGGAGGGTTTCCGCGTCAAGCGGTTTGATGGTGGAAGCATTGATCACTTCAGCCCGAATGCCTTCCTTGGCCAGTTCATCCGCAGCCCGAAGAGCGGCTGCGGTCATGGTGCCGGCAGCCAGCAGCGTAACGCTGTCGCCAGCGCGCAGGCTCTGCCACTTGCCGACGGCAAAGGAATCGATGCAGTATCCATCAGGCAGCTTTTCAGCATTCTTCGGGTAACGAATGGTGCAGGGCTTGCCAGCTTCATGAGCTGCCAGAATCATCAGCTTAAGCTCATCCGCGTCAGCCGGAGCCAAAACCGTCAGATTGGGAATATGACGCAGATAAGCAAAATCATACAGCCCCTGGTGAGACTGGCCATCCTCATTGGAAATGCCTGCGCGATCCAGCAAGCAAACCACCGGAAGATTCTGAATACACACATCATGCAGCACCTGATCGTAACCGCGCTGCAGGAAAGTGGAATAAACAAAGAAGTACGGACGCATACCGCCGGAAGCAAGACCGGCGCAAAGCGTAACCGCATGCTCCTCGGCAATACCCACATCAAGGAAACGCTCAGGAAACGCCTTTTCAAACAGTTCCGTACGCGTTCCAAGCGGCATGGCAGCGGTGATAGCCATCACGCGAGAATCCTTTTTGGCAAGCTCAATGAGCGTCTCATTTGCTACATCGCCGTTTCCACGGCTGCTGGATGCATTGCTTCTTCCGCTCTCCACAAAGAACGGAGAAGTGCCGTGGAACGCTTCAGGCTTGCTCTCGGCGCGATGGTAGCCATAACCTTTCTTGGTAATGCAGTGAATGACGACAGGCTCATCCAGCAGTTTCGCCTGTCCGAGCATACGTTCCACCGCTTCCAGATCATTGCCGTCAATCGGCCCCAGATAGCGGAAACCAAGCGCAGAGAAGAAGCCTTCATCCACAAAAACAGACTTTACCATGCGCTTGACAGTATGGACAAGGCGATACACCGGCTCCCCGATGACCGGGATGCGGCTCAGTCTGCTCTTGACGCGCTTTTTGGTGGTATTCCAGCCAGCGCTGGCGCGCAGATTGGACAGGTGCTTGCTCAGCGCGCCTACGTTCTGCGCAATGGACATCTCGTTGTCGTTGAGCAGAACAATCATGCGCGTCTTGCTGTTGCCACAGTCATTGAGCGCTTCATAGCACATGCCGCCCGTCAGGGCGCCATCGCCCACAACCGCAATCACATGATGCTTCTGACCCTGAGCATCGCGTGCACGGGCAAGGCCCAGTGCGGCAGAAAGCGCCGTAGACGCATGGCCAGCCTCGAAGCAGTCGTATTCACTTTCGCAGCGGCGCGGGAAACCAGACAGGCCGCCATAAGTACGAAGCGTATCAAAGCGTTCATAACGTCCGGTCAGCAGCTTGTGCGGATAGGTCTGATGGCCAACGTCAAAGACGATTTTATCCTGGGGCGTGTCAAAGACGCGGTGCAGTGCAAGCGTAATTTCCACAATGCCCAGATTGGACGACAGATGACCGCCATTCTGCGAAACCGTCTGAATGATCTTGGTACGAAGATCATCCGCAAGTTCTTCGCATTCTTCACGGTTCAGATTGCGGATATCCTCCGGGGATTTAATTTCTGATAATGCAACCATAGTGCTCCTTTGTAGTTCAGCCCAGCTTGGCTCCGTTCTTGGGGCCGGCTTTCCCGCCCAGAGATACATCGCTGAGGATGCTGGAGGAGTAAGCGTAGTTGCTGTCGTCCTTATCCTTCTTCGCCTCCATGGCGAATTCGACCAGCTTGTCGATCATTTCACGGTACGGCATGCCGGTAGCCTCCCACAGATAGAAAGCCATGGAGCCGGGAAGCGTGTTGATCTCCGTGATGTACAGGCCGTCCGAAGCGGCGTCGTACATATAGTCGATGCGTACAACGCCCTTGCAGTCCATATTGTTGAAGATCTGCACGGACAGTTCCTGCACCTTCTGGCGCAGTTCAGGTTCGATGGGCGCAGGCAGAACGCGCTTGAGAGAAGCCATGCCCTTGCTGCCGCTGGCGCCGTATTTGTCCAGATAGCTCAGCAGATCGCCGCCGGTAACAGGCATCTCAATCTCGCTGGCCTTGGAATGACCATTGTAGCCCAGCACGGAACAATTCAGCTCCAGCGGCTTGTTCAGGCCCTGTTCCACCAGTACCTTGCGGTCAAAATCGAAGGCCAGTTCAAGCGCTTCTTCCAGTTCCTTGCGGTCATTGGCACGGCTGACGCCAATGGAAGACCCCAGAGAAGCAGGCTTGGTGAACACAGGATAAGGCAGCGTCTTTTCAATCTGATCCATCACAGCATTGCGGTCCTGCTCCCACGCACGGCGGAGGAACCAGCAATCCGGCAGCACAGGAAAACCAGCGCCGCGGAAGAACTGCTTCATGTACACCTTATCCATGCCAATGGCGCTTGCACCAACGCTGGAGCTGGAATACGGGATGTTGCACAGTTCCAGCACGCCCTGCACCGTGCCATCCTCGCCATGCATGCCATGGAAAACGGGAATGACGCAATCCAGACGGGCTGCCACCACTTCCTTGTCCTTGCCAAGCAGGCCCTTGCCGCGCTCGATGTAGGTCAGTGCGCCGGAACCGGCGGTCAGATCCGGATTGACCTTCACAACGCCCTTCTTCATCGGATCAAAGGGCGTGTAGGTAGCCATATCCAGCAGCGCTTCTCCAGTAAACCATTCTCCCTGCTTGCTGATGTAAACCGGAATGATATCGTATTTTTCCTTGTCAGCGGCGCGCATCAGCTGAACTGCACTGATGATGGACACATCATGTTCGCAGGTACGGCTGCCGTAAAAAACGCCCAATTGCAGTTTGCTCATGGATAATCCTCCAATCAAGCTTCTTCGTAGTTATCTGGAAGGTCATTTTCATACAGCACAGTGTCAGTCGGACGAACCATGCTGTGCAGCAGTGCGGTAGAAGCGTTGAGACTGTCAACGCGATGGATGTTTCTTTCGTCAAATTCAGCTTCTTTCAGGCCATCAATGATGGGCTGCACGCGCTTCTTGCCGACAATGATGGCAATATCAACGCAGCCAGCCATAGCCTTGCCGAATTCATAGTTGTAATCCGCTTCCTTCTCACCAAGCTCAACCATACCGGGAGTGATAATGATGCGGCGCTGCGGGAAGTCTTTCAGCACCTGCAAAGCGGCTCTGGAGCTGACAGGGTTGGAATTGAAGGCGTCGTTGATAATGGTGAAGCCGCCGGGACGGGTGATGAGCTCCAGACGGTTCTTGACAGGCTGCAGCTTTTCGATGCCGTGAGAGATCTGGCGAAGGCTGAGTCCCAGATCGCTGGCAACAGCAGCGGCAAGCAGGATGTTCTGGATGTTATGCTCGCCCAGCAACTTGGTATGGCATTCAATGCTTCCCTTGTTGCGGATGTGAAGCGTGAATGTGCTGCCCAGCTGAGATACGCTCACCTTGTCGCACCAACAGTCAGACTTTTCGGGATCGCGTCCGCAGAGCACCTTGGTCTTCTGCGTCTTTTCATACATCTGCGTGCAATACGCACCATCGTCGTAGAAATAGCAGTGGGAACCTTCCTGAGGCAGCCCTTCAATCAGCTCATACTTGGTGCCGGCAATGCGATCAATGGTCTTGAAGGTTTCCAGATGCTGCGGACCAACGGAGGTAATAATGCCGATGGTAGGCTTGACAAGGCGGCACATTTCTTTGATATCGCCCACATGTCGTGCACCCATTTCGCCCACAAACACCTGATAGGAAGGGGTGAGGCGCTCGCGGATGGCGCGGGAAACGCCCATCGGGGTGTTGAAGCTGGCAGGAGTGATCAGCGTAGGATACTTTTCGCTCAGGATGGTACCCAGAATATGCTTAACAGACGTTTTGCCATAACTGCCAGTGATGCCGATGCGGATCAATCGGTCGTTGGCCAGCAGCTTGCGGCGGGCATCGCGGAAATAACACTCGCTGATGGCCTTTTCGATCGGCCACGCAAGCAAACCAGACAGCGCCACAATCAGCGGCAGGAACAGCGGCCACGCCACAAACAGGTACATCGTAGCATAAAACTCAGCAAGCAGCCGGCTGATGAGCAGCATTACGATGGCGTGAACAACATACAAACGCTTCACGCGAGCCGTAATAACAAACTTTTTCTTCGCATTTTTGGGGCGGAACAGCTTGGCAATCAACAGGCCTCCAGCCACTGCAATGGGCAGAATGAGAACAAGATAGGCATAGCCCAAAAACTTGGAGTTGAGCGCCATAGCAGGCAGAGGAAGCACAACGGTGGCAAGCAGGCTCACAACAACGGCACACACGCCAGGCATGAAGCTGTTTTTCTTATTGCGCCACAGGGTACGGAAATAGCCGGGGAACTGATAGCTCTCCAGCTGGAAATAGTGCAGAAGCGTGCGGGAAGCAAACAGGCAGCACAATACAGGCACAAGAATCCACAGCCAGCTCAGCCACAGCACTTCAGGAACAATCTTAATCACGCGTTATTGCCTCCAAAGAAGAATGTGTTAACGATAGCAGCAAAGCGCTGAGGCTCTTCAAGAAACGCAAAATGAGTGCGCCCTTCAAAGATCACCAGGCCAGCGTCAGGAATTTCTTTTTCCATCTTCTGCCCCATCCAAAGCGGGGTTTCCGTATCCGCGCTGCCCCAGATCAGCAGCGTGGATGCCTTGATAGAGGGCAAAAATTCAGACAGATCCTGATTGATTACCTTCACAAAGGTCTTGCGCATATTGGGATTCAGCCGCTTGTAATCAGCAGAGCCATACTTCTGCACCAGCTTTTCCTGCATGGCGTCTGTCCACTTTTTCAGGAAGGGCACCTTCGCCAGCGCATTGATGATCGCCTTGAGCCGCTTGTAGGCAGACTGCTTTTTCGACTGCGTCTGTGCTGCCGGTTTGCGGATCCCCGCGCCGCCAGTAATCACCATTTTGCCCACCTTCT
Organism: bacterium; assembly: GCA_029009515.1. Taxonomy (GTDB): domain Bacteria; phylum Bacillota; class Clostridia; order Christensenellales; family Aristaeellaceae; genus Limiplasma. Next base: position 86,951 of record JAQXJZ010000001.1, read on the forward strand.
CAGGATGATGAGAAGACAGATAAATCGCTACACGACCGCCAAAAGAGTGTGCAACCACATCTGCACATTCAATGCCCAGCTCGTTCATCAGAGCCAAAAGCTGCTCGGCATATTCCGGCACACCCCACGGTTCAGAGGGCTCGCCGCTCTGCCCGTGACCGGGAAAATCAACCGCAAAAACATTGGCATTTTTGCGCCATTCCGTTTCAAAGGAAGAAAAGATGGAGCCATCGCAGCCCCAGCCATGCAAAAGCATCACAGTTGGCGCATCGCTCTTGTCGCACTTTTCGTAGCGATAAGCAATCTTGCAGCCATGAATCAAATCTTCCAAAGAAGCACCACCTTTCCGTAGTAACCCAACATATTTTACCCTATTCTATTCAAAAAGAAAAGCCATAACTGCATTTTTGCAGTCAGGCTTTTGAAATCTCGTACACGTAGCGCCTTTTTCGGCAGCTGATGGAGAACTCTGCGCGGCACCATGCAGGCACATCCACCGTGCTTTCCAGCACACACCCCAATTTTTCACACGTGCGAATGCTTGGCCAGTTATCTTCATCCGTCGTGATGACAAATGATCGCATCTGCATGGCTTCAAATACGGGAATACACATGCGGCAAGCCTTCAGCGCACCGTTTCTGCCCTGAAAAGGCGGATCCATATGATAGCCAATATGGCCAAGATAATAGAGTCCTTCTCCTTCGCCAATGCGCAATGCGATCTCCCCTGCCACTTTTCCGGATGTCAGCTCCACAATATCAAAAATCAGGGAACACGCGCCGTCGAGCTGTGATACCCGGTGCGCATATTCGCGCGGACGCAGGGCAAACTCGCCGTCCTGAAACAGGTATTCCCCTCTGCGTCCTGCACGCACGAATGCACGCTCTGCCGCTGTCTTCATACTTCCTGTACCGTTACTTTGGGCAGAAGAGCATCAAAATCATTCTTGCGCACCAGCTGGGTGCCGTCCGTCATCACGCTGGCAGCACCAGCAGCAACGCCATAACGGAACGCTTCCATCAATGTAGCGCCACCAGTCAGTCCAGCCAGAATGCCGCCGAGCATGGCGTCGCCTGCGCCGACGGTCGACTTGGCTTCAACCATCAGAGCCGGCGCAAACAGCGTCGTGGATTCATTCACGAACATCGCGCCATAGCGTCCCATGGAGATCACAACGTTCTGCGCTCCGTAGCCCATCAGAAAGAGTGCGGCGTCGCGCAGGGAGCGCAGTGTGCGAAGCTCCTTTTTCATGATCGATTCAATCTCATGCAGATTGGGCTTAATCAGATAGGGCTTTTCCTTGATGCCATGCAAAAGCGATTCGCCCGCTGCGTCGAGCACACACTTCTTGCCCTCAAGGGCCTGCATACAGCGCTGATAAGTGGTTTTGGCACAGCCAGCCGGCAGACGGCCGCTTAGAACCACATGCGAACTGTCTGCGCAGGTATGACGAAGCAGATCCAGAAACGCTTCCAGCTGCTCATCGTTCACAGAAATACCAGGTTCATTGAACTCGGTTATCTTCTTTTCGGCAGTATCAACCAGCTTCAGATTGGTGCGCACTTCGCCAGGCACGGAAAGGTAATCGAAAGAAAGTTCCTCTTTCTTCAGCATCTGCAGAAAGCTGGCGGCATTGTCTTCACCAAGGCAGCCAACACTGCGCACATCGGCGCCAAGCCGCTTCAGCACAATGGCAACATTGATTCCCTTGCCGCCAACATCAACACGCACATCGTGCAGGCGGTTTACTTCGCCAACCATCATCTGCTGAATGGTTGCGGTTTTATCAAAGCTGGGATTCATGCAAACAGTCGTAATCACTGTAAATGCTCCTTCCTGCAGTCTGGATAATGTCAAACGGGACCGATGCAAATGCACCGGTCCCAATATTGACAATGCAGAGAATTACTCCTCCTCGTCGTCCTCGATCTTCGCATTCTCGATGATCTTCTGGGCAACGTTGGCAGGCACTTCTTCATAGCGCTCGAAGGACATGGTGAAGGAACCGCGAGCCTGAGTCATGGAACGCAGGTCGGTAGCGTACTTGAACATTTCGGCATGGGGAGCTTCCGCAACCAGCTGCTGCAGACCGTCAACCTGGTTCATACCCATGATGCGGCCGCGGCGCTTGTTCATGTCGCCCATGACGTCGCCCATGTACTCGTCGGGCACGAGCACTTCCACGTGCATGATCGGCTCGAGCAGCACGGGAGAAGCCTGAGCGCAGCCGTTCTTGTAAGCGATACGGGCAGCGGTCTTGAAGGCCATTTCAGAAGAGTCGACGGGATGGTAGCTGCCGTCATACAGCTTGGCGTGCAGACCGACCATGGGATAGCCAGCCAGAACGCCCTTGCGGATGTGCTCGCGCAGGCCCTTCTCAACAGAGGGGATGAAGTTGCGCGGAACCACGCCGCCAACGACGGCATCTTCGAACTCGAAGTCGATGCCGGTATCGCCGATGGGAGAGAACTCGATCCAGACATCACCGAACTGGCCGTGGCCACCGGACTGCTTCTTGTGGCGGCCCTGGATCTTCACGGTCTTCTTGATGGTCTCACGGTAAGGAATGCGAGGATCCTGCAGGTTGGCCTGAGCGCCGAACTTGCTGGCCAGCTTGTTGCGGATCACGTCCAGATGCAGTTCGCCCTGGCCGGAGATGAGGGTTTCGGTGGTCTCGACGTTCTTTTCCAGCTTGATGGAGGGATCTTCTTCCATCAGACGAGCCAGGCCGCTGAAGACCTTATCTTCTTCGCCCTGCTTGGCAGCAAAGACGGCCTTGCTCATGCAGGGGATCGGATACTCGATGGCGGGATACTGGATGGGCTTGGCAGGATCGCACAGGGTATCGCCGGTGTTGGTGTACTGCAGCTTGGCCAGAGCGCCCATGTCGCCCGCCTGCAGCTGCTGCACGTTGATCTGCTTCTTGCCGCGCAGCACGTACAGACCGTTGATCTTTTCGGTCTTATCGCTGGTAGCGTTGTAGATGTTGCCGGTGGAAGACAGGGTGCCGCTCATGACCTTGAACAGGTTCAGCTTGCCGACGAAGGGGTCAGCGATGGTCTTGTAAACCAAAGCGCTGAAGGGCTCGTCATTGGCGCACTTGCGGGTTTCTTCTTCTTCGGTCTTGGGGTTCACACCGGTGTACACCTGGCGCACAGGAGAGGGCAGGAAATCAGCAATGACATCCAGCAGCTTGGACACGCCAACGCCGGTCAGACCGGAGCAGGGCACCACGGGGCAGATCTCGCCAGAGAACATGCCGGCCTTGAAGCCTTCCAGAATCTCCTCGTGAGTCAGTTCACCCTCTTCGAGGTACTTCATCATGAGCTCTTCATCAGCGCCAGCGGCAGCTTCGGTGATCTCTTCCAGAGCCTCGGCAATGGCATCGGCCATGTCGGAGGGAACGGGGATCTCCTTGGGCTGCCCCTTAGCAACGCGCTCATAGGCCTTGTTCTCCAGAACGTTGACCAGACCCTTGAAGTTGGCGCCGCTGCCGATGGGCAGGAGGATCGGCACAACGCTGCTGCCAAAACGCTCGCGCAGAGCAGCGGCAACCTTCGCAAAGTCAGCATGATCGCGGTCCATCTGGTTGACGATGAACATCTTGCCGACGTTGTTCTTGGTGGCGTAGTTCCAGGCCTTCTCGGTGCCGACAGCAATGCCGCCAACAGCGTTAACCAGAATGGCAGCGGTTTCAACAACACGCAGAGGACCCATCATTTCACCGATGAAGTCAAAATAGCCAGGAACGTCGACGACGTTGATCATCTTCTGCTTCCACTCAATGGGAGCGGTGGCAGCACTGATGGAAATCTTTCTCTTGATCTCTTCGGGGTCGAAGTCGGTCACGGTGTTGCCGTCTTCGGTGCGGCCCTGACGATCGATGGCGCCAGCAGCGAACAGCAGCGCCTCAACAAGAGTCGTCTTGCCTTCGCTGCCATGACCCATGAGGGCGATGTTACGAATGTCTTTGGTCTGATAGTTTGCCATTATAGTTCCCCCTTATTATCTTTCTGCATTCGGACGCATAGCCTCGCGGGCTGCATCATGCGGAAGAAATCAACAGAATACGAAATGCTGCGTCGATGCATATGAAATTCCAGTCGAATGACATTATAGCAGAAAATACATCACTTGAAAAGACAAAACGGAAAAAAACACGACATTTTGATTAAACCTTTTGGGCAAACAGGTATTTTCTTTTTAAATAGCCTTCCAAATTGCCATATTCGCTCACTTTAATCTTGGAAATGTTCAGTTCCAGCATGCATGCAAGCAAAATGGCAATGCCATGTACCACAATATCCGCACGCTGCGGCTGTAGGCACTCCAGTTTCAGCCGCTCCTCCATAGGCATGGGAGCAAGAAATGCAATGGTATCCATCAGCGCTTCCTGCGTAAGCACATAACCATGAATGAATTCACGCTTCTGCCACGGAATTCTCTGCACCAGTGCCGCACAGGTGGTAAAGGTGCCTCCCACGCCTGTCCATTCCACGGCGCATTCAGTTGCAAAACGTTTCTTGACTTCACTCACCACTTCACGGGCTTTTGCTATCACTTCTTGAGCAGTTTCAACATCTGTAATCGGATACAATCTGCTGAACCGGACGGCGCCCATTTGCAGGCTGGTGGCCTCTTCGATCCGCCGTCCATTTCCTACTGCAATTTCCGTAGATCCGCCGCCGATGTCAATCAGTCCTGTTTCCCCTTCTCCTTCCGCAGCGCCCCAGAAGGACAGCTGCGCTTCTTCCTCGCCGCTGCACACTTCCAGCGTAAGCTGCGTGCTGTCATACAGTGCTTGGGCAAACGCCTGCTGATTGGCAGCATCGCGCACAGCGCTCGTCGCAAACAGATGCACGGTCTGCGCGCCCTCCTTCAGCGCTTCATCTCGGAAAGCACGCACACTGCTGCATGCATTCTCAATCATCTCAGGTCTGATATTCCCTTCTGCATCCAGCGCCGCAAATACACGCAGCCCTTCGCGGTAGCGTTTCAGCCGTTTCAATGTTCCTTCGGATAAATCTGCAACCAGCATTCGAAGAGAATTGGAACCAATGCCGATAGCTGCCGTTCGCATGGAGAACACCTCTTCCGTATGATTTTGCACAAATAAACAGAAATACCCTCTCCGGTTATCGGGAAGGTATTTCTTCATCACCATACAACACTTCGGGATTGGTAATCACAAAGCGGATTTCGTCCGGCATCATATAGCCGTACAGCGTACGGGCCTGATTTTCGATAAAAGCATCCGTGCCCGCGGCTTCCAGCATTTCATTAAGATTGGTCTGCTCTTCCTGCAATTCAGCCAGACGCACCTTGCCATCGTCATAGGCAGCATCCAGCTCCTGAATGGTATCCGTCAGCGAGCTGTTATACCAGAAAAATCCAGCCATGATGCATGCGCAGGCAGCAATGACTACCCAAATACTCATGGTTCTGCGCAAGCTGCATCATCCTTTCAAAAACTTTGTCCTTATTAATTTCTATTTTCAGAACAAGAATTCCTTCTTCTGAAATGCTTTTTCCACTTATCCAAAACCAAACGGAAAACCGTTCCCATTCCGCGCAGATAGATCAGCGCGCCGCACACCAAACCCAGCAGATGATAGAGCCGCAAGGATTCTTCCTGCAGCACATAGACAAGCCAGAACAGACTGGCGCCGCATGCTGTCACCAAAAGCAAATCAATCCACAATCGCAGCATACCGCTGTTCTTTCCGAGATCAATGCACAAGGCAGCACCAAACCCGACCGGAACAGCCGAAAGAAAACTGCAAACCTGCGATGCTGTTTCAAAGAATAGTTTCATCCATCCCTGCGCCTCCACGGCCAGACTCTGCCGGGCGTATGCCTTCCTTTCTCGTATACGATTCCATCAATCTGGCCATCCACATCCAGTTTTCCATCCTCCAGCAGCAGCTTTCCAATATGAAGGTTTTCGCCTGTCAGAACCATCACGCCCGTATCCACTTTCAGAACAATCTCCGTCTCATGAAAGCTGCACACGTCCATCACACCGGTAATACGCGCCGTTTTACGCCGATCAAGCTGAAGTGTATGCTGAACACTTTCCGTTCTGCTTCCTGCATTCATCTCCGCAACCTCCCTTTTCTGTATCTCTATGCTGGAAAAGAGAAAAAAAGAAGGCTGAAATCAGCCTTCTGAAAATGTCAGGGAAGTTGAGGAGCGATGGGCGCATGCGTGAGGCTGATGGAACCCTCATTCAGCTCCCTCAGCGTCTGCCCGCTGCCATAAAGACGATACTTGTACGTGCAGAGTCCTTCCATGCCCATCGGACCGCGCGCGTGAATCTTGCCAGTAGCAATGCCAACCTCTGCGCCAAATCCAAACAGGAAACCATCCGCAAAGCGCGTGGAACAATTGGCGAAAACATCAGCGCTATCCACCAGCGTCATAAATGCGGCGATGTGTTCATCGCTGGTGCTGATAATGGAATCAGTATGGTGAGAGCCAAAGTGATTGATATGATCAATCGCTTCCTGAAGCGAGCCGACTACTTTGATGGAGAGGATGGCGTCCAGATACTCCGTCTTCCAGTCCTCATCATTCGCGGGAAGGCAATCAATCAGCTGACAGACCGTCTCGTCGCCGCGCAGCTCCACTCCGCGTTCTTTCAAAGCAGCGGCTACGGCAGGCAGGAAATCCCCAGCGATGGCCTGGTGAACAAGCAGCGTCTCGGCAGCATTGCAGACCGAGAGGTTCTGCGTCTTGCTGTCCACGCACACCTTGAGCGCAAGTTCGGGATCATAGCTCTCATCCACATAAACATGGCACAAACCATCTGCATGCCCCAGCACGGGAATCTCGCTGTTCTGCATGATATATCGAACAAAAGCATTGCTGCCGCGAGGAATAATCAGATCAATCAGGTCATGCAGTTTGAGCATCTCCTGTACATCCTCGCGCGAATGCAGAAGTCCGCACCAGTCGGCAGGCAGACCGCATTCCACCGTGGCTTCCACAATCAGCTCAGCCAGCACCTCGTTGGTAAGCGCAGCTTCACGTCCGCCTTTCAGAAGCACAGCATTGCCACTCTTTAGGCAGAGCGAAGAAATCTGCACAAGGGCGTCCGGACGGCTTTCAAAAATGACGCCAATGACGCCAATTGGACAAGCAACACGGTACAGATTCAGCCCGGGGCTCAGTTCCTTGGCATACTGCACATGTCCGAGGGGATCCGGCAGCTGTGCCAGCGACCGCAGGCCTTCCGCCATGCGCTGACACTTTGTGTCCGTCAGTTTCAGTCGGCTCAGCAGCGGCGCGCTCAGCCCTTCCACAGTGGCTTTTTCTACGTCCTGCGCATTGGCCTCCAAAATGCGCTGACGGTTGTTTTCCAGTTTGATGGCAATAGTCTCCAGCACAGCATTGCGCTGCTCCAGCGATGACGCTGCCAGCTTCAGCGCTGCTTCGCGCGCTGCCTGAGCCATGGTGCGAATGCTCTTCTCCATCACAATGGCCTCCTTCATTTCATATGTATGCATTATACGGCAATCGCTTTTCGTTGACAAGTGCTTGCGTTTTCTACCCTCTCCATGCTATAATATATTCCTGCCTATAGGCAAGGCTGTTGAAAGGAGGTCTCTTGCATGCCGCATCAGAAGGGAATCAAGCTGGTATCCCAGAACAAAAAGGCGTATCACGAGTATTTTGTGGAAGAGACCTACGAGTGCGGCCTTTGTCTGAAGGGCACGGAAGTCAAAAGCATGCGTCAGGGTCGTGTGAATCTGAAGGAAAGCTTCTGCATGATCCGCAATGGCGAAGTGTTTGCCGAGGGCATGCACATCAGCCCTTACGAGCAGGGCAACATCTTCAACACCGATCCCCTGCGCCCCAAAAAGCTGCTTTTGCACAAGAACGAAATCCGCAAGCTGGCCGGTCTTGTCAGCCGTCAGGGCTACACGCTGATTCCCCTGAAGGTCTATCTCAAAGACGGCCGCATGAAGCTGGAACTTGGCTTGTGCCGTGGTAAGCATCTGCATGACAAGCGCGATACCGCCGCCTCACGCGATGCTCAGCGCGAAATGGAGCGGGCCATCCGCCAGCGCGGAAGAGACTGATGAAACGAATCGCACGTCAGTGCATAACACACATGGGGGTGTTTTGGTTTCGACGGGAGTTTATGAAGGTATGGTAAGCGAGCCGCGGCCCCTGAACCGCGTAACAACGGGGAAAAAAATAACTGACAATAGCGATTTCGCTTTCGCGGCCTAATGGCTGCGCGTTGGCCCTGAGCGCCCACTGCTCAGGTAACCAGCGTCATTAAAGTGGGGAACGAGCGCACCAAAGCTTTGAGGCGTCGCCCGTAAATATGAAGCTACCGTAGCCGCCAGCCTGTCACGGGGCGTGTGGTGAGGGGAATCCTAAAACCGTGAATGCGCTCGGAGAAAACCATATCGGCGTGCTTTCGGACGGGGGTTCGATTCCCCTCACCTCCACCACCTCATCACCTGGTTTTTGATACAAACTGGGTGATGGTTTTTTTATACTTCAAAGGCTCAAAAACCATGTAATCACAGGGTTTCTGAGCCTTTTGCTATTTCAGGGATGGGGTAATTTTCTCCCCTGGCGATGAGGTTTAATGCTCTTTTTCCGATCAGAACCGAAAAATCAGGTTTTTGGTTTTACCCCATGACCTATAACTGTCAAAGCTGACGGCATATAGACGCCTATGAGGTAATCACAGGGGACTTTCTTGGCAACGAGATCGCAGAAACTCCCCTGTTCTTTTGCTGGTTCCTATCTGATATGGAACTGTTTGGTTTTTCGCCATCGTGTACTACTTAGAGGAATATCGAGAACAGCGGCTGGAGCACGAGGAGAGAAAGCCCCTGCGTTATAGCCGACTGCCTGTTGGCCAAAAAATGATCCCCCTACGAAATGTAGGGGGATTTTACTATTAAAAGGAATTGCGGATGTTTATTCCTTATGGTCCTCCAGCCAGCGCAGGGCCATATACGCATATACGGCGCTGCCGCCGGGAAGAACGCTTTCATCGAACTTCGCCATAGGGTGGTGCTGGGGATAGCAATAGCCCTTTTCCGGCTGTCCGGCGGCCAGGGCCAGCATGACAGAGGGGACCTCCTGGCTGACATAGGCAAAATCCTCGGAACCGGCGGTCTTGGAGCCGCTTCCGCCACCCATGG
>JAQXJZ010000002.1 GCA_029009515.1 bacterium
CACCAAGGCCCGTCTGGCCCAGGGCGCCCGCATCGTGGAAGTGCTCAAGCAGAACCGCAACCACCCCATCCCGGTCGAAAACCAGGTGTGTATCTTCTACGCCGTTACCCACGACTTCCTCAAGGACGTCGAAGTCACCGACGTGGCGGACTACGAAGACAGCCTGTACGAGCGCATGGGCAGCCAGCATGCTGACGTGCTGGAAGCCATCCGCACCACCGGCGAGCTGAGCAAGGAAACCGAAGCGAAGCTGAAGGCCGCGCTGGAAGCCTACACGAAGGATTTCCTGAAAGCCAGGTAAGGAAGGAGGATTGTCATGGCCGGAGCGTCCATGAAAGACATCAAGCTGCGCATCAAGAGTGTGGAAAGCACCATGCAGATCACCAAGGCGATGCAGCTGGTGGCAACCTCCAAGCTGCGCCGCGCCAAAGAGCGCATGGAAAGCAGCAAGCCTTATATCACCATTTCGCAGGAAGCGCTGAGCGCTGCTGTGGCCAGCTGTGATGATGTGACCGTGCCCTTCGTCACCCCCCGTGCCGAAGTGAAGCGCCGCTGCTATGTGGTCATCGCGGGCGACCGCGGTCTGGCCGGCGGCTACAACGCCAACATCTTCAAGGCCGTCGCCGCACATGCCGAGGGCTTTGACTACTGTGTTCTTCCCATGGGCCGCAAGGCCGTGGAACGCTTCCACCGCTACGGCGTGGAATCGCTGACGGATGAATACACCCGTGTGGAAGGCATCAGCGTCGGCACCTGCTACAAGCTGGCTGAGATGCTCATTGAAGGCTACCAGAGCGAAAAATATGACGAGCTTTGGATCGTCAACACCACCTTCCTGTCCATGATGAGTCAGGAAGCGGTGGTCAGCCGCCTGCTGCCCATTGAGAAACCCGCAGACGACGCGCCCCGTTCCCCCGTCACCACTGTTTACGAGCTGGGTGCAGCTGAAACCCTGATTCAGGTCATGCCCGATTTCCTAGCTGGCCGCCTCTACAGCGCGCTGTGCGACGCCTTTGCCAGTGAAGTGGCTGCCCGCCGCACCGCCATGGACTCCGCCACCAAGAACGCTGGTGAAATGATCAGCGATCTGAGGCTGAAGTTCAACCGCGCGCGTCAGGGCGCCATCACCCAGGAGATTACGGAGATCGTGGCCGGCGCCGAGCAGTAACGGCGCCCCGAAAGGAGTACAACCAACGTGAGCAAGCAAAACATTGGCAAGGTGGTTCAGGTCATCGGCCCCGTGCTGGACATCCGCTTCGAGGACGGTCAGCTGCCTGAGCTTCTTTCCGCCATTGAGATCCAGAACGGCGACAAGAAAATCGTCGCCGAGGTGGCTCAGCACGTGGGCGACAACGTTGTCCGCTGCATCTCCATGAACGCCACCGACGGTATGGTTCGCGGCCTGGACGCCGTGGACACCGGCAGCCCCATCACCGTGCCCGTGGGCAGCGAGTGCCTGGGCCGCATCTTCAACCTGCTGGGTCAGGCCATCGATGAACAGCCCGATCCCGAAAACGTGGAGCGCTGGCCCATCCATCGCCCCGCCCCCTCCTACGAGGAGCAGGAGACCTCCACTGAAATTCTCGAAACCGGCATCAAGGTCGTCGACCTGATCGCTCCCTACGCCAAGGGCGGCAAGATTGGTCTGTTCGGCGGCGCCGGCGTTGGCAAGACCGTTCTGATCATGGAGCTGATCAACAACGTCGCCAAGCAGCACGGCGGTCTGTCCGTGTTCGCGGGCGTTGGCGAGCGTACCCGTGAAGGCAACGACCTGTACAACGAAATGAAGGAAAGCGGCGTTATCAACAAGACCGCGCTGGTCTATGGCCAGATGAACGAGCCGCCGGGAGCCCGTATGCGCGTGGCCCTCTCCGGTCTGACCATGGCCGAGTATTTCCGCGATCGTGAAAACCAGGACGTGCTGCTCTTCATCGACAACATCTTCCGTTTCACGCAGGCGGGTTCCGAAGTGTCCGCTCTGCTGGGCCGCATGCCCAGCGCCGTCGGCTACCAGCCCACGCTGGCCACCGAAATGGGCGCGCTGCAGGAGCGCATCACCTCCACCAAGAAGGGCTCCATCACGTCCGTGCAGGCCGTTTACGTCCCTGCCGATGACTTGACCGACCCCGCTCCCGCCACTACCTTCGCCCACCTCGACGCCACCACGGTTCTGAGCCGTTCCATCGCTTCTCTGGGCATCTATCCCGCCGTTGACCCGCTGGATTCCACCAGCCGCATCCTCTCCCCCGAGGTCGTGGGCGCCGAGCACTACGAAGTGGCCCGCGCCGTGCAGGGCATTCTGCAGCGCTACAAGGAGCTTCAGGACATCATTGCCATCATGGGTATGGATGAACTGAGCGACGAGGATAAGCTGATCGTTGCCCGCGCCCGCAAGGTGCAGCGCTTCCTGAGCCAGCCCTTCTCCGTTGCCGAGCAGTTCACTGGCATGGAGGGCAAGTATGTGCCTCTGAAGGAGACCATCCGCGGCTTCAAGGAGATTATCGAAGGCAAGCACGACAACCTGCCCGAGAGCGCCTTCCTGTTCGTGGGTACCATCGACGAAGCTGTGGCCAAGGCCAAAAAGGGTGAGTAAAGATGGCAGCGCTGTTTCATTTGCAGATCGTAACTCCGGATCGCAAGGTCTTTGACGGCGAAGCCGAGAAGATCATCGTGCGCACCTTGGGCGGCGACGTCTGCATCCTCGCCCGCCACATCGATTACGCCGCGCCTCTGGGCATTGGCGAAGCCCGCGTGACCGACGCCGAAGGCAACACCCGCACCGCCGCCTGTTCCGGCGGCATGCTGGGCGTATCCGGCGGCGAAGTGCGCGTGATGGCCACCACCTTCGAGTGGGCGGATGAAATCGACCTCGCCCGTGCCGAGAAAGCCCAGCAATCTGCCCAGCAGCAGCTGGAAGCCCTCGAGCGTACCGACAAGGACTACGCCATCGTCGAAGCCAAACTCAAGCGCGCCCTCGCGCGCATTCACGCGAAGGGGTGAGGGGACGCCAAAGGGCTCTGCCCTTTGGAAACCCGCTCAAGGGGCTAAGCCCCTTGAGAATCCCGTGTATTGGGGCCTCCTGAAAGGAGGCCCCAATTTGTATGTAAAGGAATCTGCATAGAAAAACGACCTGCGAGTTACAAAATACTCACAGGTCGTTTTTTATGAATGGGATTCTCAAGGGGCTTAGCCCCTTGAGCGGGGTGCAGGGGCAGCGCCCCTGCCGTCTCCCCCTGCCTTACTTGGTGCCGAACAGGCGGTCGCCGGCGTCGCCGAGGCCGGGAACGATGTAGCCGTGGTCGTTGAGCTTTTCGTCCATGCAGGCCACGTAGATGTTCACGTCGGGATGATCCTTCTGGATGCGCGCAACGCCTTCCGGAGCGGCGATGAGGTTGACCAGGCGGATGTGTTGGCAGCCGCGCTGCTTGAGGAAGTTGATGGCCGCAGAGGCGCTGCCGCCGGTGGCCAGCATGGGATCCAGCACCAGCAGTTCGCGCTGTTCGCTGTCAGCGGGCAGCTTGCAGTAATATTCCACGGGCTGCAAGGTTTCGGGATCGCGGTACAGGCCGATGTGACCCACGCGGGCAGCGGGGATCAGCGTGGCGACGGCGTCCACCATGCCCAGACCGGCGCGCAGGATGGGCACGATGCCGATCTTCTTGCCGGCCAGCATCTTGGCCTTGGTGGTGCAGATGGGGGTCTCGATCTCCACTTCTTCGGTGGGCAGATCACGGGTGACCTCGTACACCATCAGCATGCTGATTTCTTCCAGCAGCTGGCGGAAATCCTTCGTGCCGGTGTTCTTATCGCGCATCAGGCTTACTTTGTGCTGAATCAGCGGATGATCGAAAACGTATACCTTACCCATGGAAAAGCCTCCTTTGTTTTCGCACAGGGTGCGCTGAGGGTCAATCCATCGCCCGTCCCGCGCATCGCTCTCCTATCATTATAGGATAACGCTCTTTTCTTTGCAAGGGATTCACAAAGAAAATATGCGTTCTTTGCGCGTTATGAACCGTTGTATGAGCGCCCCTGACTTGACACCATCCCGTATGAGTGCTATGCTTATCATGTATTATTGGGCAAGCTGTGGGCACTTTTTTACTGCCCGGTTGATTCCTGCTTATGGAGGCGCTTTGTTTATGCAGCGCAAGCATTTTTATGCCACACAGCTGATGAAAATCAGCTTTCAGACGTTGATGTATCTGTCCCTGTTCCTCACTTATTTCGGAATGCTTTCCATCACCAACTACGCCATTCTCACCATCAGCCGCACGGCTGCTGCCACGATGGCCACCTTCTTCTGCTCCATGCTGCTCTTGACGGCGGTATACGGCGGATACGACATTGACATCAAAAAGAAGCGCACGGTGTTTGCCAGCGTTTCGCTCACGACGTTCTTTACGGACGCCATCACCTACATCATCCTGCAGATCATGAACACCAACCCCAAAAACCCCGAGGCCAACGCCACCCTCACGCTCATCAGCGAGGACCTGGCGCTGATGGCCGGTGCGTTTGTGCTGCAGCTGGGCATCATCTACCTGTTTGTCAGCCTGGGCTATTCGGTGTATTTCCGCATCAATCCGCCGCAGGACTGCTGCATCATCACCTCCTCTCAGGAGCTGGCGCGTCACGTGGCCTCCAAGCTGAGCACACACAAGCGCAAGTACAAGCTGACGGATGTAGTGCACTACGAATGCCCCGATGTGCGCAAGACCATTCTGGAGCACGAAGTGATCTTCCTGGCCGGCATTCCGGATACCGAAGAGGCGCTTTTGCACTCCTACGGCTACAAGCACAACAAGACCATCTATCTGCTGGCTGAGCTGGAGGATGTGATTATCTCCACGGCGCAGCCCACCATTCTGGATGATACGCCGTTCCTGTACATCCACCGTGTGCAGCCCACGCTGTTGCAGCTGTTTGCCAAGCGTGCGTGCGATATCATCATCAGTCTTTGCGGCCTGATCATCACCAGCCCCATTATGCTGGTCACCGCGCTGGTGCTCAAGGCGTCCGGCAATGGATCGGTGCTGTTCAGGCAGAAGCGCGCCACGCTCAATGGCACGGTATTTGAGATCATCAAGTTCCGCACCATGTACGAGGATGCGGCCAACGTCTCTGCCCGCGAAGGCGACGACCGTGTGACGCCCGTTGGCAAATTCCTGCGCAAGTATCGCATTGACGAGCTGCCTCAGCTGTTCAATGTGCTGCGCGGCGAGATGAGCCTGGTGGGTCCCCGTCCCGAGATGCTGGAAAACGTGGACCGCTACACCCGCGAGGTACCGGAATTCCGTTATCGCCAGCAGATGAAGGCCGGTCTGACGGGACTTGCGCAGATCGAGGGCAAGTACAACACCAGTCCCAAGGACAAGGCCATCCTCGACCTGATGTACATCGAAAACTTCTCGCTTGCATATGATTTCAAGCTGATTCTGCGCACGCTGACGGTTTTCTTCCGCCGCGACAGCACCGAGGGCTTCTCCAACAAGACGGTGGAATGCCCTGAAATGCGCGTGGAGCCTGCGCCGCACCGCAGCAAGGGCAGCAAGCATCAGCCGCCCATGAGCGCGGCCCTGTAACCCAAGTGGTTTCCCCGGCAACGGGAATGAATAAACAAGATACGAAAGGATCATGAACATGGATAAGACCTTATTGATCATGGCAGCTGGCATGGGCTCCCGCTACGGCGGCAACAAGCAGATCGATGGCATGGGCCCCAACAACGAAGTGCTGATGCTCTACTCTATCTACGATGCGATCAAGGCTGGCTTCACCAAGGTCGTGTTCATCATCAAGCGCAGCTTTGAAGAAAGCTTCCGCACCCGCGTGGGCGACATCGTGAAGGATAAAATTCAGGTGGAATACGCCTTCCAGGAGCTGAGCGACCTGCCCGAAGGCATCGTTCCTGCTGAGCGCGTGAAGCCTCTGGGCACTGTGCATGCCATCCTGTCTGCCAAGGATCTCATTCATGAGCCTTTCGGCGTCATCAATGCTGACGATTACTACGGCGTGGACGCCTTCCAGACCATGGCGGATCACCTGGAAAAGCTGAATGCCGAAAAGCACGGCTGCATGGTGGGCTACTACCTGAAGAACACCGTGAGCGAGAACGGCCACGTGACCCGCGGCGTGTGCGGCGTGGACGCTGAAGGCCATCTGGAATCCGTGACCGAGACCTACAAGATCCAGCCCTTCCCGGATGGCACCATCCGCGATACCGAAAAGGATCCTGCCGGCGTCATTCTGGATCCCGATTGCCTGGTGAGCATGAACTTCTTCGGCTTCACTCCCTGGCTGTTTGTGAAGGCTCAGGAGCGCTTTGACAAGTTCCTGGCTTCCCTCTCCCCCACCGAGATGAAGGCTGAGTACGTGCTGCCCGTGCTGGTTGACCAGCTGATGCACGAGGATGGCCTGAAGGTTGACGTGCTGAGCACCAAGGCTGTGTGGTTCGGCGTGACCTATCAGGAGGATAAGCCCTACGTGCAGGCTGAGCTGAAGAAGATGCACGAAAACGGCACCTATCCCGAAAAGCTGTTCTGATTTGATCAAAGGAGTAACGCCATGAAAATCCTGCTCACCGGCGGCGCCGGTTTCATCGGTTCCCACACGTATGTGGAGCTACACAACGCTGGCCACGAGGCTGTGATCGTTGATAATTTCTACAATTCCAGCGGGCGTGTTATCGATCGTTTGGAGACCATCACCGGCAAGCCTGTTTGCTGGTACAATGTGGACGTGTGCGACGCTGAAGCGCTTGACAAGGTGTTTGCGGAGCATTCCTTTGACGCTGTCATCCATTTTGCCGGCTACAAGGCCGTTGGCGAAAGTGTGGCCAAGCCGCTGGAATACTACCGCAACAACATCGATTCCACCCTCACCCTGTGCGGCATCATGCGCAAGTACGGCGTGAAGCGTATTGTGTTCAGCTCTTCAGCTACCGTGTACGGCGTATCGGACAACATGCCTCTGGTGGAAACCATGCCCACCGGCTGCACCAATCCCTACGGCTGGACCAAGTACATGAACGAGCAGATCCTGCAGGATGTGGCGCAAGCCAATCCTGACTGGGCAGTGGCGCTGCTGCGTTACTTCAATCCCATCGGCGCTCATGAAAGCGGCCTGATTGGCGAGGATCCCGTTGGCATTCCCAACAATCTGATGCCCTACATCACCCAGGTGGCGTCCGGCAAGCTGCAGCAGCTGCGCGTGTTCGGCAACGATTATCCCACCCGCGACGGCACTGGCGTGCGCGATTACATCCACGTGGTGGATCTGGCGCAGGGCCATGTGGCTGCCTGCCAGTACCTGATGGACAACACCGGCTGCGAGGTGTTCAACCTTGGCACCGGCGTGGGCTACAGCGTGCTGGATCTGGTGAACACCTTCATGCGCGTGAATGGCATCTCCATCCCCTACACCATCGTGGAGCGCCGTCCCGGCGACGTGGCCCGCTGCTACGCCAACGCCGGCAAGGCCCGCGAGAAGCTGGGCTGGGTGGCTCGCAAGACGCTGGACGACATGTGCCGCGATTCGTGGCGCTGGCAGAGCGGCAACCCCAACGGCTACCGCGAGGCGTAAAGGAAACGAAAATGACCGTCTGTGTGAAAGCACAGACGGTTTTTTGTGGGGAGGAACGCTGGGAGGCGCTGCCTCCCAGACCCACTGCCAAAGGGCTTTGCCCTTTGGAATCCCGTGTATTGAGGCCACGGTGCGGCCTCAAGGGAACAAAACAGGCTCATTTCGCTTGGTGTTAGGTTGGGCTGAAGGTTTGGCTTTTACGGCTGAATGGGCCGTTTTTGATCTTCTGTGATGATGCATGAAAGGCCCCATGGCATTTGCCATGGGGCCTTGTTATGTTGGTTTGTCAGGATCAGAACATATCCAGCAGAGAAGCGCCTTCTTCGACGGTGATGAGCTCTTCTTCGATCTCAGCAGTCTCTTCAGCGGGTTCCTCGGGGGTCTTGTTCTCTTCGGCCATCGCGGCTTCCGCCATGGCGTCTTCCTCAGTCACGGCTTCCTCGGTGGTTTCTTCCTCGGTGACGGCGGATTTGTCGATCACTTCTTCAGCGTCGGCTTCTTCCACGTCTTCCTCGGTCACTTCCACGATCCAGCGGGCACGCACGCTGTGATCCTCGCGAGAGGTGGCAACCACGATCAGCTTTTCAGACTTCTCATCAAGGCTGACGGTGAGGCGGCCATCCTGATCGATGGAGGAAACGGGCTCGCCGTTCACATCCTCGCTCAGGCGCAGGCTCCAGATGACGCCTTCGTCAGAACCGGACACATTGACCTGGAAGGTGCTGTAGTTGCCCAGCTTGATCTTGTTGGCGCGCTTGGTGAAGCTGATCTTGATAGAAGACTCGCTCTCAGCGCTTTCGCCGATGTCGTCGCCTTCCAGAGCGTCGAGGGTTTCATCCTCTTCGATCTCGATCACTTCTTCTTCAGCCTTGCGGTTCTTGCGATCCTTCTTGGAAGGCTTCTCTTCCTCGGCCTCTTCTTCGGCCTCGGCTTCTTCCTCTTCCACCGGCTCAGTGGTATCCACCACGATCACGATGGTTTCGGGCTCTTCCTCAACAGGCTCTTCTTCAACCGCAACTTCGGTCTCAGCCGCTTCGGTTTCTTCCTCAGCCACGGGCTCGGTGGTATCCACCACGATCACGATGGTGTCGTCGGCTTCTTCCTCAACCACGGGCTCGGCTTCGACTTCTTCGGTCTGTTCCTCAACCACGGGTTCCTCGGTGTCAACCACGATCACGATGGTATCGTCGGGTTCTTCCTCGACCACGGGCTCGGTCACGACTTCTTCGGTCTCTTCCTCAACCGCGATTTCCTCAGCGCCAGGCTGCTCGTCCATACCGGGCGTTTCCTGAATCTCGATGTTGGTGTCTTCCTCACCATACAGGTCGAGCATCATGGGTTCGTCGGCACTGGGCTGTTCGCCGCGCAGAGAGTAACCCAGGTAGGACTTCAGACGGACACTGATGGTTTCAGTCTGTATGCTGATACCCAGAGAGGAGTCTTCGTACTTGGCAAAGACCTTGATGTCGCTGCCCAGAGAGCTATCATTGGTGATGATGCCGTTCGTAACAGCTTCGGTCTTGCTGCCGCCCCAGGAGCGAGTGGTCTTGTAGATGGTAGCAGGCTTTTCGACGCCATTGATGGTGGCCACAGCCTTGAAGGTAAAGCTTCTGCCGTAATCAATGCTGGTAGTAGAAGCGGTGAACTTAATCTCCACTTCATCCTCAACCGGCACGGTCACAGACTTGTCATCCACGCCAGCGTAGGAGGCGGTGATGGTAACGCTGGAACCAGCAAAGTCAGCAGGCACAGTTACCATGCTGCCGCTCACGGTGCAGCCGGGTACGCTCAGGTTAGCCTGATAGTCAGTGCCGAACTTGTTGACCAGAGCCTTCACTTCGTAGGTTTTGCCGCGCATGAACTGCTCGGGAATGTCAACGAAGCGGATGATACGCTTGATGCTGGCAACGTGCTCCTTGCTCTCCAGGCCTTCGTACACAGCCGTGGCAGACAACGTCAGCGCACCGCTGTCTTCAGGCAGGGTGTACTTGCCATCCACAGCCTCTTCGGAGCCGAAGAAGATCTTGGCAGGCACGCGGGTGGTGGGGAACACGGCCTCAGCCTTGAAGGTAACGGTCTCACCAGCGGTCACGGTGCTCGGAGTGGGAGCAACGAACTCGATGTAGGGAGTCTCCTTCAGGGTGACGGTCTTGGTGATGCTGTGTTCAACGCCATCCAGCTCATAAACAGCCTTGATGGTGAGCTTTTCACGGGTCTCAGTCGCGCTCACGTCGTACTTGCCGCCAGCAGCCTCAGCGCCGTCCACAAAGATCTTGCAGTCGACGAGGGTCTCATCGGGCAGCTTCGCCTTGGCAGCGAAGGTGTAGGACTTGTCGTGTTCAACCTCGGTGATGCTGTCTTCCCAAGTGATCTTGAGAGGATCCTTGATGGCAACGGTGATTTCCTTCGCAGCCAGAACAACACCGCTCTCGGCGTATTCGGCCTTGATCTTGATCTCGTTGGCCAGTTCATCGGCGCCGATGGCCAGCTTGCCGTCGGTCACGTCGAAGTAACCATAACCGAAGTCAGCATAGATGGCAGCAGGCTTGGTTTCGCCCAGCACGGTAGCTTCCGCCACATACTGCGCTTCGCCGGCGCCACGGATGAGGATGCTGGGACCCTGGGTGAACTTCACGCTGGCCTTGGGATAGATCTTAACGACCTTCTCTGTGGTCAGGGTGGTTTCGGCATCCAGCCTGTACTCAGCCTTCACGGTGATCTGAGTCTTGGTTTCGCTCTCAGTAATCACCAGGTTGTCGCCAACCATGTATTCGCCATCGGCATACAGAGCATCCACAGGATACTCAACGCCATCCACGATCGCCTTGGCGGCGAAGTGGGTGGTGCTGCCAACCTCAACCTTGTCCTTGGACTCGGTGAAGGTGATGGTGGGCAGATCCTTGACGGTGATGGTCAGGTAAGCGGGAGTAATGGTTTCGTACTGAGCCTTGATGGTCAGAGACGCGTCGGTGGACTTGGAAGCTTCCACCTTACCGTCAGCCAGTTCAATGTAACCATTGCCATCGCTGTAATCGGCGTAGATCTTGGCGGGCATGGTCTTGTTCTTGAAGTAGGCCTTGGCGGAGAACACGAAGCTCTCATCGCGCTTGAGCTGCTTGGGCATGCCATCGTCAAAGGCGATGTACACATCAGGCTTGATGGTTACGCTGCGGGTAGCGACCATTTCAGTGGGCTTGCCCAGATCGTAGACAGCCTTGATGGTCACAGAGCCGCGCAGTTCGGTATCGGAAATCTTCAGCAGGCCGTCGGTCAGCTTCTCTTCGGTGCCGTCGGGCCAGATGGCGAAGATCACGCAATCCTTGATGTCTTCGTAGATGTAAGCAACAGCCTTGTAGGTCGCTTCGTCGCCATGCTCAACGGTAGTGGGGCCGGAGACGAACTCGATGTAGCCCTTATCGCTGAGAGAGACAGTCATGCTTTCGCTGATGACTTCACCGTCAGCGCAGGTATACTTGGCGGTCACAACCACGGAGTCGGCAGCTTCATCAGCAGCCACAGTCAGCTTGCCGTCGGCCAGCTTGCTTTCGCCAGCGCCAAAGTCGGCGTAGATGTCGCAGTCATAGGTCTGGCCGTACACAGTCGCCTTGGCAGCGAAGGTGTAGGGATAGCCGCCCTTGCTGGCATGAACCACGCTCTGGGTGAACTCAACCTTGCGAGCATCGTAGATGGTAGCCGTCATGGAGGTGCGAACCGTCTCGTCCTCGGGGCAGACCGCAGTAATGGTCACGTTGGAAGCCTTCTCGAGGGAATCGATAGTCAGCACGCCGCCGGGCAGCTTCACATCGCCGCTGCCAAAGTCGGCATACAGGTCGCACTTCACATTGCGGGCCAGGCGGCGGGCAATGGCTTCGAACTGATAGCTCCTGCCGCGCTCCACCTTGGAGGCGGACTTGGTGAAGGTGATCTCAGCGGGATTCACGATGATCACGTCAACGGAATCGCTCAGCATGGGATCGTCCACAGAATAGGCAGTGATGGTAAAGCCCTTGATTTCGGCGTCATCAGCGATGCTGACGGTGCCGTTCTTCAGCACTTCCATGGTGCCGTTGGGCCAGGTGATGTAGATGACGGTATCGTCGTTCAGCGTGCCGATGGACTCAGCCTTGTAGGTCACGGTGCTGCCGCGTTCCACCACAGCGTAGGACTGGGTGAACTCAACCCTGGGAGCAGAGATATCGGTGCTGGGATCGGTGATCTCACCGGTCAGGGTGACCAGCATGGTGCAGGCCACGGAGTGATCCTCGTTGGAGATACCCTTGACGATGATGTACTCATCATCCATGTTGGTGGGAACGTACAGCCAGCCATCGGTGATGGGCTTGCTGGTGCCGTCCTTATACAGGGCGAACAGGGTGCAGCCATCGGAGGAGTTGGAAACAACCGCCTCGAAGTAGCCGCGGCCGCCGCGGGTGATTTCGGCGTTGTACTTGGTGAAGATGACCTTCAGCGCGGTATCGGTATCGGTGCCGCTGTAGATGTAGATGGTCTTTTCGGCCACATACGTCTTGCTGCCGACGGTCACGGTGGCGCGCACAACCATCTCCTGATCAGTCTCTTCATACATGCCGATGATGAGCTGACCATTCTTGTTGATGGAGGTGCCGTCCACGTGGGCGTCCACGACCTCCCACTTCACGTTCTCCAGCTTGCCCATGTAGTTGCTCAGGTGCGCGGAGCACTGCACGATGCGGCGGTTGTAGCCGTCGAGGTACACAACATCCTTGTCAGACTGGATTTCCAGCTCGTGGCCAACATCGAAGATCGCCCAGATCACGTCGCTGCCGGCTTCGTAGATGGTCTTGGTAGCGCCAGCCACGTCGAAGGCATTGTCTTCCACGCCATCGAGGGTGTAGCCGACATAGGGGGTCACTTCGATGCAGGCAGTGTACTGATCCTCAGTGTAGCTCCAGGTAACGTTACCAATCAGCTGATCGTTGCTGCAGAAGGTGTCCATGGTGCCACCCACAACGGGAGCAGCCAGGTCAGCGATATACAGATCATTGATGGTGGTGGAGCCGGTGGTTTCGAAGGTTACGTAGAATCTGGTGGAGCCGTCGGAGCTCTGCTCGGCCACATAGTAGCTGCCGTAGCTCATGCCATCGTCGTACAGAACAACGCTTACCGCGTCGCCGTACAGGCTCACATTCTCCTTGGGGATGACGGTGAGCTTGGCCACATAGGTGGTGCCGGGCAGGAAGCAGCCGTACACGTCGAACTCGGCCGGGTTGAAGCCGTCTTCGCGCAGCCACTCAACGCTCACGTAAGCATCGTGATAGCCGAGCTCTTCGGAAACGTACACCCAGGGATCGTAGTCCGGAGCCACACCAACCTGAGGACGCTCCAGGTTAATCGCCACGTTCATGGCGTCCAGAGCGATGACCTTCTGGGTGGTAGCAGACACGGTGTAATCAGGATAGTAATAGTAGCTATCCTCATTCGCGCTCGCGACTACGGTGATCTTCTCGCCTTCCCAGGCATCCTGAACCAGCAGGGTATCGCCAGTGGCGACCGCCGCGCCTTTCACGTACCAGGTGTAGGTGACGAAGTCGTTGGCATAGCCGTTGTCATTGGTATAGTTGCCGGTGTAAACGCCGTTGGCGCCAACAGGAGAAACGAACGCGCACAGCTTGTGACCGGTTTCCGGAGAATATCTGGTAGCATATTCATCGGAGGTCAGGTTGTAGATATATACGTCGGTCAGCCAGCTCTTTTCCAGCACATTAGCGGTATAGGCGCTATAGGCTTCGCCGGTGTAACCGTTAGCGCCAATCACCTTCACACGGATGGGCTTGTTGGCGTCGGTATACTGCACCGTATAGGTGGGCTTGTTGTAGCCGGTCTTGGTCTCGGTGCCAACCATCCACACATAGGTGAGCTGATCCTGAACATCATTCAGATTGTCAGGAGCCAGGGTGACGCTGAGCGTATCGCCCACAACAGGAGTCAGGTTGTCGATAGCAACCTCGGTCACCTTCTTATTGGTAACCAGTTCGCCGGACAGGTCGCTGACCACAGAGCCGGTGTACACGCCGGTACCCACAGCGCTCACCCAGATCTGCTTGCCCAGCAGGTCATACTTCTTCACCAGAGCATCGGTCAGCTCAAGGCTGCAGCCGTAGCCGGAAGCGATCAGGGTGTCTTCGCCCACGTACCAGTAGTAATAGGCGCTGGCATTCCTGGGCTCAACGCTGGCCACGATCCACTCGCCGTTGCCGGCCAGCACTTGGCTGCTGGTGATGGACACGCTCTCAAGAGCGGTGCCAGCCACGTTGGCAGAGATATCCTGCACGGTGCCGCTGTAGGGCTCAACGCCTTCCACAACGACCTTGATCTTCTTGCCCAGGTCCAGATACTGAACCTTGTAGCTGCTCACGACGGACACAACCTCGCCGTCGGCATACCACGTCATGTTGACATCGGCAGAAGAAGGATAGACCTCAGCAGTCAGTACCTCGCCCACAACCGGGTACTCGTTGCTCAGCTCCACATACTGAACGACCTTGTCACTGATGACCACGTGGTCCGCCGTGCAGGCAGCGCTGCCGGAGAAACCGCTGATACCGGTCACCTTCAGCTGGATCAGCTTGCCAATGTCGTCCTCGGTGGGAGTGTAGGTGGCAGCAGAGCTCACCTCAACGCCGCCCACGCGCCAGCTGTAATCAACCGTGGCAGAGGTGGGCTGCAGCACAGCGCTCAGCTCCTCGCCCACAACAGGCACGTTCTGGCTCAGAGAGACAG
The DNA here is from genome assembly GCA_029009515.1 of bacterium. Taxonomy (GTDB): domain Bacteria; phylum Bacillota; class Clostridia; order Christensenellales; family Aristaeellaceae; genus Limiplasma. The sequence continues at coordinate 14,344 of JAQXJZ010000002.1, forward strand.
ACTTGATGCCCTTGTTGATCTGCACGGGGTAAACCGTGTCAACAGCAGAGCCGTAGTAGTTGCCAGTGCCGGTCACCTTCACCTTGATGGTCTGGTTGGCATAGCGGGTGAGCACCTCGAAGGAAGGCTCGGTACCCAGCAGAGCGCCATCCACGTACCACTCGTAAGTGACGGTGGCGGAAGCAGGCTCGACCGCAGCGATCAGCGTGTCACCAACCACAGGATAGTAGTAGTTGATGTTCACAGATTCGATCTGGTAATCCACAGGATCAACCTTTTCGAAGTACAGGTACTTGGTCATCATGTAACCAATGGTACCATTAATGCTGACCTTGCACCAGTCGTCGCCGCTCTCCAGAACAGACACCGGGGTGCCGGTGGCGTTCAGGAACAGACGGGTGCCGCCGGGCGTAGCACGCAGCCACACACGCAGACCGTCCGGGCTGTACACGTACGCATTGGCAACAGCGCCAGTGCTGCCAGCAGAACCAGTCACGCCGAAGACCAGGTACTGGTTCATCATCCAACCGACCGTATCGCCAATCTGCAGCTGCGACCATTCATCGCCACGCTGCAGAACGGTAACAGTCATCCCCACGTCAAAAGTACCCAGCGGGTTGTAAGCCTTGCTGGGACCTTCGCGCAGGCGCACGCCATAACCATTCTCGCTTGTGATAGTCGCATACTCTTCAGCCAATGCGACTGTCGACATCAACGGCATCAGCGCTACCAGCAGTGCCGTGATCAGCAGGATGGAAAAAGTCCGTTTCATCTCCATATCCCTCCGTTACACTATGTATGTCAGGATGTTCGCTATGTGGGCATAGCGATCCATATAGTGTTCCTTCTCGCATTATACAGATTTGGAGAAGTTTTGTAAAGGGTTTTGCGGTTATTTCTTTAAATTTTTGATACAATTTCGTAAAGATTTGGGCTTCTTCGAAACATATCCTCCGTTTTCCCAAGACAAATTCTTCCCGATATCCAACGAACCATTTCTGTCAAACCCTGCCGCAGAAGAAAATTTTTTGTTTTTTCTTCATTCTGCACCTGTTTCTTCATTATAAATACTGAAAAAGCCCTCCCGACATGCGGGAGGGCAAATGTAACAAAAGCAATATATTACTGCATCAGCTGCATGGCCAGCTGCAGTGCGCTGGTGGGTAGCTTGGCAAGCGCGGAGTAGACCGCCTGCATGCAGCGGGCGGAGATTCCGGAGCCAAGGGCCTGCATTTCTTCGTCGGACAGCTTCATCACATTGACGCTGGTGTAGGGATCGGCCTGCTCAATCTTTGCAAGCACAGCAGGATCGGCCGGAGAGGAGACAACGTCAAAGCTGATGACGGGACGATCGGAGAAAGCGGGCGCGATGATGGCCGCAGCGCCGCTGCGCAGATAGAGATCCACGCGGCGTTCACGCACGTCGGGCTGCGTATTCTCTGCACGGTACAGGAAGGTGATCTCCTCCCCTTCCGCCAGCAGGGCAAAGCTGCCCTTGCTCACTTCGTCCAGGCCGCGGTGCAGTTCAAAGGCCATCTGCACAGCGCTGCTGCCATCCAGAGCCACTGCCATGTCCGCCTTGTAGGCCACGCCGGTTTCATCGGTGAGGCGGTCGTAGTTCAGGTTTATGGCAATGCTGGAGGCATTGTTGTTCTCCTTCACAGCCATGCTCATGCCCATTTCGACACCCGCCAGCGCAGAGCCGCCGTTCTGGGTATACATGGTCATGACCATTTCGTAATCGCTGCTGCGGTAGATGTCGCGCACCTGCTCCAGCATCTCATCCACAGTCTTTTCCAGATCCTCGCCCTGTGCGTCGGTCTGCGTCATGGCAGCCACCTCTCTCACGAGAGCGCGCATGTACTCAGTGTCGCACAGCTTGAGCAGTTCTTCCGAAGTCAGGGTGATGGTGTACTTCTGATCCGCCGCATCGCGCGCTTCATCGGTAAAGCTGCCGTTTTCCACCGTCAGCTTTTCCAGCACGGAGGACACAAAATCGAGCATCGCGGGATCATCCTGCAGTGTCTGGGCAATCGCGGAGACGTCGATATTCATCGCGCCAATCGCGCTGCCCATCATGCCGCTGCCAGCTGCACTCACCACAGCGTCCTTTAACTGAGACATGGTGGTATCCAGCGCAGCCAGTTCGCTTTCGGGCACGTCCTCCGCGCTCAGCTGCGCCTTGAGCATTTCGGTGAGATAGGCAAAGCCGTCGTCCCACGTTACATACAGCACGTCATCGCTGAGCAGGTTGCTGTGCACATACATGCCGGTGGCGTCCGCCGTGATCGCAGCAGTGGCAATATCGGCATCTTCCAGCGCAATGGTCAGCGCGCCGCTCTTTGCGCCCTTGGTCAGCTTGAGGCTGATGACGTCCATCAGGTCAGCCACCGCCTGATCCAGGCCCATACCGCTGCCGGGAATCACCTTGAGCGAATGCTGCACATCAGCCAGCGCACAAAGCGGCAGCATGAGCACCAGCAGCACACACAGAAGCGTTTTCAGGCAATTGCGAAGCATGACAGTTCCTCCTTCAAATACGGTATTTCTTTTGAATGGATTGATTTCCCATCAATAAACGTTCCAGCGCAGCCAGACCCTGCCTGCTTTTTACTTTTTCAGCCAGACGGTCTGGTTGACGATGGGCGTGTAGCTCTGGATGAGTTTGACCACCTTGGCGCCCACGTTGGTATCCTCGTAATCCATAGGCATGGCGCGGGGTTCCTCATTCTGCTGCATGGCGATGGCCAGCTCAGCCGCCTGCTGCACGCTGTCCTGCGTGATGCCGCCAATGACGATGGTGCCCTTGTCCAGCACCTCGGGGCGTTCGGTGGACGTGCGGATGAGCACGCCGCAGAAGCCGAGCATCGCGCTTTCCTCGCTCAGGGTGCCGGAGTCGCTGAGCACCACGAGGCTGTTCATCTGCAGATGGTTGTAGTCAAAGAAGCCAAAGGGCGTCAGACTGCGAACCAGCGGATGGAACTTGAAGTCCCTCTGACGGATGAACTTCATGCTGCGCGGATGGGTGGAGTAGATGACCGGCACCTGATACACCTCCGCCATATGGTTGATGGCGTTCATCAGGGAGAGGAAGTTTTCCTCCAGGTCGATGTTCTCCTCACGGTGCGCGCTGACCAGGATGTACTTGCCCTTTTCCAGGCCCAGACGATCCAGCACGTCGCTCTTTTCAATCTCGGCCATGTGATCCTTCAGCACCTCGCGCATGGGCGAGCCGGTGACGAAGATGGTCTTGCCGTCGATGCCTTCGCTCAGCAGATAGCGGCGGCTGTTTTCGGTATAGGGCATATTGATGTCGCTAATGTGATCGACGATCTTGCGGTTGATCATCTCGCTCACGTTCCAGTCCCAGCAGCGGTTGCCGGCTTCCATATGGAAGATTGGAATCTTGAGGCGCTTGGCGGAAATGGCAGACAGGGCGGAGTTGGTATCGCCCAGCACCAGCACGGCGTCCGGCTTTTCCTTCACCATCACCTTGTAGCTCTGAGCGATGATGTTGCCCATCGTCTCGCCCAGATCGCTGCCCACAGCGCCCAGATAGTAGTTGGGCGCGCGCAGGCCCAGCTCGTCAAAGAAGATCTGGTTGAGCGCCGGGTCGTAATTCTGGCCGGTGTGCACCATGATGTGATGGAAGTATTTATCGGCGCACTTCATCACCGCGGACAGGCGGATGATTTCCGGGCGGGTGCCCAGTACCGTCATCAGTTTCAGCTTTCGCATTTTCTCTTACTCCTCCTTGGCGGGATCCACCGGCAGCCGGAAGGTGTCCGGGCGGTTGGGATCAAAGCATTCGTTGGCCCACATGAGGGTGACCATGTCGGTATCGCCGGTGTTTTCGATGTTGTGGGTGTATCCCGGCGGGATATCCACCACCTTGAACACATCGCCGCTGACGCGGTAGGAGATAACCGTCTTTTCCTCCGGCTTGCGGAAGCGGATAACGCCTTCGCCGGAGAGGACGATGAATTTTTCGTGCTTGGTATGGTGCCAGTGCTCGCCCTTGGTGATATGGGGCTTCGATATATTCACGCTCACCTGACCGTGACCGGCCATGTGGATGAGCTCGGTAAAGGAGCCGCGCGCATCGCTGTGCGTGACCGCCGTGCGGGCGAAGTCCTCCTGCGGCAGGAAGCTGAGATAGGTGGCGTACAGCTTGGCCGTGAGCGGATCGGACTGATCCGGCACGTCCAGCCGGTCGCGCATGGCGCCGAAGGAGCGCAAAAGATCCGCCATTTCGCCAAGCAGAATGGTGTGCTCCGGCAGCACCTTGCAGAAACCCTCTTCGCCTGCGGTGGCATTGCCCTCCAGCGCGCGCAGGCATTCAGCCACGATGTCGTCGATGTAGCACAGCGTGAGCTTTACGCTGGGATCGTTGACGGTGATGGGCAGGCCGCGGCTCAGGTTGAAGCAGAAGGTAGCCACCGCGCTGTTGTAGTTGGGGCGGCTCCACTTGCCAAAGGCGTTGGGCAGGCGGTAGATGTAGGCCGGCGCGCCAGTGCGCTCGGCATAGGCGCGCACAGCGGCTTCGCCCGCGCGCTTGCTTTCGCCGTAGGGATTGTCCAGCGCCGCCTGAATGGAACTGGTGACCAGGATGGGCGGCTTTTTGCCGCTTTCCAGCAGTTCAAGCAGATGCTGCGTGAAATCGTGATTGCCTTCCATGAAGGCTTCCACGCGCTCCGGGCGATTCACGCCCGCCAGATGGAACACAAAATCCGCCTGGGATGCCGCCGTTTTCAGTTCTTCCCCGGTGCTGTCCACATCGATGCGGTACAGCGTATCATCAGGACGCGCATGCTTCAGGGTATCGCAAAGGTTACGCCCCATAAAGCCTCTGGCGCCCGTAATCAGAATCTGCATCTTCGTCCTCCTTGGGGTGTATACACACCACGCCATTTCTATCATACAGGATGGACATTGTCATGTCAATGAAGCGTTTATGAATTTTGCATTTCTTGACGTGCTGTGCTGCATCCTCTATAATGGAAGCAGCGACCAAAAAAGGAGGTGCATGGCATGATCAGCCCGAAGGTGCTGGTGATTCTTTCTGCACCGGTGGATTCCATCAGCGCCGTGCACACCATCCTGCGCGCGCAGGCGGAAGCGCTGCGTCCGGCCATGCTGCACTTTGCGCTTCCCGCATCGCTGTACGGGCGGCTCTTTGATCTGCCGGAGGATGTTCCGCTTCTGTTTTACGAAGATGGACGGCTGGACAGCCTGCTTGCTGAGCTGACGGACGAAACGCATTTTCTGCTGCTGGCGGGCGAATACGCCTTTGCCAACCGATGGGATGCATCGCTCCTTCGCATTCACGCAACGCTGGGACAGCGCACGTTGCTCACCGGCTGCATGACCCCCTGTGCCGATCCCAGCCTGCCGTCTGCGGATTCCGCGGACGCGCCCACTGTGCGTCTGCCCAAGCTCAGCAGCCATCTGGGCGCGCTGCGCCAGTCGCTTTCCTCCCTGACGGAACGCAGGCCCTCCATCCCCGTCCAGCAGCCTCCGCCTTCTTTTTCCTCACCGGCATTCGTTCCATCACAGCCTCATCTGCCGGCGCTGAAGGAAGGCGTCGGCGAGGACGCTGTGGCCATCGGCCGCGGCCTTGCGCTGGTTTGCGCGCAGGCGCCTGTTTCCACACTGCTGATTGATCCGGCGCTGCTCTTTGGCGCGGTGGATTTCCTGCTGGATGGCGACCTGACGCTTGATACGCTCTCGCTGTCCGCCTATGTGCTGGACTATGCCATCTTTGCCTTGCACAAAGCGCTTCTTTGGCCGCTGAGCGAGCTTCCCCGCCGCAGGCTTGTGCGTCCTGCGCCCGAAGCGCTGCCCGGCACCACGCTGGCGCGCTTTGAACAACTGCTGGGCTTCCGCTACGGTCAGCGGCGCGGCATCGGCAAAGCGGCCATGGGCCTGTTTGGTCACGATGACACCTATGAACAGCGCATGCCGGTTGCACTGCATGTGAATCACAAGCTGCGCACGGCGCGCATGCTCTGGCAGGAAACGCACATGCCGCTGTTTGTGAGCGCCATGATCGACCTGCACGCCTCCCCCATCTCCCCGGTTGCGCAGGTGCTGCGCTTTGGCTTTCTCAGGCGGATTGAAAGCCTGCCCCTCACGCTCTTCACCGGCGGCAGTCAGGAGCGCACGCTGCGCGCCTCCTTCCCCAACACGCAGGGTTATCCCGCCAACGCACTTCTTCCGCGCACCCTGATGGAAGCCGGGCTTTCCGAGGAGGAACACTTCCGGCGCAGCTTGCCGCTTCTGATGATGCGCGCCGCCAAAAAGCAGATCGAGTTCACCCACGCAGCGTGGGTGGATGCGGACATTCTGCCCCATCCCATCTGCCCGGAAGCTGTGCCGCATTTTGAACCGCTGATGGACGAGCGTATCCATCTGGCCACCGTAGGCGGCGTGCCGGACCCCAGCTTTATCCTGATTCCTGTCAAATACCTGCCGCAGATTGCCAAGGAAACGCTGAGCATCACCCAGCTGGATGCAGAGCTCAAGCGCGGCTTCAGCGAGGAGCTTTTGTGGGAGCGGCTGTTTATGAAAAAGCCGGAGTGGTTTGCCATCCACCGCATGCCGCGCAAGAAGCTGCTGTTCCTGAGCCTGTTTGACCGCGAGCTTCTGAGCCATTCGCTTGCTGCGCAGCTTTCTGATCTACCCAAGCCCTATTATGCTACCGCCGAGGACGCTGCGCCGCGCAAACGTTCCCGGATCCGTCCAAAGGAGATCGACCTATGAGCGAACGCCCTGTTTCCCAACGTCCCGCCAAGCCAGTCAGCGCCAGCCGCGCCGAGCAGGTGCACATCATCACCCCGGCGGACGTCAACTCGTCCTACACGCTG
>JAQXJZ010000003.1 GCA_029009515.1 bacterium
TGCAAATACAATTGGATATCAAAGAGGATATCGGTTTACTTATTGTCGAATATAAAGCAAACAGTACAGAGAGAAGCGGCGGCACATCTAATGCAGATAAATCTTTGTTAAAGCATGATGAACTGATAACTTATACTCTGAACAAAAAGGATTTTGACAATCCTTCCGATGCGGAGAATATGTCAATTCAATTTACTGTCATCACGGAATATGTAGACCCGAATTACGAAAATGTGTATCCGGCCGAGTATACCAAGCCATTAGAGCCGATCCCTTTAGAAGCAAATTTCGGTGGAACTTATTATATTGTAATCAGCGGAGATAAGACAAATGGGTATAAAGCTGAATTAAACAATTGTTTTGTGTAGAATTAGAAGCGATAATCAATAGAAAGTGCTGAAAAACAATTACCACCGCATTTGAGTGTGTCAGCATTTGTAGGATATCTGAAGGGGAAAAGCTCGCTAATGATATTCGACAGGCATGCAAACTTAAAGTACAAGTACGGGAACCGGCACTTCTGGTGCAGAGGATACTATGTGGATACAGTGGGACACAATAAGGAGGCGATCACGAAGTATAGCTTGCAATCATATGCTCAGTCAACTGTAGCAACGGAGTGTATTCGTTTAAGTATGCATTTACTGCAGTGTTTTAAAGCTGGGACGAGTTATGCATACCTTGATGGTTCACTCCAATCCATTGCCGAGGCCGGTGAACTGAATCTAGTGTATTCCACCATAAAGACTACCCTTTCAAGAAAGCTGTTTCCTATGGGAAAATAATGCTTTGCGAAGATGGATTCTTGTGTTACAATAGCACCATACAACGAAAAGCAAAACAGGCGACCTGGTCGCCTGATCATCGTGATGACATGTCCGCCATCTGAAAGGAGGAACTGCCCATGGGTCCTGGAATTTCCACCAAGTTTTTTAAGCGCGTGCTGACTGCGCTGGTTGCGCTGCTGGTCATCCTTGGCGTTGCGCTGCTTCTGCAGAAGTAATGGGTTCTTCCTGCATGTTCCGCCATCAAACCTGCACTTTGTGTGCGGGTTTTTTGCATTCCCGCCGCCAAACATGCTATAATGACAAACGATCATGCGGATGATACCGCCTTTGCAGGAGGCAGAGAAAAATGGCAAAAGAGAAAACGTCGATCATATTTACCGGAGATATCGGCTTTGACAGATATATGGACAGGCGCTGGGAGGATGAAAACCTGCTTTCCCAACCTGTGCTGGAGTTTTTTCACAGCGCAGATCACACCGTGGCCAACGTGGAAGGCGCGCTGATTGACGCTGTGGACGATGGTACGCGCGGCGTGTTTTTTCACAGCATGAATCCGGCTGCTGTGAGCGTGCTGAAAAAGATGGGCGCGGATATCTGGAGCATCGGCAACAACCACACCATGGACGCCGGCCGCGAAGGCGTTGTCAGCACCCGCAAAATGGCCAGGGAGCACGGCTGCCGCGCCTTTGGCGCAGGCGTGAATCTGCAGGAGGCCTCGGAGCCGGTCTATCTGGATGAGGCAGGCGGCATCGGCATGTTCGGTGTGTCCTACATGGCGGAGTGCATCCCCGCAACCGAAACCGAGCCCGGCATCTTCCGCTGGGATGATCTGGATACCATCGCTGCAAGAATTAGCGAGATCAAGGCAAAATGCAGGTGGTGTGTGGTGGTATCGCACGGCGGCGAGGAATTCACCAGCCTGCCCAGCCCCTATACCCGCGACCGCTACCTCAAGTTTCTGGAACTGGGCGCGGACGTGGTGGTGGCGCATCATCCGCATGTGCCGGAAAACTACGAGCTTTTCGATAACGGCAAGGCCATCTTCTATTCGCTGGGCAATTTCATCTTCGATACCAACTATCAGCGCGTGCATCTCTACACGGATGTGGGCGTGCTGCTGAAGCTGACCTTCACACAGGAAAAGGTGGATTTTGAGGCCATCGGCATTCAGATTGTCCGCGGAGACGAGCGCATCGATATCGCGCCGCTGCCGGATGTGTTCACCAATATTCCTGCCGAGGAATATGAGCTGCTTGCGCCGCTTTCTGCCAAGGCGTTTGTAAAGGAAGATATGCGCAAGATGATCTATCTGGAGCCGGAGCGTTTCACCAATGCCCCGCAGGAGGTGTGGGACGGCTACTTCTTCAGCGAGGAGCCTGATGGCTATTTCAAGGGCGCTCATATGGATTTTGGCATTATCGTGCCTTTTGCCCAAAAGGCGGAGGAAGGCCTGTGGAAGCAGAGCAGGCTGGAAAAGGTGAAGGCCTATATTCTGCGCCAGCTGGAGGATGACGATGGTGTAGTGCCGGACTGCAGGAGTGTTGACATGAATCATTACGATCATCCGGCGTTCTTTTCTGTTTACGCGCAGATGGCCCGCAGCCGCGAGGGCCTTGCGGGCGCTGGCGAATGGGAACAATTCAAGCTGATGTTTCCTGACCTGAAGGGAAAAGATGTGCTGGATCTGGGCTGCGGCTATGGCTGGCACTGTAGGTATGCCGCCGATCAGGGCGCCAGGAGCGTGCTGGGCATCGATCAGAGCGAAAGGATGATTGCCGAAGCCCAAAAGCGCAACAGCGGCATCCGGATTGCTTACCGCGTGTGCCCCTTGCATGCATACGACTATCCAGCTGAAAGCTTTGATGTGGCGGTTTCCAATCTGGTTCTTCATTATGTGGAGGATCTGGACGAGATTTACCGCTGCATCCACCGCACGCTTCGCCCGGACGGCGTATTTCTGATGAACATCGAACACCCGACATTTACGGCTGGCGTCAACCAGCAGTTTGCCGCCGACGGCACATGGCCGGTGGATCAGTACTACGTTCCGGGAATGCGGCAGACGGAGTTTCTCGGCCACAAGATTGCTAAATATCATCATACCCTTACGCAGATTCTGATGGGCCTCATCCGTGCGGGTTTCATCCTGGAAGCGGTGGAGGAAGCCATGCCGCCTGAAGCGTGGCGCGACACCATGCCTGAAGAACTGCGCAGGCCAATGATGCTGCTTGTCAAAGCCAGAAAGAAGATGGCGTAACCATCGGTATGGAAAGGAGCCGCATCTTCATGAATGAGCACACCCGCCGCTTCATGGAATACATCGCCGATACCTACGGCGTGGAGGCTGAGTATCCGTGGGCCACGTCGCCTCATAACAGCATCTGGCGCAATCCGCGTACGCGCAAGTGGTTTGCCGTGCTTCTGGGCGATCTGCCCCTGCGCTGCCTTGGTCTTCCGGAGGACGGCAGGCAGGATGTGCTCAACCTCAAGTGCGATCCCATCATGACGTTTTCGCTCATTGACAACTGCCGCATCTTCCGCGCCTATCACATGAACAAGGAGCATTGGATCTCCGTGCGGATGGACGGCAGCGTGCCCATGGAAGAACTGAGCTTTCTGGTGAATATGAGCTGGCAGCTGGTGGACAGCAAGAAAAACAGGAGAGGTAACGCAAAATGAAGAAAAGCGAGCGAACGTGGGTAACGATCTTCCTGCTCTTGTGCATGGCGTTTCTGTCCGCCATTTTTGCGGTGCAGGGTTCGCTACTGAGCACGATGATTGAACAGTTCCAGCTGAATGCTGCTAATCAGGGCACGGCCAATACCGTGGCGTTTGCCGGCGGCATCATTGCGCTGGTCAGCGCCTTTGCGCTGCAGGGCCGGTGGCAGAAGCGCACGCTGGTAAAAGCAGCGGTGCTTTTGTGCGCCGCCGGACTGGCCATGCTGTGGCTGGCGCCCAACTACGGCGTATATGTGGCGGCGTGGTTTGTGGCGGGCTTTGGACTGGGCCTGATGGATACGCTTTTGTCCGCCTGCATGGCGGATCTGTACACCGGCAGGCAGGCGGTGCGCATGATGTGCATCCTGCACACGGTGTACGGCCTGTCCAGCGTGCTTTCGCCCATGGGCTACGCGGCGATGCTCGCAAGCGGCATGCTGTGGAAGCGCATCTATCTGGTCATTGCGGCGGTTGGTGTGATGATTGTGGCGGGCGCGCTGATTGTGCGCAAGACGGCGGGCATCGTGGACCGCGAGCCGCTTTCCAGCCAGCGCATTTCGATGGTAAACATCCTGCCTGATCTGCACAGGGGCGGATTGCTGTGGCTGACGGCGGCCATGGTGTTCCACGGGGTGTTTCTCTCCGGGTTGAATACGTGGATCAACCGCTATTCCGACGGTCTGGCGGGTTCCGTTGCCATTCCGGCGCAGTCCTGCGTGTTTCTGGGCGTGATGCTTTCGCGCCTGCTGATGCCCTTCCTGCCCATTGATTCCCGAAAATATGTGGTTTCAGGCGGCGTCGCGGCTGCGCTGACGCTGTGCATTGGCCTGATGATTCCCAACGGCTGGGTTCTTCGCGCGCTGCTCATGCTCAGCAGCCTGATGTTCGGCGCGCTCATTCCCTGCATGCTCACCATCGGCTGCGAACGGCACAAGCAAAACACGCTGCTGGCTACCACGGGCATGATGCTGGCGCTGTATTTGGGTCAGGCCATCTCTTCTCCCGTAATCGCTGCGCTGGAAGCGGCGATCGACCTGCGCGCGGGCATGATGCTTTGCGCCATCAGCATGGCGGCGTGCAGCCTGTGCTGCGCGGCGGATGCGCGCGCTGAACGAAAGGAGCGGTAATATGCAGATCGGACACACCATCTACATTAAAAACAGCGCCGAAGCCGTGGCGCTCTACTGCGAGGTTTTCGGGCTGGAGCTGGGCTACCATGTGCGCAGCAGCGACGGCAGCTTCTTTCATTCCGAGCTTTGCAAGGAGGGGCATTCCGTTCTGTGCGTGGCACAGAAGCAGGAGGATTGCGTCCCCTTCAACAACATTGTCTGCCTTGGACTGGAACTGCCGGATGAAGCCGCCATCCGCCGGGCAGTGGATATGCTCAGCCCCGGCGGCGAGGTGAAACGCCCCGTGGGTTCGCTTCCGTGGAGTCCCTGCTGCGCGGAAGTGGTGGACCGCTTCGGCGTGTGGTGGTACCTGACGGTGGAACAGCACCAGCCGGATGACAGCTTTGATCCGGATACCTGCCCGAATGAATAAGAAAAACGCTTTGGAGGAATGCCTCTTCCAAAGCGTTTTTCATTTAGTCGCGTGTTTTGCGCAGGAATCTTCCGGCGCGCAGCTCCGTCTGCACGCCATCCTCCAGCGCAATCTGTCCGTCCACCAGCACATGCTTCACGCCCTGTGAAAGCTGTACCGGCTCCAGATAGGTGGCGCGCGGCGCGATGGCATGCGGATCAAACACGGCGATGTCCGCCGCCATGCCCGGCAGCAGACGGCCGCGATCCCTGAGACCAATCAGATCGGCTGGCTTGGAGGTGATGCGCCGTACAGCCTCTTCCAGCGGACACAGCTGCTTTTCACGCGCCAGGCGCAGGAATTCAGTGATGGCCGCATAGGAGCGCGGATGCGGACGATAGCCCACCTTGGCAGGATCGCCGCTGAGCGCATAGCCATCCGACCCGATGCCTACATCCTGCTTCAGGAAGTACAGCATGTCTCTTTCATCCATCACAAAGAAGATGCACCCTGCCTGCCCGTTGGTGCGCACCAGCACCTCAG
>JAQXJZ010000004.1 GCA_029009515.1 bacterium
GGGCCGAGGGTCATGGGTACCATGATTGCGCCTCCTGTATTTCTTTTGCATTTTCATTGTATTCGTTGGGTACTTCGTTGTCAAGCCCGATTGTATCCAAAAAACATTCTGTGGACAATCAGCCACCAGATCATGCAAAAAGCGCCTGTCATGCGACAGACGCTTTTTTGCTCACGCGGTTTCTTACATTTTTACATCGATATGCTTGAGCGCTTCGGCAATGGCCTCCAGCACCGCCTGGTCTTTCTCCTCCTCGCGCTGGTGCAGAAGGAAGGTGCGGGCCTTGGGCAGACCCATATTGCCAAGCGCCTTAACGGCATGCTGGCGCACCGCGGCGCTCTGGGCGCGAACCAGCGGTACGAGGGAGTTGAAGGGAACGTCGCCCGTGCACTGGCCCAGACCGTCAATAGCCGCCAGCACCACGTTCTCATCGCGGTCGTTCAAAAGCGCGGTCAGCTTGTCGGCCTGATTCTTTTCCACCATCTTGGGAATCTTGTTCAGCTTGTTTCCAAACATCGGGGGTCCTCCATTCTTGACAGCATTTGCAGGTTTCTTTACAATCTGCATGTGGGCAGATGCGAAATAGTAAACTTTCATTTACTATTATAAAGTCCTGAAACAGCTTGTCAATCATCCGCAGGGATGTTTACAGAATGGCCACAAATGGCAGGAGGCAGCTATGGCAAAAGCAGCGGAACTGGGCCGGGAAACGCTGGCGTTTCACCGCCTTTATCACGAAAAAATCTCCCGCCGCCTCTACGCGGCGCACAGCGAATGGGTGCCGCAGGCGGAGTTCCTCACGCTGTGCATTGTGGCGGAAAAAGAGGGCCTGAGCATGAACGAGCTCACCCGGCGCACCGCCAGCAGCAAGCAGCGCCTGACGGTGCTGGTGAACCAGCTGGAGGAAAAGGGCTACCTGCGCCGCGAGCGCAGCGAAAGCGACCGGCGCATCACCCGCCTGTTCCTCACCGACCAGTCCCGCGCGCTGATGGCCGACGCGCAGAAGCAGACCGAACAGGCGCTGGATGAGGTGTTCAGCCAGATGGATGCGTCCATCCTGAGCGAATATCTCAGCGCCATCCGCAGCCTCAACGCCGTGCTGGAAAAAATGCCCTCCGGCGCAGGTCAATAGACAAAGCCCCGTGCAGCGCGCACGGGGCTTTGCTTTGTTGAGGAAACGTTGAGGTACTGCTCTGTATGAAAAACGCGGATAAACCCGCGGGGTACGTAGTCGCACCCGGGAGCGGAGGGAGCCCGGCCAGAGCACAGCGCGGCAAATAATCGCCTGTCGCGGCTGGGCCGACGGTAGGACGTCCGGAGGGGGAAGACCGTTCACCTTACGTAAGAGCATCCCTGCGCATCCGCTCCGGATGCATTGGATTTGGGACACTCTGATCATACCAAACAGTTATGTCCGCATCGTGAACGGCACGCAAACAATCTGGGAAGGATGCGTGACCAATCCGTTTATTCCGCCGTGCCGCGGTAGCTGAGCACCCGCACCACAGGCTCCACCTGCACGGTGAAGGCCGCCGTCACGCTGCCGCCTGCGCGCATTTCGCACTGCAGCAGGCGCACGCCCTCGGCGGTGATATCGCCCACCGCATGGAGCGATTCGTACTCCAGCCCCGGCAGCTGCGACTGCACAAAAGCCTCCACATACTTCTCCACGCTCACCGTGAGCCTCGGATGGGTGTAGGTGGAATCGGTAAACACCAGCCCGTCCAGCAGCGACGAGCCGTTGAAGTCAATCATCTGTCCGCCCTGCGAAAAGCACAGGCCAATGCCGCGCGCGCCGTCGTACATGTTCACCTGCCACTGGCCGCCCGCGTTCTGCGCGGAGATGGCGTAGGCGGACGTATCCTCGCCCACAAAGGGGCTTTCCACAAAGCGCCTTGCCGCGCCGATGGCCTCCATATCGCTGCGGATGGGCACGGCTGCCGCCGCCCATTCCACGGACGGAATGCCCTCGATGGTGGCCAGGGGCTGGCTTTCGCTGGTGGCAAAGGAGAGCACCAGCACCGCCGCCGCCAGCAGCGAGCACAGCGCAATGGCCCAGCGGCTGCCCTTCACCTGGCGGATGACCGCCGTGGCGCGCTGGCGCAGGTGCTGATCGGTAAACGACGCGCCTACCGACACGGTCATGTTTTCGGCGCATTCGCGCTCGCCGGAGGAGACGATCACGTCGATGTACTGCAGCTTTTCAAGGGTGTCCAGCCGCGCGGTCACGCGGTCGTCGCAGGCCATTTCGCTGTCGCGGTAGCTGAGCCACGCCGCCATCCACACCAGCGGATTGAACCAGTGAACGGCGCAGCACAGGCAGCGCGCCACGCCCCACCACGGATCGCGCGCCTTCCAGTGGCACAGCTGGTGCGCCAGCATCAGCCGGAGGTGCGCCGGAGACGTATCCATGGGAATGCCGATGAACGGCCTGAAAATCCCCGCCAGACAGCTGGCCGGCAGACGGTCCACATAATACACGGGAATGGCCCGCACGCGGTAGCGCCTGCACAGCTCCTCATATATGCGCTGCTCTTCCTTATCCAGCATGCGCACGCGGTTGCGCCTGGCCCGGCGCGTGAAGGCCTCGCTGCGGCACAGCAGCCACGCCGCAATCAGCACCGCCACAGCGGCCCAGGCCAGCAAAAACCACCGGCCGGAGCTGCCGCTCATGGTGCTCTGCGTGAGCTTGGACATCATGTTTTCGCCCGGAAGCAGCGCCGCCACGCGCTCGCCTGCGTCAATCAGCCTTTGCCGGAACTGATCGGCCACGGGACGCGCAGCCACGTCCACCGAAAGCCCGGGGCGGAATTCGTCCATAAACGGGTTGGGGATGGACAGCGGCAGCAGCAGCCTGAGCGCCGCAAGCACCCACGCGGCGTAAATCACCCGGCTGCCCAGCTGGCGGCGCAGCGTCATGCGCAGCGCCACGGCCAGCAGGATGAGCACGCTGCCAAAAACGCCCGCCTCCAACAGATAGTTATATACGGTCATGCTGCGCATGCGCGCTTCCTCCTTGGTGCAATGTGGAAAAGGTTCTATTGGATAAGACGCACATCAGATACCCTTTGGTTGCACCTCAAATTGTTTTTTGATTGTTTTTTCCGCACGTGGGAGGGGCAGCGTGTGCCGTCAGCGGATGACCACCGCCTTCTCATGCGCCTCAACACACGGGATTCCAAAGGGTGAAACCCTTTGGCGGGTGCAGGGCAGAGCCCTGCCGTCCCCCCAGCCGTCACCCCAGCCGTCACCCCAGCCTGATCTCCAGCCACTTCGCCTGATTCACGCGCCAGGCCAGCAGGCGGTCGCGGACGATGGCGTCGATGAGGAAGGCGATCCACGGGGCCATGACGGCCATGTGGGGAATGGGCAGAACGTCGGCCAGCGGATAGCAGAAGAGCCAGGTGAGGGCGGGGCGCAGGATGGCCACGCTCAGAAGCGCGCAGTAGGCCACAAACTTCACGTCGCCCGCGCCGCGCAGCGTGCCGGAGAGGATGACGCGGCCGTTCTGGAAGGGCATGGACAGGATGACCACGTAGAGCGAGGCGGTCACGCCGCGGATGATTTCCTCATCGGCGGTAAAGAGCAGTGCCAGCTGGCGGCGGAACAGGAAGATGACCAGCATCAGCCCGGCGGATACCATGATGCCTATGCGGTACGCCACCTGCGAATGCGCCATGGCGCGGTCTTTCCTTTTTGCGCCAAGGCTCTGACCCACCAGCGATGTGCCGGCGGTGGCCACGCCATCGCCCAAAGTGAAGGACAGGCTGGTCACCTGAGATACGATCTGGTAGGCGGCAAAGGCGTTGGTGCCGATGCCCGCAATCAGGCGTGCCAGCATCAGAAAGCCCGCGCGCAGACACACGGCCTCAATCATGGAGCTGGAGCCCACCTTGCCCAGACCGCTGACGGTGGTGCGGTCAAAGCGCGGAAGCGCCAGGTGGTAGTATCCGCCCTTGCGCAGCACCGTGCAGATGCAGATGAGGCTGCCGGTGATGGTTCCGCACGCGGTGGCAATGGCCGCGCCCTTCACGCCCAGCGCCGGAAAGCCCAGCTTGCCGTTGATGAGGATGTAGTTGAGGATGACGTTGACGAGGTTGGCGGTCACATTGGTCACCATGGTCACGCGCGTTTTGCCGATAGCGCGCATAGCTGCGCAGATGCACAGTTGCCAGCACGAGGGCAGGAAGGCCAGCGAAATCACGCGGAAATACGTAATGCTCAAATCCAGCGTGTCCTCGTTTGCCCCGCCCAGCTTCATCAGCCATCCCGCGCCAAAGTAGCCCGTCAGCGTCATGAAAATGCCAATCACCGTGATGATGGCCAGCGACTGGTTGAGGCAGTTGTTGGCGCCCTGCTGGTCATGCGCGCCCTTGCGGCGCGCGCACAGCGCCGTGGTGCCGATGCACAGCGCCTGTGCGAGGATGAGCATGATCATGCGCGGCTGGCCGGTGAGGCCCACCGCCGCGATGGAGGCTGCGCCCAGCGTGCCCACCATCATGGTATCCACCGAGCCGATGATGCTCATCAGCGCGCCTTCCACCGTGGACGGCCACGCGATGGACAATGTCTTTTTATACAAATCAGTCGTCACGCCCGGGTCCACGGGTTTGCCCTCATGGTCTTTCACGTGCAGCAGCTTTGGCAGCATATGTTTTCTGTCCTTTCCGCGATCTTGCAGACAGTTGCAAACAATCTTTTTTCATTATATGCCCCTTCAGGAGGGAATGTCAAATGCCTCGCCCTTGACATTCCCCAAACATGGATGTATGCTGGGAGCATCGCACGTTTTGGATACAAAGGAGAGTCTGTCATGCCCGGCGAACGCGTTACCCTGTCTGAAATTGCCAAAGCAACCGGCTACACCATCAACACCGTCAGCCGTGCGCTGCGCAACCAGTCGGATATCGCAGTGGCCACGCGCCAGAAAATTCAGGAGGTGGCGCGCCGCATGGGCTATGTGCCCAATATGGCGGCGTCGTCGCTGCGGCTGGGCCGGTCCAACACCATCGCCTGCATCGTGGGCTATGTGGTGAACCCGTATTTCGGGCTTTTGTTTGAGTATGTGTCCAAGGCCGCGGCGGCCTACGGCTGGAACGTGATGGTTCTGTCCTCCAACGAGGACGAGCAGAGCGAGCTGGCGGCCATCCAGTCCGCCTACGCACGCGGCGTGGACGGCGTGGTGCTGCTGCCCACGCAGAAGTCCGACCGTGCCCGGCAGGCGCTGGAGCAGTGCGGCCTGCCCTATGTGCTGCTGGCGCGCCAGTTTCCCGGCCACGAGGCGGACTGCATGCTGTGCGACGAGGAGGAGGCGGGCTATCTGGCCGCCATGCACCTCATTGCGCACGGCCACCGCAAGCTGGCCTATGTGTGCGACGGCGGCTGCGTAGCGGAAATCTTGCTGCGCAGGGACGGCTTTTTGCGCGCTGCGCGCGAGGCCGGGCTTGCGCAGGAGGATGTGCGGCTCATCCCCAGCCAGCGCGAAAGCGGCCAGGAGGACGCGGTGGATCAGGCGGCGACGATTGCGCAGCTTTACCGCGAGGATGGCTTTACCGGCGTGGTGGCATTTTGCGATATGCAGGCGCGCTACCTGATTGCCGAGCTGCGCAAGCACCGCGTGCGCGTGCCGGAGGACGTGTGCATCGTGGGCTTTGACAACATCGACAGCGCATCTCCCTCCCCCCTGCCCATCTGCTCTGTGGGCAGCGATTATCAGGCCATGTGCGAGCTGGCCGTCAACCGGCTTCACAGCCGTATTCAGGACAGCGCCGAACCCGCCCGCATCGAGTTGTTCCCGGTTGCCATCAACTGCCGCCACAGCTGCCATTCCTGAGTGAGTAAAGGAAAATGGCGCATGGCGTGCCCACGCAAAAAGCAAGTAAAAACAGCAGCGCAGTGGCTGCTGTTTTCTATTTTCCAATCAGTTCCTCCAGCGTGCCGATGCCGGCCTGCGGGTACAGCTGGCCGTTCCAGCGCACGGAGGGGCCTTTGGCACAGTTTTTCATGCAGGGGGTCACGTGGTAGCTGAAGCCACCGGACGGGCAGCTTTCGCCGCTGCGCACGCCCCATCTGTCCTCGATGTACGCTCGCAGCGCAGCACCCTTTTTGCACGTGCCGCAGATTTCCAGCCGGTTGGGCGCATCCTCCAGCCGGATGGACGGCACGCGGCGGATGAGCGCGCACAGGGTGTTTTCCTTCCAGCCCACGGCCTGCGCAATCTGTGCAAGCGCGCCGCGGCTGAGCACGCCGCCCATCTCCTCCTGCGCCTCGCGCACAAGGGCGATGAGCATCTGCTGATCGCCCGGCGCGCCCTGGGCGCGGTAGTACTGGATGGTATCGTGCAGATCTGGCATAGCATTGCTCCTTTCGGCATTGACAGGCTCTTCAAACGAGTACATACTGATTTCAACTATTTGGAAGGGAGGCCTCATCCCGATGGAAAAACTGGCCACCCGCAGCGGCCCCGGCACGCGTTTCCGCGATACCGGCTCCTTTGATGTTCGCGGTGAGACGGTCAAAATCCTCTGCCGCGAGTACGATCACAATGACGTATGCTGGGTGGAGTGCGAGGTGCGCGCCTACAAGGCAGCCGAACGGGTCTGCATAACCAATTCAACCCCGGTACCACAGTAGGGGCGCACCTATGTGTGCGCCCGTGCGCGAACGTCCCGGTGTACCTTTGTTCCTTATCCATACAAGCAGCAAAAACCCTATCAACTGTCAGCCGTCAGGCTGGGGTTGGTGGTGCGAAGCTCCTGAAGGGATTCTGGATTCAGGTTGATTTTTGCCATGGATGCTTTCAACTCCTGAAAAAAAGAATCATTGCTGATTGGAATATAGCACCATTTTTAGGGTCAAAACAGTACCGGGCATATTTTTCCGCGCATGCGCAAAGTGCGGCGGGGCAAGCTATGGTTGAAAACGCATGAAGGAGGTTTTCCGCCGTGAACAACCAGCAGCAGAACAAAAATCAGCCTGCCCAGCAGCAGAACAAGAACCAGCAGAAGAACAACAAGCAGCCCGGCCAGCACTGAGCGCAAAAAAATCCGTCTCCTGATGGAGGCGGATTTTTTTGTATTGCGGAAATTACTCAGCAAAGTTGGCAGCGTTGGTACCGGCGATGCGGCCAAAGACCACGATGTCGGAAACAGCGTTGCCGCCCAGACGGTTCGCGCCGTGCACGCCGCCGGTGACCTCGCCAGCCGCGTACAGGCCGGGGATGACGGAGCCGTCCTCAGTCAGCACTTCGGTGTTGGCGTTGATCTTCAGGCCGCCCATGGTGTGATGGATGCCAGCGGTGACCTTGATGGCGTAGAAGGGAGCGGTGTCCAGAGGATTGGCAAAGCTGGTGCGGCCAAACTCAGGATCGTTCTTGGCGGTGACGCACTCGTTCCAGGCGTTCATGGTAGCGGCAAAATCAGCAGCGGGCATGCCGACGGCCTCAGCCAGCTCTTCGTAGGTGTTGCCGGCGGTGGTGTAGCCCTTGTTGATGTAGCCGGCGATAACGGTGGACTTGTCCACCATCTTCTGGTCCACGATCAGCCAGCTGAAGGAGCCGGGCTGGGCGATCTCAGCAGCGGAGACCACGTCGCGGGTGCCGACTTCGTCGATGAAGCGCTTGCCCTCGGCGTTGACCAGGATGGCGCCGTCGCCGCGCAGGCCCTCGGTGATGAGGCCGGCGGTGTTGGCTTCCACGGTGGGATGGATCTGGATCTGGTTCATGTCAACGGTGGCGGCGCCCACGGCCTGAGCCATGGCGATGCCCTGGCCCTGCAGGCCAGCGGAGTTGGTGGTCATGAAGCCCTTCAGCTCGGGCTTGAGCTCGGCAACCATGTCCAGGTTGGCGCCGAAGCCGCCGGTGGCCAGAATGACGGCCTTGGCGTTGATGATCACGTTGCCGCCGTCAGCGGTCACGCCGTTGACGCCGGTGACCTTGCCGTTCTCCATGCGGATCTCGGTGGCGGTGGTGTCAAACAGGATTTCCACGCCGCGGTCGGTCACGTTCTTCTCCAGGATGGGCACGATGTAAGCGCCGACGGAAACGGTCTTGCCCTCGGCGTTCACGGGGCGATGGATGCGCTTGACGGAAGCGCCGCCGAAGGAACCAACGCTGGTCAGGTCAGCGCCGATGGAGGACAGCCATTCGATGCCGCTCTCGGAGCCTTCCACCATGGTCTTGACCAGCTCGACGTCGTTGATGCCCTTGCCGCCGATCAGGGTGTCCAGCTGCATGAGCTCCATGGAGTCGAAGTAGCCAACGGGGTTCTTCTGGTACTCTTCCCACTGCGCCTTGACGGTGTTAGCCAGCTCAACGATGGTAGCATTGTCAGCCCAGGTGGATTCAACGGCAGCCAGGGTCTTTTCCAGACCGGCCTGCTCGCCGAAGGTGTTCAGATCCTGCAGAGCAGTCTTGGCAGCGTTCATGCCGCCGGTGGCGCGCACGGTGTTGCCGCCCACCATGGGCTGGCTTTCCACGATCACGACGGACTTGCCGGCGTCAGCAGCGGTGATGGCAGCGCTCATGCCGGCGCCGCCAGCGCCCACGACCACAACGTCCACGGTGCGCAGGATGTCCTCGCCCTTGCCCTTTTCAGCCTTGAAGCTGTAATCTTCGGGGTTCACGCCGGCTTCCACCAGAGCAGCCTTGGCAGCCTCGAGGATGGCGGTGGAGGTGATGGTAGCGGTGGCCATGGTGTCCACGGCGATGGAGCCGGTGGCAGCCATTTCAGCGGGCAGCTTTTCGATGGCCACAGAGCCGATGCCCTGGGTCTCGTTGGCGCCCTCGGCGGTCACGGCGGCGATGTCGCCGTCCACCAGGGTGATGGTAACGGTCACGTCGCCGGCAAAGCCCTTGGCAGTGCCGGTGAAATCGCCGCTCACGCTGGCGGGCAGGGCTTCGCCCATGGCCGCGGAGGCGACGATCATCATCAGGGACATGAGGATCGCAAGAATGCGGGTTTTCATGGATGGTGTCCTCCTATGGGGATTGTTATTTTTTTAACCGGATGGAAGTATAGCACTTTTGATGTGCTTTTGCAATACCAATCCTGTAACATCCTTGTGATTCCTACATTCTGGAAAAATACAGGCGATTGCGGACATCCTTTGCCCAACACGGGAGGATTGTGCTATAATACATCCATAAGGAGTTCGATCGCCATGACCAAGCTTATCCCCGCGGATCAGGTGGCGCTGCCTTCGGATCTGAAGCGCGCCAACCGACAGAACATATTGAAGGTGCTGCGCACCGGCCGCACCATGACCGCCGCCGATATCCACGCCGAAACCGGCATCAGCCGTCCCACCGTCATGCGCGCCCTGCAGCATTACTGCGATCTGGGCGTGGTACGCTCGCTGGGCCTTGGCAGCACCACCAGCATGGGCGGCAAAAAGCCCGAGCTTTTCGTGTTTGCCGAGGACAAGCGCATCCTGTGCATCAACCTCTGGCCGGAGATGCTCACCCTGGCGCTGTGCGGCATGGTGGGCGATGTGTACGCGGCGGAGCATCATCAGCAAAAGCTGGGCGCTACCGTTCGGGAGGCCTTCGCCCAGCTGCGCGAGCGGGTGCAGCTGTACCTGCATCAGCTGGAATTGCCCATGAACCGCCTCTACGGCGTGGTGCTCACCGTGCCCGGCACCGTGGATTACGACGAGCGCATCCTGCGCTACAACTCGCAGGCCCCCGGCTGGGGCGCGGATGCGGCGCTGGATGAGGAGCTCAAAACCCTGTTCGGCGACACGCCGGTGTACTACATCGACAACGCAGGCAAGGCCGCCGGACGCGCGGTGCTGCTGGATCATCCGGAATATGCCGACCAGCGCATGATGACCGTGTTCACCACCTGGGGCGTATCCGCCTGCATGACGGAGCGCGGGCATGTGCTCAACGGGCGCGACTCGCTGATTGGCGAAATCGGCCACATGATCATCAGCGATCAGGGGCCGGTGCTGTGCGGCTGCGGCAAGCGCGGCTGCCTGGAAAGCCTGGTCAGCCTGCCAAACGCGCAGCGCCTGATGCTGGAAAACGGCGCAAAAAAGAGCCCGGATACTTTCCGGGCCCTGTTTGAGGCCTCCCACGCGGGCGACGCCGCCGCGCAAAAGACGGTGCGGTATCTGGCGCACTGCTTTGCGGTGGCGCTGCACAACCTGTCGCTGGCCTACAATCAGGAGGCCGTCATTTTCCAGGGCGACTTCGCCTGGGCGGACGAGGTGTTCGACAAAGCCCTCAAATCCGAGCTCAGCGAGTTCCGCTATTACCCGCAGGGCAAGCTGTTCGACATCGGCTACGACCGGCGCGATCTGCCCCTGCTGGCCGCGCGCGGCGGCGCGGAGCTGCTCAAGAAGCAGTACTTCGCCTCGCTGGATTAACCCTGCTTCCATACCTCTTCAAGCGCCTGCGCACATGCCGCAAGCGCTTGTTTTGTTGTGCCGCGGCCAATGCTCACGCGCACGACGCACGCGGCGTCCTTTTCCGAAAGCCCCATGGCGCGGTAGACGTGGCTGGGCGTTCCATCGCCCGCATGGCAGGCCGCGCCGCCGGAGAGGCAGAAGCCGCGCAGGTCCATCTTCATGATGGCCTTTTCAGAAGGAAGATTTGGCAGATACAGCGCCGTCACGCCCGGCAGGCGCGGCGCGCCTTCGCCCAGCACGCGAAGGCCGGGGATCTGGAGCTGGCCGATGAACTCCGCCATCAGCGCGCGTTCGTGCTCCGCTCTCTCCGGCAGATCCTCCGCCGCCAGCCTCGCCGCCTCGCCGAAGCCCGCAATGGCCGGCACATTCTCCGTGCCTGCGCGCAGGTTCATCTCCTGATGGCCGCCGGGAATCATGGGCGCAAGGCGCATGCCCGGCGCAATGTACAAAGCGCCCGCGCCCCTCGGCCCGTACAGCTTGTGCGCGGACAGGCTCATCAGATCGCACAGGGAGGCGTCCACCGGCACATGCCCGAAGGCCTGCACCGCATCCACATGCAGCGGAATTTTCTTCGTCACGGCGCGGATTTCGCGGATGGGCTGGAGCACGCCGGTTTCGTTATTGGCCCACTGCACGCTCACCAGCGCCGTATCCGGGCGGATGGCCGCCGCGACGGCGTCAGGCCGGATGACGCCGCTTGCATCCGGCTGGACAAGGGTGATCCCCGCCGCGTATTTGCGCACAGCCTCCAGCACCGAGGCATGCTCGATGGCCGAAACCACCGCATGCTTTCCAGCTGCCGCCGTCATGGCCCATGCGTTGCTCTCCGTGCCGCCGGACGTGAACGCCACGCAGGAGGGATCGCAATGCAGCAGCGCGGCCACATGGCTGCGCGCCATGCGCAGCGCCTTGCGCGCGGGGCCTGCATCGCTGTAGGCGGCGGACGGATTGGCCCAGGCGGAGCGCATGCAGTCGTTCATGCAGGCAATGACGCGCTCGTCCGCAGGCGTGGTGGCGGCGTAATCGAGATAGGTGCTCATGAAAATCCCTCCGTTTTCGTTCCCGTGTATGATACCGAATGGATGGGAAGGATGTCAAGGAGGTGTGCCTGCGGCACGTGAAGGAGTGAAGTTTTCCGCCTTTGGCAGAAAGATTTGAGAGTGATGTGCGGTGCCTTTGGTGGTTGACTTGACGAGCAACTGGCCACCTCATCACCCGCTACGCGGGAGCTTCCCCTCAAGGGGAAGCTGGAAGGCGGGTACTCTTTTCCCAGCAATACTAAGTCGTTAGAAAACGCAAGCAAGGCGCCCAGAGCCTCGTCGAGCTTCCCCTTGAGGGGAAGCTGTCCCGGAGGGACTGATGAGGTGTAGCGCCCGCAGGCGCGTTACCCCCTCCACCCTTGACATTCCTTGCCTCTCTGTGGTATTCTCGCAATAGCACAAACGTTTGCACAGTTCTATCCATTCCATTCAAAGGAGCCCCATATGAAAGTCACCATCAAGGACGTCGCCAGGGAGGCGGGCGTATCGCCTTCCACGGTCAGCCGTGCGCTGCAGGACAGTCCGCGCATCAGCCCGGAGGTACGCGCGCGCGTGCGCGAAATTGCCCAGCGGCTCAATTTTCACCCCAATCAGATGGCGCGCAGCCTGGTCAACCGCCAGAGCCGGATTATCGGCATCGTGTTTCCGGACGAGGCCGGCATGAACCTTGGCAACCCCTTCTACCCTGCCGTTTTGCAGGGTATTGGCCATGTGGCCAGCGAGAAGGGCTACCAGATGCTGCTCATCACCGGCGGCGGGGGCGTGACCGCGGCCGAGGCGGCGCGCAGCACGGCTGCGGGCGGCTATGTGGCCGGTCTGGTGCTGCTGGCCGCCGAGGTGGAGCAGCCGCAGCACACCGGCGTGCCGATGGTGGTCATCGGCCATCCGGTCAACGCGCCGGAGTGCTACTGCGTGGACAACGCCAACGTGTGCGCAGGCTACGAGGCCACGCGCTTCCTGCTGGACAACGGGCATGAGCGCATCCTGCTTTTGGGCTTTGACGCCAAGTTCATGTTCACGGTGGATCGCCGCGAGGGCTATGCGCAGGCGCTGCAGGAGGCCGGCATCGCGGTGCGCGAGGACTGGATTGTCTCCGGCAGGCCCGTGCGCTATCCCGAGGAGAGCGCGGAGCTGTGCCGGCTGTTCCAGTCGCCGGATCATCCCACCGCCGTGGTCTGCATGGACGACCTGCTGGCCATCGGCCTGCACAGGCTGCTTTCCTCCAACGGCATGCGCGTGCCGGAGGACGTGAGCCTGATCAGCTTCAACAACAACGAAACCTGCCGCTATCACACGCCGCCGCTCACCACCTTCGACGTGGAGCCCTATCACCTGGGTGTGAGCGCCATGACGCTGATGATGGACGTGCTTTCCGGCGCGGTCACCCAGCCGGTTTCCATCGACGTACCCTTCACGCTGATCCGCCGCCAGAGCGTGGCAAAGATCGGCCCATCCATTCCCAAAAAGGAGATTTGACCCATGCGCAACGTCAACTTCGGTTCCATCTATCATATGCCCTGGCTGGAGTACCGCCACGCCCTGCCCGATGGCCGCGTGTGCCTGAGGCTGAAAACCGGCCGCGGTGAATTCACCCGCGTGCTGGCCCGCATCACCGGCAACTACGAAGGCCCGCATTTCTTTGAAAAGGCCTACGAGTACGAAATGACCGTGGCCTACCGCGATGAGTGGCACGACTACTACGAGTGCGTGTTCGAGCCCTTTGACAGGCGCCTCAAGTACCTGTTCGTGCTGGAAAGCGACGAGATGACCGTGAAGCTGGATGCATCCGGCCTGCACTTTGGCAAGGACGCGCGCGAGGACGTGAGCGAGGCCTTCGCCTTTGCCTACGCCTATCCGGCCGATCCCATGCCCCAGTGGGCGCGCGGCTGCGTGGGCTATCAGATCTTCCCGGACCGCTTCCGCCGCGAGCCCGCCCCCGGCGACAAGGAAAAGGTGGAGCCGTGGACCAGCAGCCGCGTGCAGAACGAGTTCCGCTTCGGCGGCAACCTGCGCGGCGTGATCAAGGCCGTGCCGTACCTGAAGGAGCTGGGCGTGACCCTTTTGTATTCCACCCCCATGTTCCTCAGCGATACCTCCCACCGCTACAACACCTTCGACTACTTCAAGATCGACCCGCTGCTGGGCACCGAGGACGACCTGCGCGAGCTGTGCGATCTTTTGCACGAAAACGGCATGCGTCTGGTGATGGACGGCGTGTTCAACCACTCCGGCCTGGGCTTTGCGCCCTTCAGGGACGCCATCAAAAAGGGCAAACAGAGCAAGTACTACAACTGGTTCTTCTTTGACGAAAAGATGCCCCACGGCTACCACACCTTCGGCGACTGGAAGTACATGCCCAAGCTGAACCTGGCCAACCCGGACTGCGCCAAGTACTTCCTGAAGGTGGGCAAGTACTGGATTGACAAGTGTCACATCGACGGCTGGCGTCTGGACGTGAGCCCCGAAGTGTGGCCGGATTTCTGGCGGCAGTACAAAAAGATGATGCGCCAGGCCAACCCGGACAGCCTCATGATTGCCGAGTGCTGGGACGACAGCCGCGAGTGGCTCACCCAGGGCGACATGTTTGATTCCACCATGCACTATGTGCTGTCGCGCGCCATCTGGTCGCGCTTCTGCCGCCACGACATCAGCCTGAAGGAATTCGACCACCTCATCAACCGCGCCACCATGCTCTATCCGCAGCGCACGCAGGAGGTGCTGTGGACCTTCCTTGGCAGCCACGACACGCAGCGCATCCGCACCCGTGCCGGCGGCGATGTGCGCATGGCCTGCGCGTCGGCGTTCTTCCAGTTCACCTATCTGGGCATTCCCATCATCTACTACGGCGACGAGCTGGGCATGGAGGGCGGCGACGATCCCTTCTGCCGCTTCCCCATGCGCTGGGACGACGTGAAGGGCAACCCCGTGCACGAGCACTTCCAGAAGCTGGCCCACATCCGCGCCGCGGTGCCCGCCCTGCGCGAAGGCAGCTTCCGCACCTGGGCGGTGGAGGAAAACGGCTTGTACGCCTACCTGCGCCAGACCGAGGAGCAGACGGTGCTGTGCGCGGTGAACACGGCGCTGGAGCCCGTGACCGCCCGGATGAAGCTGCCGGAAAAGATGTGCACGCTCAAGGTGCTGCATGATCTGTATTCCGGCAAGACCATTCCGGTGGAGGATGGGGAGATCAGGGTTAGCCTTGCGGTTGGAGAAGGGTTGATTTTGCAGTAATGGGGGTGACGGCCGAGTCACGCATTGCGGCTTTTGTTTGTTGCCGCCGTCGGGGCCCGCTCCGCTAGGGCCTAAGGGGGAGGGGGGATTTCGATTTCCCCCCTTACCCCCTTAGGAATCCCGTATCCCCCTTAAAACG
>JAQXJZ010000005.1 GCA_029009515.1 bacterium
CAAACTCTTATGTTTAATCCGTTAAACCACTCTTTCGAGCAGTATCAACTCAAGTTATTGACTGTCGTTTTGCGTTTCTTGTTTCTGTATCGTTTTCAAGGTTCGGCGCCCTCTCGATCGCTGTGCTCTCGAGCGAGCTTGACTATAATAACACCGTTAAGGGGACTTGTCAACACTTTTTTTCAAAAAAATCAAAAGTTTTTTCAAAAAAGTTCGCAAACCCTTATGCAGCAACAAAAACCCGCTCCAAAAAAGTTTTCTGGAGCGGGTTTTTTAAGGGGTTTTTACTTCAGAACCACGGTGTTGGAGCGGAAGAACTTGTCGTTGAAATACATGGTGAACACGTACTCGCCGGTGGGCAGCTCGCCGTGATCGAGGTAGCAGCGGATGAGGGGCGTGGTGGCGTCGAAGAAACGGGCCAGGCCACTGTAGCGGTAGTTGCTGCCGGTGGCTTCCACGTGCATCTCGTCATACATGGTGTAGTAGTTGCCGGTGGGGTCCTCCATGACCAGCATAGTGTTGATGGTGTGATTCGGCACAGACTTGGAGGTCTGGTACTTGGCGTAAATATAATAGAAGAGATCGCCATCGATGAGGGACTGCTCAATCTTGGAAGCGGAGCCGGACTTGATGGTGGTCTTTTTCACGCTGTTGGAGGTGATGCTCTGAATCTGGTTCATCTTGACGCTGCCGAAGTTGAGCATGCTGGGCTGAGCGCCGTAGTCCCTGTAGCGCTCGGAGTAGTCCACGCCGCGCACGAAGGGGTAATCGTTGTAGCTTTCCTCAGCCAGTGCGATGGACGCGCCCAGCAGCAGACACAGCGCCAGCAGCAATGCAGTAATCTTTTTCATGTTCATTCCTCTTTCCCTGTACGGTACAGAACCGCTTTTGTACCATTATGAAGCGACGAACAATATTTGTCAATCCATAAACCCAAAAAAGTTCCGCATGCGCATGGCATGCGGAACCGGTGTGATGGATGTGGATTACAGCACGTTGACCTTGCTGACGCGGAACACCTTGTTGTTGAAGAACATGGAAAATCCGTACTCGCCCTTGGGCAGCTCACCGCCATGCTCCTCGCGGCAGCGGCGCACGGAATCGGTCATGTCGAAGAACCAGCTGTACACAGCGTTCTTGCGGCTCTTTTCCATGTCCCACTCGCCATAGGTGGCGTAGTAGTTGCCCTCGGGGTCGGTCATGACGAGCATGGCGTTGATGAAGTGGCTGTCAAAGGCCTCCAGGAAGCGCCACTTGGCATAGATATAGAACATATTGCCGTCGTCCAGAGCCTTTTCCAGCTTGTCGCTGGAGGCGCGGGTGACGGTGGTTTTCCTGGCGTCGTACAGATCCTCGCCGGGGATCAGCTTGGCATAGCCAAAGTTGAGCATGGTGGGGCGGGCGCCATTTTCGCGGTACTTCTGATTGTAGTTGATATCCGCCTTGAAAGGATGATCGGCAGCCATCGCCAGCGGCGCGGACAGCGTCAGGCACAGGGCCAGCAGCAAAGCAGCGATTCTCTTCATGTGTATCTTTCCCTCCGTACCGGCGCATACGCCGGATATGTGCATCCATTATACCCTTTGGCGCAAATGGTTGTCAATCGCAAGTTTTCGTCAAAATTCGTCCGCGAGCTGGTACACGTACCAGTCCTTGCCGTCAGTTTCCAGCACCAGCCTGCCATCGCCGGTATAAAGCGTGGGCACGGCGTTCAAATCGGCCTGATTCTGTGCCAGATCCACCCGGTCGCGCTCATTGGTGAAGAACACCAATTCCGGGCTGAGCGCCTTGAAAAACCCGGAAACCATGGCGGTTACGCCGTGATGCGGCGACTTGACGATATCCACGTCCAGCATCTCGGGCGCGATCTCCTCCAGGCACCAGCTCTGCGTGTGGCCGATGATATCCGCCGGCAGCAAGATGGACGCATCGCCGAACTGCACATGCACGATCATGGAGCGCGCATTGGTGGAGATGCCGTCGTCCTGCCTGAAAAGCGTGATCACCGCCTCGCCCAAAAGCAGCGTATCCCCGTGAAACACCTGCACGGCCGGGATGCCGTTTGCCTCCGTCTCGCGGATGGCCTCGCGCTGCAGGGAGCTGGTGAACACGCCCTTTTCCGTGTAGGGATGCAGGTACGCATCAGCGGTGAAGCCGTTTTTCATCAGGTGGATGAGGCCGGTGATGTGGTCGTCATGGAAGTGGGTGTTGAGCAGGTATTTGAAGTGCGAAATGCCCATGTCCGCAATAGCGCGGCAAAGCGCGTCGCGGTACGGGGGCGATCCGCCGTCCACCATCATTTTCTCACCGCCGCATTCCAGCAGCATGCAGTCGCTCTGCGCCGCGTCAAAGGCGGTCAAGCGGAACAGCGGGCAGGAATACCAGTTGTCCCGGGGTGGCGCATCGTCATACACCTGCGCGGATGCGCAAAGCGGAACCAGCAGGCACAGCGCCAGCAGGAGCAGTCTGCGCATCACGGCTCGCCCTTCTGGTATTCGCTGCGGGTTTCCCAGTGCGCCTGCTCAAGGGCGATATCGCGGTGGTTGACGGAGGTGCGGTAGCCCATCTCACCAAGCGTTTTGCTGATGTACTCCGCAATGGCCACGCTGCGGTGCGCGCCACCCGTGCAGCCGATGGCGATGACCAGCCTGTGCTTGCCCTCGGCGATGTAGTTGGGAAGCAGGAAGGAGATCATATCCATCACCTTGAGCAGGAAGGTTTCCGTCACGGGATGGTTCAGCACAAAGTCGCGCACGTCCTCGTCCAGACCGGTGTGGTGGCCCAATTCCGGAATGTAGAAGGGGTTGGGCAGGAAGCGCACGTCAAACACCAGGTCGCCCTCGCGCGGGATGCCGCGCTTGAAGCCAAACGACATCACCTCCACCTTGAGGGCGGGCTGCTCGTCGGCACTGAGCACGATGGCGCGCAGCTGCTTCTGCAGAGCGCGCGGCTTGAGGCCGGTGGTATCGATGAGATGGGTGGCGGTTTCGCGCAGGGGCATGAGGCGCTCACGCTCCTCGCGGATGGCCTCCTCCAGGTTGAGGCCTTCAGAGCTCAGCGGATGCTCGCGGCGGGTTTCCTTGTAGCGGTTCACCAGCACCTCGTCCGACGCCTCGATGAAGAGCGTGTCGATGGTGAAGCCCACCATGCGCGCCTCGTCGATCATGCGGGTGACGGCCTTGGCGTCGAAGAACTCGCCGCTGCGGATATCCGCCGCGATGGCGATGACGGGGTTTTTCAGGTTGCTGTTCTGGCACGCCTCCATGAAGGGCACCAGCATCATGGGCGGCAGATTGTCCACGCACAGCGCGCCCAGGTCCTCCAGATAGCGGATGGCCACGGTCTTGCCCGCGCCGCTCATGCCGGTGAGGATGAGAAACTTCATAAACGTGTCACCTCTTTGGTATCAGATGAGATTGGCAGGAAGATCCTCGCCGATGATGCGCACCTCAGGCTCCAAGGTGACGCCTGTTTTTTCATATACAATGCGCTGCACGTCGGCCATCAGCGCCAGATAATCCGCCGCCGTGCCCTGCCGGTCGTTGACCAGGAAGCCCGCATGCAGCGTGGATACGCTCGCGCCGCCCACGCGGTGGCCCTTGAGACCACACTGGTCGATGAGCGTGCCGGCAAAATAGCCCTCCGGCCTCTTGAAGGTGGAGCCGCAGCTGGGCAGCGTGATGGGTTGCTTTTGGCGGCGGCGGGCGTTGAAATCGCGCATGGCGGCGCGGATTTCGCCCTCATCGCCCTTTTCGAGCGCAACCGTCATGCTGGTCACCACGCCGGGGTTCGCCTGACGGGTGAGCAGGCTGCGGCGGTAGCCGAAGGCCATTTCTTCATTAGAATAGGTATGGATGGTTCCGTCCCTGTCGCACACGGTGACCTGCGTCACCACATCCTTCATCTCGCCGCCGTATGCGCCCGCGTTCATGAATGCCGCGCCGCCCACCGTGCCGGGAATGCCCGCGGCAAACTCCAGCCCCTTGAGGGAGGCATTGGCCGCGGCGTTGCTCAGCTTGGTCAGCGCCGCGCCGCCCTGTGCGGTGAGCAGATACCGGCCGCCGTCCGTGGGCACGGGATCGCTCACGGCGGCAAAGCCGTCGGCAATCAGCAGCACCATGCCGCGGATGCCGCCATCGCGCACCAGCACATTGCTGCCGTTGCCAAGGATGGTCACCGGCACGCCGCATTCCTTTGCCATCAGCAGCGCATCGCGCACCTGATCCTGCGTGTGCGGCATCACCAGCACATCCGCCGGGCCGCCCAGACGAAGGGTGGTATAGCGGCTCATGGGCGCGGAAGGGATGATCTGTTCTTCGGAAAAGCTCTGGCGCAAGCGCGCGGTGAGGGTTGCGATATCCATGCGTCCTCCATATGAGTGGGATGTGGAAAATTGTAGCGCAGATGCGCCGGGTTTGTCAAAGGCTCATTCCATCGAATAAAAGTGGAAGATGGTAACGCTGCCGTACTCGGACCAGATTTCGTAATCCACCTCCGCATCCAGCTGCTCGTTGAGCCAGTCGAGGATGACGGTGGGCGGCGGATCGATGCGGCCGGAGGCCACGTACACGTCGTCGCGCAGGAAGGTTTCGGGATCAAAGTTGTCCAGATCGATGCCGAAACTGGCAAACAGCTCCGTATTCTCGCGGCTGTGCATGCCCCATCCGCCCCAGAAGGTGACGTTGTGCGGCATGCCCTCGGAGTAATCCGGGAAGGCGCGCAAATCCGCGCCGGTCATGCTCAGGTCGTAGATAAACAGGCTTTCCGGCTCGCCCAGCGCGTATTCCTCCATGTCGCCGAAAGCGTCGCCAAGGGCGGCGTCGCTCTCCTCATCCAGGAACAGCGGCGGCAGCACCTGCGCCATGCAGTCGGCGGAATATCCGGCGCAGGCCACGGCGATGACCAGCGCGCAGATCAGCCCGGCCTTTCCCCTGGGAAGCGAGGCGGGCAGCAGGCAGAACACCATGGCCGCAAAGGGCAGCGCGGCCATCAGGATGCCGCGGATGGGAAGCCTGCCCTTCCACGCCAGATAGCACAGCATGCACAGCATGAGCGCAAAGCCCAGCGCCAGCAGGCAGGCGGCTTTCCAGCGTCTGGTAAAGAGGCAGAAGAAGAGCGAAAACAGCCACAGGCCGAGGGCCAGCATCAGGCAGGCCATGTCCACCGGGTTCAGGTACACCGCCTCCGCCAGCGTGTACAGCATTTCCCACGCCTTGTCCGTGAAGGTGAGGTTCTCCATCTCCTCCACCACGCGCAGCGCGTTTTCAAACGACTCGGTGGTGATGGAACTGTCGAGGAAGCACCAGTTGGAAACCATGTTGTGCGCGGCGTCGCTCCAGCCGGCGGCGTCGATAGCTTCCTGCGGCAGCCTGGCCGCGGTGTGATAATCCACCAGATTGATGCGCGCCTTCTGCCATGCCAGATGATCGCGCATGCCATTCAGTTCAATTTCCAGCTCGCGCGCGCCCATCATGCCGCCCATCACCAGCGCCACCGCCAACAGCGCGCAGAGCATGGGCTTCATGCTGCGCTTCTTTCCAAAGCCAAAGTCATTCCACGCAATGTACAGCCACGCAAGGCCGCAGAAGGCAATCACCGCCAGCGCGGTCATCTGCCGAAGCGCGTAGCCCAGCACCACCAGCGCCAGCGCGCCCAGCATGCCGCGGAAGGTGCTGCCATTTTCGTGGTCGATGGACAGCATCTGCGCCACCGCCGCCGCGCCCAGCATGCCTGCCGTCTGCGTGAAAGTGATGCGCGCCGCGTACTTGAGCCCAAGCACCGCCATAAACAGGGCGGAAAACACCGCGCCCAGCCACAGGGGTTTTTCGTGCTTCACAAAGCACTGCATGATGCTCTTGCCAATCACCGTCAAAGAAACGAACAGGAAGCTGAGCTGCATCCACGTAAACCACGGAACCGTGGGCGCAAGGGTGCCAAGAGCGTGCAGCGGCCATGCCAGCAGGCCATGCACGTAAATATGGAAGCTGGCCGGGCGGCCGGTTTCGTAGCCCATGAACATGCGCAGGGTGGTGGCGTCGTCGTTGAGGGCGTAGCGCACCTCCAGGCAGCACAGCATGAATGCAAACAGCGCCGCCGTCATGCCAAGGGAAATCCACCAGGCCATGCGCCGTGCGCGCGCGGGATTCTTCATTCGTTCCTCATCCTTTCGGGCCAAATGACCCATTTATTCTATTCGACCCGCAAAGGCCTTGTCCCTCTATAGGGTTGCCCGGGGCAGGTGAAAAATGGTATCATAAAAAAGCACATGCGTGTTTTCGCATGTGCAGGAGCGCGGTTAGGCTGACACCGATTACTTACGACCATTCTTTGGACGGAAGGGAGGTGAGGTCTATGCAGTCCAAAGCTACAGATGTGATCACAATCCGCACGACCGTCACTCAGACGATCAGGATTGAAAGAACCACGGAAGAAAGCGAAAGCACCGCGATGCCGCTAATCATCGTGGTGCTGAAAGACCGCAAAGGCTAAGCACTAAAAGCCTTTCCGTGCTCCTATTGTAACATATTCCAAAGGAAGAAGTCAATCAGCGGATCATCTTCCGAACCTGCTTATCTTTTGTGCAGAAAGGAACAAAAGTCAATGAAACGCGTCCTTTGCTTCCTTTTCATCTTTCTGCTTCTCCCCGGTTTTTCTGTTGCCGAACACCTTACCCCGGAGTACTACATCCACAGCGCCCTGCGCCGCTTTGACACGCTGGGCGCATGCGTGGCCGTGTTCCAGAACGGCGAGGTAACGGACGTGTTCACCTACGGCGAACGGCGCATCGGCGGCGAGGGCATCACGGCGGATACCGTGTTTCAGGTGGGCAGCATCAGCAAGATGATCGCCAACATCGGCCTGATGCAGCTGGTGGAGGAGCAGCATATCTCTCTGGAAACGGATCTGAGCGATCTGCTGGGCTATCCCGTGCGCAATCCGGCTTACCCGGATGATCCCATCACCCTGCGCCAGCTCATGACCCACACCGCCTCCATCCGCGACGGCATCGATTACCAGTCCGCCCTCAAGGGCAACATCACGCCGCTTTCCACGGCGCTGGGCAAGCGCGCCTCGCGGCACTTCTATTCGGCGTACAAGCCCGGCCAGAAGCGCATGTACAGCAACTTTGGCGGCGGGCTGATCGGCGCGCTGATTGAGAAGCTCTCCGGCCAGACGCTGGATGATTATATGAAGGAACACGTCTTTGATCCGCTGGGCGTGACCGCCGCCTATCAGGCCGCAAGGCTGCCGGAAAATGTACCCACCGCCGATCTGTTCCGCATGCCGGAAAAACGCATCGCCAAAACCCTGCGCGATGATACGCAGCTCAACACCGCTGCCGATCCTGAAAGCCACTACTACCTCACCGCCGGCAAGCTCATCATCTCCGCGCCCGATCTGGCCAAACTCATGATCGCCCTTTGCGACGGCGGCATTTATCAGGATGCGCGCCTGCTGAAGGAAAGCACCGTAGACGAGATGATCACCGTGCAGGATGATATCGGCTCCGTCAGCTGCGAAACGGGCAACGGCCTGTTCATGAACATCCTCACCGATACGCAGGTGGAGGGCCGCACGCTCTATGGTCACGGCGGCAAGGCCTACGGCATGATCTGCGCCGCGTACTTCGACCCCACCGACCGCACCGGCGTGGTGATGCTCACCAACGGTTGCAACGACGACCGTATGTACAATGGCGTGGGGCTCGTCGGCCGCACCGTGCTCAGCCTGTGCTACGAGCACATCATCGATCCGGCCATCGCCGTGCGCGATCCATTTGAGGTACAATAAGGTATCAAAACCCAAAACCGGCTGCATACTATCCTCATTCACCCAACAGGAGGACGGTATGCAGCCGGTTTTTTTCCGCGATCTTGAGCGCAACCAGCGCTTTTTGCACCAAACTCTGCACCTTGACGAAAACACCGATATTGTCAAACGCGCCTTTACCGCCATGGGGCTTGACGGCATGCTGTATTACGTGGACGGCTTTGCCTCCAGCGCATGGGTGGCGGATTACATCCTGCGGCCGCTCATGCACTGCCGCACTGAGCTGAAGGGCGAAGCCGCGCTGGAAGCCGCCACCCGCAGCCTGATTGCCATTCCGGAAACCAAGGTGATGGATAAGCCGGAGGACGCCATCGACGCGCTGATGCACGGGCTGTGCATGGTGCTTTTGGACACGGTGGACGAGGCCATCCTGATGGACGCGCGCATGTACGTGAAGCGCTCCGTCTCCACCCCGCAGACGGAGACGGTGGTGATCGGCCCGCACGAGGCCTTCACCGAGCCCATGCGCGACAACCTGACCCTTCTGCACCGGCTGCTGCCCACGCAGGAATTGATCTGCCACATGGACAGCGTGGGCACGAGGGTGTCCACCAAGCTGTGCATCTGCTATCTCAAGGGGATCTGCCCGGAGGAAACCGTGGCGGAGCTCACGCGCAGGCTGCACGGCTGCATGATCGACGATGTGCTGAACGCGGGGCTGCTGGCGCAGCTTTTGGAGGACGACCCCTTCGCGCCGCTTCCGCAGGTGATCACCACCGAAAGGCCGGACCGCGCGGTGAGCTTCCTGCTGGAAGGGCAGTGCGTGATCATTCTGGACGGAAGCCCCAGGTGTCTGGCCATGCCCATGAACCTCTATCATCTCTTCCACGCGCCGGATGACAGCTACATGCGCTGGCAGTACGGCACCTTCATGCGGGTGATCCGCGCATTTGGCGCAGGCGTGGCGCTGCTGTTGCCTGCGCTGTTTGTGAGCGTTGTCACGTTCCACCCCATCGCGCTGCCCATGTCCCTTCTCACCAATATCATCCAGAGCCGCAGCGTGGTATCCATCAGCCTGTTTACCGAGGCCATGCTCATGCTCACCGTGTTTGCGCTCATCAACGAGGCCGGCACGCGCATTCCGGGGCTTTTGGGTTCGTCCTTCGGGCTGGTGAGCGCGCTCATCCTTGGCACGGCGGCGGTGGATGCAGGCATCGTGAGCCCGCTTCTGCTCATCGTGGTGGCGCTCAGCGGCCTTGGCAGCTATGCCCTGCCGGATTACTCGCTCAGCTTTGCCTTCCGCATCGGGCAGATGGCGCTGGTCATTGCGGGCGGGCTGATGGGGCTTTCGGGCGTGTGCCTGATGCTCCTCTTCCTCGTCCTGCGCGTAGCGGGCATGCAAAGCCTTGGCATGCCGTACCTTGCGCCCAGCTCGCCGCGCCGCGTGCGCAACCCGGATCTCCTCCTGCGCGCGCCGGTGTACCGCCAGCGCCTGCTGGGCAGCACCGGCGATCCTGCTCAGATGGTGCGCACCCATGGCCGCATGCGCCTGTGGGCGCGAAGGAGGGCGAAGTGATGTTTCAGACGCGCACGCGCGTAACCGACCGCGCCGCCCAGAAACGGCAGCGCGAGGCAGGATCTGCCGCCGCGCTCAAAGCGGTGGCGTCGGCGCAGCTGTTTACGCAGCTGCTTCTGTGGATCACCTTTTTCGGCTACGACCGCGCGCAGCAGACGGTGTGGCAGGCGGTGCTGATGATTGCGCCGGTGTGGATTGCGCTGTACCTTGTGTGGAAAAACGCAGGCGACAGCCGCTGGACGGCGCTCGGGCTTCTTCTGTGTCTGCAGCTGGACAGTTGCCTTGTGCTGTTTGCCGTAAGCGGTTTCATCGGGCAGCTGATTCCGCAGTATCCGCCGTGGGTGGGCGTGCTCATCCCCACGGCGGCATGCTTTATGATTGTGCTCACGGCGCAGGTTCGCGGAGTGGGGTACGGAACGGCGGTATTCAAGTGGCTGCTGATGGGATTGTTCCTCATTTCCACCGTATTCCTGCGCGCCAGCAACCGCGCCGACCGGCTGTGGCCCATTCTGGGAGATGGCCTTGGCTCCACGGCGCTTGCCGCGCTTTCGGGCGCGGGCAGCGTGTGGGCGTGCGCGCTGATCTTTGCGCTGCCCAAAGACCATACGCCGAAGAAAAACCTGCGCTGGGCGCTCACGCCGTGGGCGCTTGGTTTGGTGTGGGCGCTGTGGGTCGGGTTTGTGCGGCCATGGGCGGCGGGCGATTCGCTGGCGGTGGCTGAAAAGATCATGGGGCTGGCGCGCCACGCCATGAGCGTGGTCACCTACGAGCTGGCCGGCGTGCTGTGGATGCTGCTTTTGCCGCTTTCGCTGTGCGGCTGCGCCGCCTCCGCCGAGCTGCTGGCGAGCCGGGCTTTCCCCAAACTCCCGCGGATGATTCCGCTGGCGCTTGCGCTGCTGCCATCGTGCGTCGTGCTTCTCATCTGGCCGGGCGAAGCGCTGGCCGTGCTGGAAACGCTTCTGCCGTGGCGCGCCGTGATCACGCTGCTGTGCGGCCTGATCGGTCTGATCAGAAAGGAGAAGAAATGAAAAGGCTTTTGCTGCTTTTCTGCTGCCTGCCGCTTCTCACCTCGTGCAGCTTTGTGACCATGGAGCGGCAGATTTACCCCATCTGCATGAGCATCGACCGCATGGACGACGGCGCGTACCTGATCGGCGTGCAGGCGCCGCGCGCCACGCAGGGCCAGGGCGCAAGCTACGAGCTCATCGCCGCGCAGGGACGCTCCTTGGAAGAAACCCTGCGCACGCTCAGCGCATCCACGCCCTATCCGCTCAACTTCAGCCAGATCCGCCTGTGCGCCATCGGCTATCCGCTGGCCGCATCCACGGAGCTGCGCCCGCTTCTGCGCACCCTGCTGGAATTGCCCACCATGCGCCCCAACGCCTACGTCTCCATCGCCATGGGCAAGGCGCTCACCGTGCTTGAAAAGCAGCAGCCGGATTTTGGCACGCGGCTGAGCACGCACCTGAGCCTCCTTCTCACCCGCGCCCAGCGCGAGCACCTTTTGCCGGACAGCACGCTGGCCTCCTGCGTGCGCGAGCTGAGCGACGGCCGCAGTGATCCGCTCATCGGCGTGTGCGCGGTGAACGCGCGGCTTTTGCCTGAAGAAAAGGAAGGCCAGCGCCAGCCGTCCACCGGCGGCCAGCAGGAATCCTCCCCAGCCTTCGCCCTTGGTGAACCATGGAGCGATGCGCCGCTGCCATCGGACGTGCTGGCCGGCATGATCCCGCACGAAAGCCAGAACCCGGTGGAATATCAGGGCGCGGCGGCGGTGAGCGACGGGCGCGTGAGCGGGGTGCTGACGGCGGATCAGACCCAGCTGGTGCTGCGGCTGCTGAGTGAGGCGGACCTCCGCACGGCGCGCGAGGGCGAACAGCTGCAATTGCAGATTTTGCTCAATCAAAAAAGCCCCCTTCTTCAGGAGGCGGACGACATCCGCGATGTGATGGCGCATCTGCAGGCGCTGGACTGCGACCCGCTGCTGTTTGGCTGCCGCTGCTCGATGGGTTTTTCCACCCGGCAGGCGTGGGACGCGTACCGATTTGACCGGCGCTATCCGCAGGCTGAGGTGCATATCGGGGTGCGTTGACCCAAACAACCGTTTTGTGATATCATGCTTCCGCACACAGGAGACGTCCTGCGTGTGCGGGGGAAGGAGCAAAGCGATTCATCGACTGAGTGACACAACGCACAAAGGAGATGATGCCAATGAGTATTGGTGACATCATCAATCTGCTCAGATTAATCGCTTACGTGGTTTTTGAAGTGTGGAAAGCGGCAACGCAATCCCATAAAAAATAACCGCCACCCCACTACGACAGGAAGACGGTCATTTCACGACGATGATTCGTTGACCTGGTGACGACAGGTCAGGCTCCTTCGCCTGTTGTTATTCTACCACATTCCATGCAAAATCACAAGCGCTCCCGCACACGGCAGGAGCGCTTGTTTCTGTTTACTCCTTCACAGCACCAATGTTGATGCCCTTGACGAAGTACTTCTGCAGGAAGGGATAGAGGATCATGAACGGCAGGATGGCCACGATAACCGCCGCGTTCTGCACGGTGTTTTCGGTGGCGCCGCCGTTGGCGCTGGGCAGGTCGGAGCCCATCATGATGGAGCGCAGCTTCATCTGGAAGTTGTACAGCATCTCCTTGGTGATGTACAGCTTGTAGTTGGTGTAGTCGTTCCAGTAGGAAACGGCAAACATCAGGCCGATGGAAGCCAGCGCAGCCTTGGACAGCGGCAGCACGATCTTGTAGAAGATCTGCATGGGGGTGCAGCCGTCCAGCGTGGCGCTTTCAAACAGGCTGGCGGGGATGCCTTCAAAGAAGTTGCGCATCAGCACCAGGTTGTACACGTTGATGGCAGGCATCAGGATGACCACCCACAGGGTGTTCACCAGGCCCAGGTTCTTCATCACGATGTAGGAGGGGATCATGCCGCCGGAGAAGATCATGGTGAAGAGCAGGATGTTGCCCAGGAACGCGCGGCCGGGCATATCCCACTGGATGAGCACGTAAGCGCCCAGGGTGGAAATGGTGAGGCCCATGAGGGTGCCGCTGACGGTGGTAATGACGCTCACAAAGAACGGGCGCAGCAGCGTGGGATTGCTGAACACGCTCTGGTATCCGGCAAGGCCGAAGTTGGTGGGCCACACCTTCATACCGTAGCCGCTGGCCAGGTCGAGGGAGTCCACCAGCACCTTCCACAGCGGGATGATGATGAGGAAGCAGAACAGCGCAAATCCAAGGCCGTTAAGCAGGGAGAAGAGCTGGAACTTGAAGGTTTTCTTGTTCATGACAGGCATGGCAGTCTTGTTTTCCATTTGTCGCTCCTCCTTTCCCTTACATAATGCCGCGGCCGCGGACCTTCTTGCTGGCGTAGTTGCACATCAGAACAAGCGCAGCGCCAACCAGAGAGCGGAACAGGCCGATAGCGGTGGTGTAGCCGTAATCCGGAATGCCGCCGGAGTTGAAGGTCTGGTAGTACACGTAGGTCTGCAGCACCTGAGAAACATCCATAACGGCGTTGTTCTGCAGCACGAACACGCTTTCAAACAGGTTCATCACCTTGGCCAGGTTCAGGATCAAAACCGTGATGATGGTGTTGGCCAGAGAGGGCAGGGTGATGTACCACATCTTCTTCCAGCGTCCCGCGCCGTCGATGGAGGCGGCCTCGTAGATGCCGGGGTCGATGCCGGTGAGGGTGGCCATGAAGATGATGGTGCCCCAGCCGGTATTATGCCAGATGTTGATGATGTAGTAGCTCAGGCGCCACCACTGGGAGTTGCCCAGGAAGTAGATGGATTCCTCAATCAGGCCCATCTTGAGCAAAAGCTGGTTGAGAAGGCCCGACGTGGTGGGCGAGAACAGCATCTGGAACACAGCCGCCGTAACAACCCAGCTCATGAAGTGGGGCAGATAGATGATGGTCTGCGCCACCTTCTTGGCCCTGGTGGAGACGATCTCGTTCAGCATCAGCGAGATGATGACGGACATGCCGGTGTTGAGCAGCAGGCTCGTCACGCTGATCTCAAGCGTATTGGAAAAGGCACGCCAGAAGTTGGGCATGGAGAAGAGACGTTTGAAGTTCTTCAGGCCAACCCACACGGGAGCCTTGATGATGTTGTACTTGGTAAAGGCGAAGTAAACGCCAAACATGGGCAGATAGTGGAACACGATCACAAACGCCAGAACCGGCAGGAACATGACGTAGAACCACTTGTACTTGAGGATGCGGTTCTTCAGCGGAGCCTTGCGAACCTGAATATTGGCGGCGTTCATTTGACAAACGACCTCCTGCGGATGCGTGATGGAAATGGGAAGAGGGCGGCGTTGGCACTGCCAATGCCGCCCTTGTAAACCTTGGGGTGTTGCTTTTTCGACGTTCCCTTAGTTGAGGGCGTTCAGGCTGTTGACGATCTGGTCGCTCCAGCTCTTGCCGCCGTCCGCTTCGAACTTGGCCATGGCTTCGTCATAGGTCATTTCGCCCATGGTCACCTTGGCGATCAGCTCGTTCTTCAGGGTGGTCAGGTCGCCGTTGTACATGCTCATCTCTTCCGTGGTGGGCACGATCTTGGCCAGCTTGGAGGACGCGTTGAACAGCTCGGAGGAAGCCTTGGCTTCGGGCTTCACGCTGTCTTCCTTGGGATCGTAGTAGCCCTCGGCGAAGGTGGCCAGGCTCAGCATGGGATCGATGTGGTTCTTGGTGTACAGGGTGCCGGCAGTTTCCATGTTCTCCAGCATATGGAACTCGCCCTCGGCATAGGTCTTTTCCTTTTCGGTGCCAGCCAGAACGGTCTCGGCAGCCTTGGACCAGTGAGCGCCTTCCACGCCGTAGGTCCACAGCATCTGCATGTCGCCGCCATCCAGCATGGTGTCGATGAAGTACTTGAACACGCCTTCAGGATTCTCGCAGGTAGAGGAGATGGCCCAGACCGGAGGCACGCGGTCGAAGTAGGCGCCCACTTCGGCAATGGGGGGCAGAGCAACCAGCTCGCCGGACAGGTTCTTGGCTTCCAGGTTGGTCTTGAGGTTGGTGGCCCAGGTGCCGGCCCAGTAGGTGAACACGCCGAAGCCGTCATCATAGAACTTGTTGCGGCAGTCCTTGGTGGCGTTGGTAAGCGTGGTGGGGTCGATCCAGCCCTTGGCATAGGCCTCAGCCAGACGCTCCAGGGCGCCCTTCATGCTTTCCTGAGTGAAGCCGTCCACCCAGCTGCCGTCTTCCTGCTGCACGAAGAAGGGATAGGCATCCTGATAGAACTCGGCCAGGTAGTTGACGAAGGGAGCTTCGCCGCCAACGAAACCAGCAGCGCTCACGCCGTAGGTGTCAGCCACGCCGTCGCCATCGGGATCCTGGTTGACGAAAGCATCCAGCATAGCGGTGTACTCAGCATAGTTGGTGGGAGCCTGCATGCCCACCTTGTCCAGCCAGGCCTTCTTGACGTAGGTCACGCAGCCGTTGCCGCGGGTGGGAGCGAAGCCGTACAGACGGCCGTCAATCTTCAGACCTTCGATGACTCTGTCGCCAACAAAGCGGCCGGAAGCCTTCAGATCGCTGGCTTCCCAGGCGTCGGTCATATCCCACAGCACGCCTTCAGCGGCGTAAGAGGAATAATAGGTGGAGGACAGGATCATCACATCGGGCCATTCGCCGGAAGCGATGGTCTGCTGCAGAACATCATAGTAAGCGGAGTGGTCGGGCTGGATGATTTCCAGATCGATGCCAGTCAGCTCTTCCCAGCGGGCTTCGAACAGATCACGGCCGTTGGCCTGGGTGAAAACGGTGGTGTCGACCATCATGGTGATCTTTTCGGGCTTTTTGACTTCCGCAGTCGCCATGGACACGCAGCCCATGCACAGAACCAGCGCAAGCACCAGAGCAAGCAGTTTCTTCATGTTTGGTTTCCTTCCTTTCTTTATTGGCGCAGGCATGAAACACGCAGCCTGCCGCCTTATGACAAAAGAATAACATTCCTGGCCTCCGCGCGCAAGAAACACTTCTTGAACAGGGTACAAATCTTTGGATGGATGCGGTCAAATATTGTATGCTCGGCAAACGTTTTCCCTTGAAAAATCACGGTTTTTCAGTATAATATCATTCATGTAAGCGCTTTATTTTTTTGCGCAGTGACCAAAGCCATCATTAAGGGGGTTCTCCCGTGCCGAGAGAACGGATCAAGCTGAGCGGACGCAGCGCATCCTTTTCGCTGAAAGTGTCGCTTTCCTATATTGTGTTTCTGCTGCTGTGCCTGGGGCTGGCGGTGGTGCTGTACACCTCCTCCACCCAGAGCGCGCGCGACAACTACTGGCAGGGCCGCATGACGGAGCTGGAGCGCGCCGCATCCGCCATGGAGGACGACCTGTCCGCCATGGACAGCTACACCCGCCAGCTGCTCATCGACTCCACCTTCATCCGCTTCACCGGCATGGAAGGGATCAAGCAGAAGGGCTTTGTGTATACCGCCTACGAGGTCATGCAGACGCTGTCCTCGCGCCTGTACAGCATTTCCTCCCTGCCCATCAAGGAAAGCCGTATTTATTTGAAGAATTCCGGCTATGTCATCTCCGCCAGCCAGTTCACCGAGGTGCAGGATTTTTACGATGACTGGCGCATCTACCATCCCGGCGGCTTTGAGGAATGGATGGACATGGTGCTCTCCGCCGTGGGCGAAGGATCGTTCATGGACATTTCGTCCTTCACCTCCAACCCGGAAAGCTATGTGTTCATCCGCGATATCAACGCCATCATGAACCGCAGCGTGCCTGCGGTGATCTGGTTTGAGATGGACATGAACAAGCTGCGCGACCGCTTCCTGCCCGGGGATGCGCAGGGGCAGAGCGCGCTGTGCATCCGCGATGCGCAGGGAAATGTGCAGCTGACGCTCACCGGCGACAGGGCCGATGCATCGCAGATGGACGGGCTTGCCTTTGACAGGAACGGCTTTGCCTTCAAGGGCGATATGGTGTTCCTGCGCGCTCAGGGCCCGCAGAAGGAGTGGACCTACACCCTCTCCCTGCCCGAAAGTCTGTGCGCGCAGGCGCTGGGCAACTACGACGCGCTGTTCTGGCTGATCATGCTGGTGGCGGTGCTGTTTGGCGGCTTTGCCATCGTGCTGATGGTGCGCGCGCAGACGAGGCCCATCCGCCAGCTAAGCCACCGCCTGAGCGAGGCCGAGGGCGATATGGCGCTCATGCAGCAGGAGATGGATTCGCAAAAGCCCATGC
Organism: bacterium; assembly: GCA_029009515.1. Taxonomy (GTDB): domain Bacteria; phylum Bacillota; class Clostridia; order Christensenellales; family Aristaeellaceae; genus Limiplasma. The sequence goes on from JAQXJZ010000005.1 coordinate 16,576, forward strand.
TGCAGACCAGCTACCTGCGCCGCCTGCTCTCCGGCCACGTCACCTCCAGCGAGGAATTTGCCTACATGATGGACTTCCTGGGCCTGAAGGACGAGGAGCAGTTCTACGTGCTCTACTGCGTGGCGCACCGGCAGGACAGCGCCCTGCGCGATCCACAGCGCGAATATGACCTGATCAGCGCCCAGCTGCAAAAGGGGCTGACCGGCGATCTGCCCGTGCACTTCTACCCCACGCCCGAGGGCGCGTTTGTGGTGCTGGCCGCCTTCCCGGCGGAGCATGCCGACCCGCTGATGGAACTGCAGCGCCGCGTGATTCAGCTGCACGATGCGCTCATGGAGCAGGATTTGTGGTTCTGCGCGGGCGTTGGCAAGCGCTGCACGCTGGCGCAGAACCTGTGGGAAAGCTACGAGCAGGCGCGCCGCGCCGCGCGCTATGCGGCCAAGCACCGCATCTTTCTGCCGTATGAGTTCATGCGCAAGGACGCGGACAGCTTCTTCTACCCGGTGGAGATTTCCAGCAAGCTGCAAAACTTCATCACCATGGGCAACCGCCAGCAGGTGGTGGAGATGTTTGCGCTGCTCAGGCGCGAGAACTTTGAGGAGCGCAAGCTGCCCATG
>JAQXJZ010000006.1 GCA_029009515.1 bacterium
GACGGTTTTTCACGCCTTCACCACCTTGAATCCCACACCGCGCAGGGTGACAATTTTGAAATCCGGGTTGTCCTTGAAACGCTCGCGCAGGCGGCCGATGTGCACGTCCACCGTGTGCAGTTCAGAGTTGCTGGCATAACCCCAGATATCGTCCATCAGCTGCTGGCGTGTGAAAATCTTGCCCGGATAGGCGGCCATCTTGTACAGGAGCATGAATTCTTTTTGTGGAAGCACTATGCTTTCGCCATTGTGGCTCACGGTGAGAGAATCACACTCCATCAACGTATCGCCGATTTTCTGCCTGCGTTCGCTGATCATTTCAGCCCTGCGCAGAAGCGCGCGCACGCGCAGCACCATCTCGTTGACGTTGATGGGCTTGATCATGTAATCATCCGCGCCGGAAGAAAACCCAAGGCTGATATCGTCAAAAGCGCCTTTGGCGGTGATCATCAGAATAGGCATGGTGGGGTTCATTTCGCGTACTGCCTGCGCAAGGGCATAGCCGTCCAGCTTGGGCATCATGACGTCTGAAATGATCAGGTCGACATAATCGTGCTCCAGATAATCCAGCGCTTCCTGACCATTGCTGACCCCAATGGGAAGATAGCCATGCTTGGTCAGCACGCGCTCAAAAAGCTGGCGAACCTCGCCGTCGTCTTCAGCAATCAGAATCTTGAACATGGGGCACTCCTTTGGAATCCTTTTTTCTAAGCATACCAAAAGCGCCGCTCAGATGCAAGAAGCAAATGCCGCAAGCGCCATTTTTCAACAATTGTTGAAATTGAATTGACAATCAGTTGCAAAAAGAAAGGTAAAGTGTTAGATGTGAAAAGAATGCTTTTCCGACTTTGAGGAGGTTTCAGAAATGATCAAAATCATTTCGGACAGCACCTGTGACCTGTCCAAAGAACTGGTTGAGCGATACGACATTGAAGTCATTCCGCTGCATATTCTGCTGGGCGAAAACGACTTTGAGGACGGCTTCGGCATTACGCCTGATGAGATTTATCGCTGGGCGGATGAAAACAAGGCTGTTCCCAAGACCGCTGCGTGCAATCAGGAGTATGTGAAGCAGGTTTTTGAAAAATATCTGGAGCAGGGAATGGAAATCATCTGCTTCTCCATTTCCAGTCAGATGTCTTCCACGTACAATGTGATGCGTCTGGTGGCGCAGCTGCTTGGCGGAGAAAGCAAAATCAGCGTGATTGACTCGGCCAGCCTTTCTACCGGCGTTGGCCTGCAGGTGGTGGAGGCGGCAGAGATGGCCCGTCAGGGCAAGAGCCGCAGCGAGATCGTTGCGCATATCGAAGCCATCAAGCCGCTGGTTTCCGCCAGCTTTGTTGTGGATACGCTGACCTATCTGCATCGCGGCGGCCGCTGCAGCGGCGTTTCGGCCATGCTGGGTTCCACGCTCAAGATTCATCCGCAGATCAATGTGGAAGAAGGCAAAATGCATCCCAGCCGCAAATATCGCGGCAGGATGTCCCATGTGATTGCTTCCTACGTGGAGGACCAGAAGGAAGCGCTGCAGAACGCGCGCAAGGAACGCGTTTTCATCACTCATTCCGGCTGTGAGCAGGAGATCATCGATTCTCTCCGTGACCAGCTGAAGGCGATGAACCATTTTGATGAAATTTTCGTCACTCGCGCGGGCTGTGTGATTTCCAGCCATTGCGGCCCCGGTACGCTGGGCGTGCTGTATATCGCGCAAAAGTAAAATGATTTCAAAGAAGGCTGCCGGTATGTCGGCAGCCTTCATGCTTTTACTTCTTCAACTGCTCGCATACCGCGTGCAGCACTTCTTTTTCGTTGAGCTTTTCATCAAACAATCCGCCATAGGGGCTGTTGAGATTATAGGTATAGGTGCCTTTGGGCTCCTTGGGATAATCAATCAGCCCCCAGATGGATACGTTGTTGAGCGGGTTTCCATTCTCGGTGTGAAGGGACATGAATTTTTCGAACAGATTGGCGTAGAACTCAGCATGCTGCTGCGCACGATCCTTCTCAAAATTGCGCACGGCCATCTCGGTGATCTGCACCTTCAGACCTTCGGCTTCGTAGCGTTGGATGGCCGTTTTGATCTGCTGCAGATGGCTGTTTACAAGGCAGCCGCTCTGCGTGCCGTATCCGCCGATGTATCCCTGCATGCCAATGCCATCCATCAGCTTGCGGGGCTGGCCGTTTGCGTCGATAGCGAAGTTGTTCACGCTGCGAGCCAGCTGGACCATGGCCAGTGCCTTGTCGTTGAAATAGGCGTTGTAGTCGTTGTAGTACAGGTCGATGTCTGCGCCGAGAGCCTCCACCGCATTGCGGGCGTACAGAAAAGAAAGAGCCACGTAATCATCGCCCATGTATTTCTGGAAGAGGTTAGGCGCGCCGTTGCGCACGGTGCGCAGATGTCGGGGATCGCCGGGAGCATAATCGGTAATGCCGTCGCCAACGGCTTCGTTCACAACATCCCAGCAGTATACCACACCGGGAAACTTCTCCTCGAAGTGGGTAATGACCTGAGTGATGTAGGATTTCGTCCTCTTCTGAATGGTTGTAGCATCTGCGTAGGGCTTGGAGGAATCATAACCCTCGCGGAAGTACCAATCGCACATGTAGGCGTCCCACACCAGCACGTGTCCGCGTACACGGATGCCGTTTTCCTGCGCCCATGCCACCATGTCATCCGCCATGCGGTAGTTCATCACGGGCATTCCATCTTCAGAACGGCGGCAGCCCCACTGATCCAGCAGCGTGTAAGCCTTCAATTCGTTGGTGGGGGTTATGGTGCTGAAGTGCTGCTTGACGAGGTTCAGATAGTTCTGATCGTGAAATTGCTGATAGGTGATGGCGGCGCCCATATCAAAGCCATGGGGAGCAGCCAGCTGATACAGACTGTCAGCCAGCGCAGCAGCAGAGCTGAATAAAAGCATCAAAGCAAGCAGAATGGCCCATTTTTTCATGTCTGGTTTCCTTCCTTTGGAAAACGTTGATTGATTATAGCACGAAAGAATTGCATTGACAAACCTGCGGAAATGTGGCACGATACCTGCAACGGAAAACAGAGGAGATGAACGTTGATGAAAAGCACATTCCACCAGTATAACCGCCAACGCCTGTACGAGGCCATGAAGCCGAACTCGCTGGCAGTGTTTTTTTCAGGAGAAGAAATCCGAAAAACCAATGATGAATACTATCCCTTTTTTGCGGATCGTGATTTTGTGTATCTGACCGGCATTCAGCAGAAGGAGTGTGTCCTGCTTGCGCTGAAGGATGGGGAGAACGTGACCGAAAGGCTGTACATTCTGCCGCCCGATCCCATGACGGAGCGCTGGACAGGACGAAGGCTGAAGCCGGAAGAAGCGGAAGCAATTTCCGGTGTGCGCGACATCCGCTTTGTGGATGCGTTTTCCGCTGATCTGCATGCAATGGCAGCCGGCGGGCACTACTCCATGCGCAGCGGCAGCTTTGAACACCTGTATCTGGACCTGTTCCGCGTCAGCCCGAACGACATTGACAGGCCCGCGCATCAGCTTTCGAAACGCGTACAGCAAGAGTATCCCTATCTGAAGATCGAGAACGCCAACGCCATCCTGCGCCGTCTGCGCCTGATCAAGCAGCCCTGCGAGATTGAGGCCATGCGCAAGGCAGAGATCATCACGGGAGAAGGCATTCTGGCCATGATGAAGGCTTCCAGACCGGGCATGTACGAATATCAGTACAAGGCCGAGTTTGATTATGCCCTCAGCCAGCACAGCCCGGACGGCCCGGGCTTTCCGTCCATCATTTCAGCCGGGCAGAACAATTTCTGCATTCACTATTATGCCTACACCGGACAGGCGCAGGACGGTGATATGGTCCTCAACGATGTGGGCGCCCAGTGGGACGGTCACATTACCGATGTGTCGCGCGGCTGGCCGTGCAACGGACGCTTCAACGACCGCCAGCGCCTGCTGTATGAATGCGCGCTGGCTACCTCCAACCATATGTTTGCTACCATCCGACCCGGCATGAAGATGGCGGACGTGGATGGCGGCATCCGCAGCTATAACGCCGAGCGGCTGCGCGACGCAGGCGTGCTGAAGGATGTGCGCGATATCGGCACGTATATGTGGCATGGCGGGGCGCATCATGTAGGCTACGATGTGCATGACGTGGTGGAGCGTCCTGAACTGATTGCGCCCGGCATGGTGTTCTGTGTGGACGTGGGCATTTATCATGAAGAGTGGGGGATTGGCTTCCGTCTGGAGGATAACTGCCTGGTGACGGAAAATGGCTGCGAGAACCTGTCTGCAGCCATTCCGCGCACCATTGAGGATATTGAAGCCGTGATGTGCAAGCGCTGATTATTCGTAACGCTCTTTTGCATGGTCGGAGAGCACGAAGTGATTCTTTTGAGCGCGCAGCGCGCCCTCTTTGCACAGCTGGCTGATCTGAACCGAAAGGCCGCTTCTGTCCACCTGAAGAAAATCCGCCAGTTCCTGCCGGTTGAAGGGAATATCAAACGAGAGGCTGTTTGCTTTTTTGGCCTGCTGCATCAGATAGGTCATCAGCTTATCCCGCGTTGTCCTCTTTGAAATGATTTCGTTTCGCTGCTGGAACAGGATGTTTTTGCGCGCCAGAATGCGCACGAGGTTGGAAATCAGCTGCTGATGAAATCCGCAGGCGCATGAGCAGCCGTGCAGCACACGTGCACAGTCCAGAAACAGCACCTCACACCCATCGCTGGACACAACCGATACCGGAATGACGTCGTATTCGGCACAGGCAAAAGCCTCGCCGAACAGATCGGCCGGTGCGACGCCGGCCATGATGCTTCGATTGCCAAGATAATTAATCTGTACGATCTGAGCAGAACCCGCAAGCAGGATGCCAATGTATCTTGCTTTGCTGCCTTCTGCAAGGATCGTTTCTTTTTTTGAGAACTTTTTTTGAACGGCGCCAAGACAACTTAGCAGCGAAAGCAGATCGTCCTCGTTGATTCTCTGAAACAATTGGCACTGTGAAAGCACGGGCAAATATTTTTGCATACATTTCTCCTGATGTTGAAATATCAACAGACTTTTCTTTTTGATTATAGGATAATCATTTTGCAAAAGCAAGCCAAACCCTTTGCGGGTACGACATAAGGAGGAAATCAAATGCTTCGTAAAATCATTCGAATCGATGAGGAAAAGTGCAACGGATGCGGCGCGTGTGCCGCTGCATGCCATGAGGGCGCTATTGAAATGATCAATGGCAAGGCGCGTCTGACCCGTGAGGACTACTGCGACGGCCTGGGCGATTGCCTGCCCGCATGCCCGACCAATGCCATCACTTTTGAAATGCGCGAGGCGCCTGCCTATGATGAGAAGGCTGTGGAAGCCGCCAAGGCCCAAAAGGCCGGAGCAAAGCTTCCCTGTGGCTGCCCCGGTTCCAATGCAAAGGCCATCCGCCGCGAAATGCCGATCCCGTCCGCTAGTTCTTCCACTGTTTCCAGTCAGCTTTCTCAGTGGCCCTGCCAGATCAAGCTGGTTCCGGTCAATGCGCCGTACTTTGACGGCGCCAATCTTCTGATTGCCGCCGACTGCACTGCCTTTGCCTATGGTAACTTCCATCAGGAATTCATCCGCAATCACATCACGCTCATTGGCTGCCCCAAGCTGGACGAAGGGGATTATGCCGAAAAGCTGACGGCTATCATTGCCAATAACAATATCAAGAGCGTCAAGATCGTGCGCATGGAAGTGCCCTGCTGCGGCGGCATTGAGAACGCTGCCAAACGCGCATTGCAGGCAAGCGGGAAATTCATTCCGTGGCAGGTGGTCACCATCACCACGGACGGTCGAATCAAGGAATGAACAATACAAAAACGGGCCTGCAGCAGGCCCGTACAGAGCGTCGGAAAAGCTCGCCTGCGGCGATCTTTTCCGAC
>JAQXJZ010000007.1 GCA_029009515.1 bacterium
ACAGAATGTCACATCTGACAAACTAATAGTGTACATTGCTTCTAACAGTCAAGGTCGGGTAGTATTTGCTACGCAAATCTCCACCCTTCCCTTGACAGTACACTTGGCTCACACATGTTACCGATGTTTGACACCCCTACACCTCCCCCCTCAAACTGATACATTTTCCCCGTTCTCAACCGCGCATAAATATGATATAATCATCCTTAGCCCTCACGCATACACCGCGCGTGCAGGCGCACTACCCCCGAAGGAAAGGAGGGAGCATATGCAATACAATACCCCGCCCGGACGTCCTGCGCGCACGGCTGCATCCACACCGGTACGCCAGCGTCAGCGCAGAGACTACCGTCCCCGCAAAAGAAAAAACAAAGCGCTGAGCGTGGTTCCGCTGCTTGCGCTGTTTGTGGTGCTGCTGGCGGCGATGTATTTCATATTCCCCAAGGAGGCAGGCCGCCACGTGGGCAGCTCCATCTATGATGGACTGGTCATCAGCGAGGTCATGGCCGCCAACTCGTCTGCCGTGCCGGATGAAAACGGCGAATTCGGCGACTGGATTGAACTGTATAACGGTACGGGTCACGATCTTGACATGGAAGGCGTCATGATCACCAACCGCACAGACCGCATCACCTTCCCGTTCCCCAACTATGTGCTGGGAGCAGGGGAGAGGGTGATTGTGTTTGCCACGGACAGCTATCAGCTGGACCCCAGCCTGCCCTTCCACGGCAAGTTCAAGATCTCCTCTGCCGGCGATCATATCTACCTGTATGATCCCGATATGTATCTGATCGACGAGCTGGCCACGCCCACGCTCACCGCCGATACCAGCTACGCCCTCACCGAGATCGACGAGGACGGCGACCGCTTTTACGAAACCACCGGCTACTACAGCCCCGGCTATGAAAACGGCGAAGCGGGCTTTGTGGCCTATCGCATGGCCAACGCCACCGAAAGCGGCGACCTGGTGATCAACGAGGTCTGCCCGGATCCCAAGCTGGGCATCCCGGATGAGGACGGCGAGGTGGTGGACTGGATTGAGCTGAAGAACAACACCGACAAGCCCATCAGCCTCACCGGCTATTACCTGAGCGACAAGGAAAACAAGCCCATGAAGTGGCGCTTCCCGGATGGCGCGACCATCCCGGCGGGGGGCTACTATCTGGTGTACTGCTCCGGCAAGGACAAGCTGCAGCAGAATGGCATTCCGCACACCAGCTTCTCCCTTTCCGCTGAGCGCGAAAGCGTGGTCATCAGCGACAGCTACGGCCGCCTGGTGGACCGCGTGAGCATCGAAAACGTGCCGGAGGATCACTCCTACGGACGCAGCGATGTGGGCGACTGGCGCCTGTTTGAGCTCACCACCCCCGGTCAGCCCAACAACAGCATGGGTCAGGCGCAGGCGGATCAGATCTACCGCGCCTACAATCCCACCGGCGTTTTCATCAGCGAGGTCATGGCCTCCAACGATACCGTCTCCATCGGCCCCGCCACCCTTACCACCGACTATGTAGAGCTTTACAATTCCTCTGCTGAGGCCGTCAACCTGTCCGGTTACGGCCTCAGCGACAGCCTCAAGCGCCCGCGCCGCTGGCAGTTTCCCGAGGGAACGTATATCATGCCCGGCGAGTACAAGATCGTCTATCTGGACGGACAGCCGGAGCTGTCCACCGTCACCGACTGCCACACCAACTTCAAGCTCAAGCGCGCCGGCGGCGAGACGCTGTCTTTTTGCGATCCCACGGGCCGCGTGCTGGACCGCATCCCTCTCAGTCTCATTCCCACCGATCACAGCTATGGCCGCACCTTCGGCTACAGCGGTTTCTATTACTACGATGTTCCCACGCCCGGCATGGCCAACGGCACCGGATATTACGGCTACACGGCCAATCCGTCCTTCTCCGTGCCCGGCGGCGAGTATAAAGCCAACGTACAGGTCACCATCTCCATTCCGGAGTTTTCCAACGTCTACTACACCACCGACGGCTCCATTCCCACCATGGAAAACGGCACGCTGTATCAGGCCGGCATGACCATTGATATCAACCGCGTGACGGTGCTGCGCGCGCGTGCGTTTGACTCCAGCGGCATGCTGCAGCCCAGCGAGACCGTGACCGAGAGCTACATGATCAACCTCTATCATGCGTTCCCGATTGTGAGCCTGGTGGCCGATCCCTACGAACTGTGGAACGAGCAGAACGGCATGCTCTCCGTGGGCGGCGAAATTGCCGCCGACGCGCAGATCCCGTTCAAGCTGACCACGGGCGAGGAACCCAACTACCGCAAGTACAAATCCACCGAGCGCCCGTGCCATGTGGAATTTTTCCAGAAGGACGGAACGACGCTGCTGGATCAGGACTGCGAATTCGGCATTCAGGGCCAGTACAGCCTGGACATGCCGCAAAAGACCTTCAAGGTGCGAGCCAAGGCCAAGTACGGCGAAAAGTACTTCAACGCCCAGCTCTTTGAGGAGTATGAGTTTACGCAGTACAAGGGCTTCGTATTGCGCATGAGCGGCAACGACTGCGTGTGGACGCGCTTCAACGATGCGTTCCAGAGCCAGCTGATCAAGCGCTTCAACGAGCTCAGCCCCAATCCCTCCGACGTCATCTATCAGGAGTGGGAGCCCGTTGTGGTCTACCTCAACGGCGTGTACTGGGGCCACTACAACCTGCGCGAGCGCGTGGACCGCTACTTTGTGGCCCAGCATGAGGGCCTCACGCTTGAGGAAGCCGACAACATGGACATCCTCGAGGCCAGCGGCAAGGTGCACTACGGCAGCAACAAGGAATATCAGGCCATGATCAAGCGGGTGGAGAAATCCTCGCCCGGCACCAACGAGGACGACCTGCAGTACATCCTGGACAACATCGATGTGGACAACTACTTCGATTACATGGCGTTCGAGATGTTCTTCGGCAACTCCGACCCCGGCAACATCCGCTTCTACAAGCTGCACGGCGAAGGCCAGAAGTGGAAGTGGATCTTCTACGATGCTGACTACGGCATGTTCAACAGCAAGTTTGACAGCCCCACCAGCTACCTCAAGAAGGAAGGCGCGGGTCAGCAGCGCATCAACAACACCCTGATCCGCAAGCTGCTGGAGAACGACGAGATGAAGCACCAGTTCCTGATGAGGCTGGGCGAGATCTTCCAGATGTTCACCACGGACTTCATGCTGGAGAAATTCAACGAAATGGCGGATATCCTCGCGCCCGAGATGGAGCTGCACTTCTCGCGCTGGGCTGAGGAAAACGACAAGCGCATCAACTTCGATTCGCCCACCACGCCCGAAGGCGCCATGAGCTACTGGCACAAGCGCCTGGATTTCACCCGCAATGTCATCAAGAAGCGTCCTACCTATTTCTGGGAATTTGTGCAGGACGAATTCAAGCTCAGTGATGATCAGATGATCATTTATTTCGGTCCCAAGCCCGAAATGCCGGCGGATGCAGTGCTGTAATACGCTGCATGTGTTGACAAACGAAGGGTTTTCAGTTACTATAAATGCAATTCCACAAAGGAGGATTTCTTACCATGCCCAATGCTCTGCTCTCTGCCACCAGCGCTACTTCCCTTGTGCAGGCCAGCGGTCTGGCTGCGCAGTTCAAGTCCATCGTGCCCGCGGATCTGTTCATCTCCCTGGGCCTCGGCTTCCTCATCGGCATCATCATCGCCGTCGTGTACCGCAAGACCTACCGCGGCGTGCTCTACAGCCCTTCCTTCACCCTGACGCTCATCATGCTCACCCTCATCACCACCCCCGTGGTTATGTGTATTAAGAGCGATATCGCGCTGTCCATGGGTATGGTCGGTGCGCTGTCCATCGTGCGTTTCCGTACCGCTGTGAAGGATCCCCTGGATACCGCCTACATGTTCTGGGCGCTGACCATGGGCATTCTGCTGGGCGCCGGCCTGCACCTGATCGCCCTGATCGTGGTGCTGTGCATCAGCGTGCTCATGTTCGTTTTGACCTTTGTCAAGTTCACCAACCCCAACGCCTACCTGCTGGTGCTGCACTATGACGAGTTCGCCGAGGGCGCCATCCAGAGCGAGCTGAACCGCAGCGTGAAGAGCCACAAGCTGCGCTCCAAGACCCTCACCCGCGCCGGCGCTGAGATGACCTACGAAGTCCGTCTGAGCGAGCGCACCGAGGTTGTCACCCGCATGCTGGACATCGAAGGCGTGCACGACGCCACTCTGGTTGCCTGCCAGAGCGAAGTTGGCGCGTAATCGACCCCGTACTATCAGCAAGGAGGCCAGCCCATGGCAATTTCTGTGCCGCTGCGGCATGAGCTGAAGTTTTACATCAACCAGATGGAGTACGAAGTGCTGAGCCGTGCCCTCAGGCATACCCTGCACAAGGACCCCAACGGTGATGAAAACAACGAGTATCACATTCGTTCGCTGTACTTTGACACCCGCTTCAACGACGCTCTGATCGACAAGCTGGACGGCGTCAAGAACCGCGACAAGTACCGCATTCGTATCTACAATTTTTCGGACAAGGTCATCCGCATGGAGTGCAAGACCAAGGTGGGCTCGCTCATCTCCAAGCGCTCTGTGGGCATTCCCAAGCTGCTGGCCGAGCAGCTCATCGCCGGCGATCCCACCGGCCTTGAGCGCACCAAGAGCGGCCTGCTGCGCGATGTGTACCGCGAAATGGCCATCAACGGCCTGAAACCCGCCGTCATTGTGGACTATGTGCGCGAGGCGTATATCCACCCGGCGGAAGAAGTGCGCATCACCTTCGACAAGCAGCTTCACACCGGCCTGGGATCCCATGACCTGTTCAATCCCTATGTACCTACGATTCCGGCCTTTGACCACAACGAGATGATCCTCGAAGTGAAGTTCAACCGCTTCATGCCGCCCTATATCCGCGACCTGCTGTGCACCCACGTGCACACCGCCCAGAACAGCGCGATTTCCAAGTATGTCTGGTGCAGGCGCTTTGAAGGGTTTGAATGATGAATAAGCAAAACGACCGCTGTCTGGCGGTCGTTTTGTGTTGTGAGGGAGAATTCTGTTTTTGAGTTGACCTGACTGGACTTTGTACAGCCCGAATCCGGTTGTGTGGGGAGGGATGGCTTTTGTTGATTGACTTGGCGAGGAACTGACCACCTCATCACCGCCTCCGGCGGAGCTTCCGAACGGTGACATGTATCGAATCTCTGATTCGATACATGCCATTTCGCCAAAGGCGCGTCCCCCCTGTACACAAGCGAGCCGCGACCCCTTCCGGGGAGCGGCGGTCTTGTATGCAGCCCCAAACCAAAAAGACCCGGGCACCCTTTTCGGGTGCCCGGTACGCGGGTGTAGGGGCTCAGCCCCTGCGCAGCTCGAGCGCTTTGTCCCAAATGCGGTCGGCTACGTCGTGTTTGCTCATTTTGGGCAGGGCGGTGGTGCCGTCTGCCGTCACCAAAGTGACGATGTTGGTGTCCACGCCAAAGCCTGCACCCTCGGCGGTCACGTCGTTGGCGACGATCAGGTCGAGGTTTTTCTTGCTCAGCTTCTTCTGAGCGTTGGCAAGCACGTTCTGCGTTTCGGCGGCAAATCCGACGAGAATTTGTCCGGGGCGCTTGCGCTCGCCGACGGCCTTGGCAATGTCCGGGTTCTCCACAAGGGTGAGCACCAGCGCTTCGCCGTCCTGCTTTTTGATCTTCTGATCAGCGGGATTGTCCACGCGGTAATCCGCCGGAGCAGCCGCCTGCACAATGATATCCTGCTGTTCGCAGTGCTCCATCATGGCGTTGTAGAGGCTCATGGTGGAGGTGACGGGCACGGCCTTCACGCCCTGAGGCACGGGAATGTGCACAGGGCCGGTGAGCAGGGTGACATCCGCGCCGCGCTCCTGCGCAGCCTGCGCAAGGGCGTAGCCCATTTTGCCGGAAGAATCGTTGGTGAGGTAGCGCACGGGGTCGATGCGCTCCACGGTGGGACCGGCGGTGACCAACACTTTCAGGCCTTCCAGATCGCGCTTGGGGCAGAGGATGGCGCAGATGGCCTCCACGATGTCCACAGGCTCGCTCATGCGCCCGTCGCCGCTGTCGCCGCAGGCCAGAAAGCCGCTGCCAGGGCCGACGGTTTTCACACCGCGATCACGCAGAATCTGCAGATTCTGCTGGGTGGCGGGAGCCGTCCACATGCCGGTGTTCATGGCGGGAGCGATGAGAACGGGCGCTTTGGTGGCAAGCAGGGTGGTGGAGAGCATATCATCGGCAATGCCATGCGCCATCTTGGCCATGATGTTGGCCGTGGCCGGAGCCACCACCATCACGTCGGCCTTCTGCGCAAGGGAGATGTGCTTCACATCCCACGATTCGGTGCGCGAAAAGGTATCCACGCAGACCGGGCGATAGCTCAGCGTTTCAAAGGTGAGCGGCTGCACCAGTTTGGTGGCGTTTTCGGTCATGATGACGTCCACTTCGGCGTGCAGCTTGCGCAGGCGCGATACCACCTCGCAGGCCTTGTAGGCGGCAATGCCGCCCGTCACGCCCAGAACCACATGCTTTCCGGTAAGCATTGGCTTAGCCCTCCAGATCAGCGTCGCGCTCGTAGGTGAGCAGGCCGCGGTTGATTTCTTCCACAGCAATCTTCAGGGGCTTCATGTCCTTGGGGTCGATCAGGGGCTGAGCGCCGTCCACCAGCTGGCGGGCGCGCTTGCTGGCTTCCACCACCAGGGTGTAGCGGCAGTCAACTTTTTCAGTCAGTTCAACGATGGTGGGCTGTACGATAGGCATTGCATTTTCCTCCTTGAATATGTCGTCGGTTTATCGGATAGAAACCGGGTCAGCCGGTCAGTCAGTAATGGTATGCTTGCAGCGGTTGGTGCGCAGCTTTTCAGCTTCGACAATGGTCTTGAGCTGGGCGTAGGCCACTTCCAGATCGTCATTGACGATGGAGTACTGGTAGCGGTGCGCCTGCTGCACTTCGCCGCGCGCGTTGTTCAGCCTGCGCTCGATCACATCGGGCGCGTCGGTCTTGCGGTTTACAAGGCGCTCGCGCAGCTCCTTGAAGCTGGGGGGAAGGATGAACACGCTCACATAGTCCTCAGCGTTTTCCATCACGCTGATCGCGCCCTGCGTGTCGATATCCAGAACCACGTTGTGGCCCTGCTGCATCATGTCCTCCACGGGCTTGCGCAAAGTGCCGTAGTGGTGGTCATGCACGGTGGCATGCTCCAGAAACCGGTTGTCAGCGACGAGCCTGGCGTATTCCTCATCAGTGATGAAGTGGTAATCCACGCCGTCCACTTCGCCCACACGGGGTGCGCGGGTGGTGACGCTGCAGGAGAAACGGAGGCTGGGGTCGGAATCCATGAGTTTCTTTACCAGCGTTCCCTTGCCGGTACCGGAGGGGCCGGAGATGATCAAAAGCATGCCGGTGCGTTGGGTGTTAACAGCCATGCAGATTTCCTTTCTATTGTCAGGCGCAGCGCTGCCCGGATTTGTGGAGCGGACTGTGCCATGGCGTACCTCGGTCGATGCGAAAACGGCTCAGCCGGTTACACAGCGTTCTGTACCTGCTCGCGCAGCTTTTCGATGATGCACTTGGCGTCCACCACGCACTGGGTGATCTGCGCGTCGGAGGCCTTGGAGCCGGTGGTGTTGACCTCGCGGTTCATCTCCTGCAGCAGGAAGTCCAGCTTGCGGCCCACTTCGGCGCCGTTTTGCACGCTGTCGGTGAACTGGGCGATGTGGCCCTCCAGACGGCTGAGTTCTTCATCGATGGCGCAGCGGTCGGCCATGATGGCCACTTCCTGCGCCACGCGCTGGGGATCAGCCGCGTTCACCTGCCACTCTTCGAGGCGGGCGGTGAGGCGCTTGCGGTATTCCTCCGGCACGGAGGGAGCGCGCTGGGCGATCTGCTCGCGAAGGGCGGCAAGCTCATTCAGGTTGTGCAGCAGATCCTCGGCCAGGTGAGCGCCTTCACGATCACGCATGGCGATGAGCGCCTGCACAGCGCCGTCAAAGGCTTCCAGCGCCAGCGCGGTCACGGCCTCGGTATCCTCCTCAGCCTGCGATACGCTGAATGCGCCGCTCAGGGTGAGCACCTCGGCAGCCGTGGCGCGCTTGTAGGGATCCAGCTGATCCTCCACATCCTGCATGGCGCGGTTGAAGGCCTCCAGCAGGGCGGCGTCGATGCGCACTTCACGCGCGTCGGTGCGGGTGTTCTGATAGGTAACAAACACATCCAGATGGCCGCGTCTCAGATCGCTCTGATTGATTTTGGTGCGCAGCGCATCCTCCAAAAAGGCCAGATTCTTGGGAAGCCGGAAGGAAATGTCCAGAAAACGGTGGTTGACTGCCTTCAGCTCAAGGGTCATCTCGCGGCCATCCGCACATACGCGGCACCGTCCGTAGCCCGTCATGCTCTGCATGAATCCCGTCGCCTCCTTTAAGACTTACGTACCTTTCATTATAACACCAGCAAAGCAAAAAAACAAGCTGTCAAACGGCTTTGAGCACTTTGCTTTCAAAAACGGATGACAGATGGACGGGGGATGTGGTATACTGTGTGAAACCCCATGAAAACGTACATGAAGGAGATAGAGCATTATGAGCCGTTTGGGAGATTTGCTGCGCACCGAGCGCCTGCGCAGAAAGATGACGCTCAAGCAGGTGGCCAAGCTGGGCGGCGTGAGCGAGGGATATCTGAAGGATGTGGAGGAAGGCAAGCGCATCATCGCGGATGATCAGGCGAGGCGCATCCTCAAGAAAATGGGCCTGAAGGAGCATAACGAGGCGGGCTTCTCGCTGGAGGATATCGCCGCGACCGTCGACCTGGAAACCGTCGTTACGCCCAAAAAAATCGCTCCCCGTGCCGAAAAGAGCAAGCCGGAGAGCGAAACTGTGTATCAGAGCAAGAATGAGGATACCAACATCACCGGCGGTATCTGGCTGGATGCGCTTTCCAGCGTTATGAAGCGCGTGCCGGTCATGAACGCTGTGATGAAGGAAGTGGATCACCGCCTGCTGCCGGTCATGGATGGCCGCATCGAAGGCGCAGCAGCCGACAAGGTGTTCTACTTCAAGGCTCCGGACGACAGCATGCGCGGTTTCCGCATCCTGCGCGATGACCTCTGCCTGGTTCTGCCGTCCAACAGCCCCATCGACGGCGCTGTGATGCTGGTGGAATATCAGCAGCACAAGGCCCTGCGCAAGGTGAAGAAGCTGGACGCCATGAACGTGCTTCTGCAGAGCTACGACCGCGAGTATAACGCCGAGCCCGTCGCCCTGCCGGATCTCACCTTCATCGGCCGTGTGACCAAGGTGGAGTTCAGCCTGTAATCAGGCCAGCGCCACATCCAGCACCATCATCACCAGGAAGCCCAGCATTACGCTCAGCGTGCCCAGGTGGCTGTGCTCGCCCAGGTGCGCTTCGGGGATGAGCTCCTCCACCACCACGTAGATCATGGCGCCTGCGGCAAAGGCCAGGAACCACGGCATGACGCCTACGATGGACCCGGCAATCAGCACGCCGGTTACGCCCGCAATGGGCTCCACCACGCCGCTGAGCGCGCCCAGCAGGAAGCTGCGGTTGTTGCTCAGGCCTTCCTTTTTCAGCGGCAGCGAAATGGCTGCACCCTCAGGAAAATTCTGCAGCGCCATGCCCATGGAAAGCGCCACAGCGCCGGACAGGGAGATGGCGCTGTTTCCGCCTGCAAGGCCAAAGGCGAGACCCACGGCCAGGCCCTCTGGAATGTTGTGCAGCGTAACCGCCAGCACCAGCATGGTGGTGCGGCTGAAGGAGGAGCGCAGGCCTTCCGGCTCGTCGCTTCCGGCATGAAGATGGGGGAGCAGGCGATCCAGAAGCAGCAGGAAGGCAGCGCCCAGCACAAATCCGCCGGCAGCGGGCAGCCATTCGTTCTGGCCGCTTTCAGCCGCCATTTCCATGGCCGGAATCAAAAGCGACCATACAGACGCGGCAATCATCACGCCGGCTGCAAAGCCCAGAAACGCGCGCTGGATGCTTTGGGGAATATCCTTCTTGAAGAAATAGACCGTGGCCGCGCCAAGGGCGGTGGCCAGGAACGTAAACATGGTGCCGGTGAAGGCCAGTGCGAGCGGTGACATGAAAAATCCTCCCATCCTGAGAAAAGATCTTGCTTTTGATTATCTTTTGTCCTAAAATATCGAAAGTGAAACATCAACGGAGGCGCCGTTTATGAACCAACAAAAGATTCAGGACACCATCAAAGACTATGTGATGCTTACAGCCGGTACGCTGCTCATTGCATTGGGCGTGTATTTTTTCAAGTTTCCCAACAATTTCTCCACTGGCGGCGTGAGTGGTATTTCCATCATTCTGGCGCGCTATGTGCCCAGCATTTCTCCCGGTGCGTTTGTGTTCATCATCAACCAGGCTTTGCTGGTGGTGGGCTTTGCGGTGTTCGGGCGCTCGTTTGGCGTGCGCACGGCTTATTCCAGCCTGGTGCTCTCCGGCGCCACGTGGGGACTGGAGTACATCTGTCCCATGGCCAATCCGCTCACTACGCAGCCGCTGCTTGAGCTCGTCTTTGCCGTCACGCTGCCCGCCATCGGCAGCGCCATCCTGTTCAACATGCAGGCTTCCAGCGGCGGCACGGACATTGTGGCCATGATCCTGCGCAAGTTTACCAACCTGAACATCGGCAACGCACTTTTGTTTGTGGACTTCTCCATCACCGTGGCCGCCTGCGTGGCCTTTGGCTTTGAAACGGGTCTGTTCAGCGTGCTGGGCCTGATGATCAAGTCCATGGTGGTGGACATGGTGCTGGAAAATATCAAGGTGCACAAGGCTTTCCAGATCATCACCTCCAAGCCGGAGGAGATCATTGCCTTTATCACCGGCGAGCTTGGGCGCGGCGCGACGGAAATTCACGGCGAGGGCGCGTTTACCCATGAAAACAAGACCATTATCCTCACCGTGGTCAACCGCTATCAGGCCATCCGCCTGCGCCAGTATGCGCGCGAGGTGGATCCGCACTCCTTCACCCTCATCACCAACACCACCGAAATCATCGGCAAGGGTTTCCGCGGCGTGATGTAATGCGCCTTTTCATCCTCTGTCATACGGCAGGGGATGTTTTCGTATTCACGGCCTGCCGCCTGGCCGAAGGGATTGCCCTTGGCATTGCAGATAAGCGATGGAACGCCGATGAGCGACGCGTATGAGGAGGCGCCGGACTTCTGGAGCGTGGTGATGTGCTTTCTGCAGGACGAGTGAAAGGGAATGGTTTCAGCGCGCAGCAAAGCAGGTATATAGGTGATGAACGCATCACCGATGCGCAAGCAGTGAACACAGGAGCCGATCTACCATGATGAAATGTCCCGGATGCAGCAAGCACTGCTGCGAAGACGCGCCACGCTGCAAATATGGCCGCAACTATTTTGCCAAACAGCAGGAAAAAAAGCAGGAGCCTAAAACCCAATTCAAGTGGGAAGCCAATGTGATCCAAGGCGGTCTGATCTGGAAGCTGCTCTACGTCAACCGCAAGGTGAAAAAGGCTGTTTGCAGGGGCGTGATCAGCGAAAACAGCCTGATGGCCGCCCTCAGCACTCAGGAACAGGCGGTGCTGTATGCAGCGCTTGAAAAGCTGGAAAAGGTGCTTCCGGCCAAAAAATGATTGAAAAACCAGTTTCAAAAAGGTAAGATAAGTGTAGCTTCTATACGAAGCAACTGAGAAATTGACAATATGGAGGGTGAAAACATGCTCAATCCCAAAGTGGCGGAACTGCTCAACCAGCAGATCAACAAGGAATTCTACTCTGCGTATCTCTATCTGGATTTTGCCAATTATTTCATCGACCAGGAGCTGAACGGCTTCGGCAACTGGTACAATATTCAGGCGCAGGAAGAGCGCGACCACGCCATGCTGTTCCTCCAGTACCTGCAGAACAACGGCGAAAAGGTGACGCTGGAAGCCATCGCCAAGCCCGACGTGGCCCTCACCGGCAACAAGGCTGTGCTGGAGGCCGGCCTCAACCATGAGCGCTACGTGACCAGCCTCATCCACGCCATTTACGAGGCTGCCTACGATGTGCGCGATTTCCGCACCATGCAGTTCCTGGACTGGTTCGTCAAGGAGCAGGGCGAAGAGGAAAAGAACGCCGACGGCATGGTGAAGAAGTTCGAGCTCTACGGCAACGACCCCAAGAGCCTCTACATGCTGGACAGCGAAATGGCCGCCCGCGTGTACTCCGCGCCTTCTCTGGTGCTGTAAAGCAAATGCAGAAGCGCCCGTCCTGCGGGCGCTTTTTGCGTTGCGGATGAAAAGGGACAGCAGGATATGTATGACTTCAGCGGCCTCTGGTACTGCGTGTACCGCGTGTGGTATGAAGCGCGCACGGATATCATCGTGAAATGTGAAAAAGTGCAATAACAAAAGCTGCCTGAGATTGCTCGGGCAGCTTTTCAGATGGGATCAGATCTGCAGCGTGGAGCGCGCAGGATGAGCAGGATTGTCATAGACGCGGATGGTTTCTCCTTCGTGCGGACAGCGATCATATGCGCCGAAGAAGCGCTTGCCGGTGTATTCGGCGCCATCAACCGCATAGCGGTAGGTGATGATGCGGGGAAAGAGCGCGCCATCCATGGCATGCGTGCGCACGGGTTTGGTGTTCACCTTCATTCCTTCTGACGGCAGCTAAGACTGCACAAATAGAATGCCGGTTTTTCCTGCTGCACTTCGCTTACTCAGCAGGCTTTTCAATGCGCTTGATGCTGGTGATGACGGGCTGATTGGCCTTCTGCACGGTGCCGTTGTAATCGGTCACAGGCACCTTCTGGCAGATGGCGTCCACCACTTCCATGCCGGTCAGCACATGGCCGAAGGCGGCGTACTGGCCGTCCAGATGGGGCGCTTTTTCGTGCATGATGAAGAACTGGCTGCTGGCGCTGTCGTTGGCGCGGGAACGAGCCATGGACAGCACGCCGCGCTCATGGGTGAGGGGATTATTCACGCCGTTGGCGCTGAACTCGCCCTTGATGTTCTGGCCGGAGCCGCCGGTGCCGTTGCCATTGGGATCGCCGCCCTGAATCATGAAGCCGCTGATGATGCGGTGGAAGGTGAGGCCGTCGTAGAAGCCGCTTTCAGCCAGCTTCATGAAGTTGGTAACGGTGATGGGCGCATTGTCCGCGTCCAGCTCGGCGGTGATGGTGCCGTAATCGGCGATATCGATCTGCACATAGTGCTTGCCGGTGAGCAGGTCGGCATCCTGACCGCCGGAGAGATGCTCCGCCAGCGCAAATGCACCGCCAATAAGCAGCACCGCGGCGATGAGCAGGGGCAGAATCCATTTCTTGTGGTTGGTCTTTTTCATGGGTTTGTTCCTCCTGTTGTCGGTTGCGATACCATTATACCGCTTTCCCGATGAGATGCAAGCGGAGAGAAGGGTAAAAGAAAAGAACGCTCACTTTTCAGTCAGCGTTCCTTTGGCGGAGAAGGAGGGATTTGAACCCTCGCTGCACTTTCGCACACTACTCCCTTAGCAGGGGAAAAGAAGTTGTTTGTTTATAAGAAAAAACAGATGATGGTTAATAGTAGGTTAGCAGTAATTGCTAACTTACTTTTTTTTCAGCGTGTTGCTGGCTTCGCGGATGGATTTGTCATCCGGGTGCGCGTAACGGTCGAGCATTCGGGTGGTGGACCAGCGCATGATCTTTCGGATAGTCTGCGGGGCGATACCTTCAGTGATGGCCAGAGCGGTGGCGGTGGTGTGGCGGCAACTGTAGGGCGTGAGGCGGCGGCAACCGGCAGCCTCGAGCGCTTCATAGTAGTGAACATAAAAATTGTCTTTGTTGAAGGGGAAAAGGTGGCCGGTGGGATTTTCCACACACAGCTCCTGAAAAACAGGAAGGATGGCATCCGGAAGGTAGACGGCGGACTTTTTGCGAATGCCTGTTTTAATACCGGCACCAACAATCTGCTTGGCGTCAAGATCCACCATTTCGGCGGTGAGCTTCATGACTTCGCCGGGCATCATGCCGGTGTAGATCATGACAAGAGGAATGCGGGCATACTGTACGCCGTTTTCGTACGCCTTCCACAGTGCGGCCTGCTCCAGATCGGTGAAGGGTTCGCGCTCCTTTTCTTCCAGAGGGGGAAGATCGATAAACGACGGAAGATCCTTGGAGGCAAAACCGTCAGCGGCGGCCAGGGCAAAAAGATGCTTGAGAAGGGATTTGATATCGCGCAGGGGGTAATAGGTAGAGGCTTTTTTTGTGGCAGCTGCGCGAAGAGAGGCGACGGTGATTTTATCGACGGGGGTGAAGTGAATGTCCTCAAGTTTCTTCCAGGCGATTTTGTAGGCGGTACGCTTGTCATAAGAGAGCTTTTCCATTTCGCCGGATGAATACATTTCCCAGTATTGCTGCAGAGGCGGAGCAACGGGCGTCTGCTTCATGGACAGAAGTGTGGGGCAAAAGGCAAGCGCTTCGTTTTTGGTCTTGAACCCACCACGGGAACGGGTGACAGGAACCTTTTTGTTGTTCTGATCATAGCGCCAGCCGATGACGACGCGGGCAGTCCACTTTCCATAGCGCTTGTATGCCTGCCCTTGACCGTTGCCGCGTGTTTTGACGCCGCGCTTTGGCGCCTGCTGCGCGCCGCAATAGGGGCAGAAAGGGGTATCATCTATGGATTTGTGGCAGCGTTTGCAGTTGGGCACAAAAACACCTTCTTTGCAATCAGGGCACGGGAGTGGGAAGAATGCCGTAACGGTGGAGCATGGCGGAGGTAAGGCCGGAATACGGGTCCGAAAACTCCCACGCGGCATACACGCCGACGGCCACCAGCACGCACATGAGCAAAATGGCCACCATGCGCCAGACATTGCGGCCGCGAAGGGCGGAATCCAGATGGGCGGACTGCTGCTTGAGCGTTTCTTTGCACGCTTCAGCAAGGGCGGTATACGCAGCGGTGTGCTGAGAAACAAGTGAAGTGCGGTCGTTGTCGATAAGGCGGCGAAAGCGGTCCAGGTAATCGGTGTGCTGGGTGGTGAGGCGCGTGATCTCTTTTTCGTGAGACTGCGAGAGAAGATCCAGAGAGGAATGATCGGCCTGTGCTTTGGGCAGAACGTTTGCGGGAGCGGCGGAGGAAGGCGCGGGCTTGGAATCCTGCGCAGCTTCCTCCTTCAGAGCCTGACGCTGGATGCCGGCAAGCTCATCCAGAGAGCCGCCCAGGTAGGACACCATGGCCACGACGTTGGACCATGACGTGTCGTTGGTCTGACCGGCCAGAAATTTGTCGATGGTGGACTTGGGAAGGTTTTTTTCGTCGCACATTTTCTGGACGGAGAAGTTGGGATCCGTGGCTTTACGGCGTGAAATAAGGGTTTTGATGAGATCGCGGGCGTGCTGGGGCAAGAGGATTTCCACCTTTCTTTGCAGGATACGGCGTGCGAATTTGCCGAAAATGGAGCATGTAGCCGCGGGTGCGGAGAAAATTGCAAAAAACTTTGCGATGATTTCCACGAAAAAAAGCAGAAATTGGACACAAAAAACCACGTATTTTTGCTGAAATTGGGGTTTGTGTTTGCAATGGCAAAAAACCTATGCTATAAATGCCGGAAAGTTCGATTTGTGAGAGCGAAAGGAAAAACAAAAGTGGAATATGACGCGGGCACCCCTCCCTTGCATGTGTGAAATGGAAAAACCTACACTTAAATACAGCATAACACAGAAGGGAAAGGAAAGTAAAGAAAATGAATAA
>JAQXJZ010000008.1 GCA_029009515.1 bacterium
CCCTTAGATCCTCTGGACTCCTGTAACCCCCTTGAAACGACCCGGGGTAAAACCCGGGACCCCCGGGTGCGGGGCGGGGAAGGGCGGAGGAACGGGTCTGATCAAGTAACTGTCGCCATTAGACCCGCCTCACCTCTGCCCAAGGGCAGAGCGAGGCTACTGGTCTTTCGGCGGTGTTTTGCATTCAAGTCGCTCACGCAACCCGAAAGAAAAAGGATATCCCTCGCTGGGGTCCAGGGGTATCCCCTGGTCGGAGAAAGGGTCAGGGAGTCCAGAGGGTCTAGGGGAAACCTCGATGTTTCCCCTGGATCCTCTGGCCGCCGGAGGCATCTCCCGTTCCTCGTCAGCTCAGCCAACAAGAGAACCAGCCTCACGCGCGGCGAAGCCCGCGCCCATCCTCACTTGCTGGTAGCGTAATTCAGCAGCCTCAGCAGATCATGCTGCGTAAACTTCTCCGTCTTCTTGCAGAAATGACAGGTCAGCTCGGCGCCCTCCTGCTCGTCCTGAATCATGCGGGTCAGTTCCTCCGCACCCAGGGTGATCAGCGCCTTTTCCATGCGCTGACGGGAGCAGTTGCAGCGGTATTCCAGCTCGGTGGTGTCCAGCACCACGTACTTCATGCCGTCAAACCACTTCTTCGCCAAATCCTCCATGGGCTCGTAGCATAGCTCGCGGCTGATGTCAGCCATCAGGGGGCTGCGCAGTTCCAGCTCGCTGATGATGCTGTCCGGACAGCCGGGCAGGGGCTGCAAAAGCACGCCGCCGGCAGACAGCACCGTCTCGCCGGATACCAGCACGCCAAGGCTCTGCAGGGTGGGGGTCTGCTCGCTCTGGACGTAGTAGGTGGCAAAGTCCTCGGCAATCTCGCCGGAGAACAGCTGCACCTGACCCACATAGGGGTTCTTCATGCCCATGTCCTTCACCACGCTCATGCGGCCGGTGTTGCCAACGGCCATGCCCACGTTGAGCTTGCCATCCGGGCGAGCGGGGATTTCGAGGTTCGGCACGTCCACGCAGCCGCGCACGCTGTCAGCGTCGGCCACGCACACGATGCGGCCCAGCGGGCCGCCGCCATCGATGGTGACGGTCACGGAGGCTTCATCGCCCTTGAGCATGGCGCCCATCATGGCGGTGCCCATCAGGCTTCGGCCCAGCGCGGCGGTGGCCACGGGGCTGGTGCAGTGGATGGCGGCGGCCTTGGCCACGGTGTTGGTGGCCGTCAGCAGCAGGCCGCGCACCATGCCGTCCATCAGGGTGATATGCATCATCTGGTCTTTGGCAGGCAGATTCATGGTATTCTTCCTTTCGTGGATTTACACTTCCGTCATGCGCTCGCCCATGGTGGGGGTTTCATCGGCCATGGGTTTTCTGGCGGCGATGAACCAGCGCAGCTCGTGGGGAGACGGAGCTTGCAGTTTCTTATCGGCAAAGAGGCACACATCGGTAAAGCCGACGGCCTCCAGCAAATCGGTGATGCGCTGGGCAGAGTGCGCGTACTGGCGCTGATGCTCGCCAATGCGCTGATACGTTTCGTCCTGCTGGCGCACAAAGAT
Source organism: bacterium (assembly GCA_029009515.1). Lineage (GTDB taxonomy): Bacteria > Bacillota > Clostridia > Christensenellales > Aristaeellaceae > Limiplasma. Next base: position 1,554 of record JAQXJZ010000008.1, read on the forward strand.
GGCCAGGTTCAGGTCCACGTAGCCGTGCGCACGGTTGAAGCGGTTCTGCCACAGGTAGGCGATCTCCTCGGTCTCGTCGCCAATGAAGTGATCGCCCAGCACGTTTTCCAGCTTGTAGGGCGTGCTGAGATCCAGAAACAGTCCGCCGCCCTCCTTGACCGCTACCCACACCGCGCGGAAGAAATCCGTCAGCTCGGCGGAATCCTTGAGGTAGTTGAGGCCGTCGTTGGTGCACAGCACCGCGTCCATCTGGCGGTGCAGGTGCAGGCTGCGCATGTCCTGCTTCACAAAGGGGATCATGGCGCCCGTCTTGCGCGCCTTCTGCGACGCTTCAAACAGCATATCGGGCGAAAGATCCACACCGGTCATCTGGTAGCCCATCTTGCTCAGCTGGATGGTGATGCTGCCCGTGCCGCAGGCGCATTCGCACACCTTGCCACTGCGGGGAATGCCGTACTTTTCCATCAGGGTGTGATAAAACCGCGCCCAGGTCGGGTAATCCACATCCGCCATCAGGCGGTCGTAGACGGAGGCAAATGCGGTGTACATGCCAGTGGTTCGCTCCTCTTATGAATGGTTTTGTCTGCGCCTCTGGCCAATCAGCCCGCCGATGCGTCCGGTTTCCTGCGCGGTCAAGCCCGCCCAGCCCACGCTGCGCACCTTGTCCATCAGGCCCAGCTCCTGCGCAATTTCGTACTTCATGCGCTCCTGGCGGCTCAGGGCCGCAAGGGCATTGCGCCGGTTGGCGCCGTAAAGCAGCGCGTCCTTCCTGCCCATGGCTTCCACCTCCTTACAGAGGTAGACTGGGCAGGAAGGCGGCGCATGATGCATCAGGCCTCGGGCGCGGAGGGATCCTCCAGCTTTTCAGCCTGTTCTTCTTCCTCTTCATCGTCGTCGCTCTCCACGTACAGGCCGCGGCCAATCTGAGCGCCTTCGATGTTGATGTTGATGTAGCGGTCAAACACAGCGTTGGCATAGCTGGCGGCCACAAAGCGGCTGAGCGCATAGCCCAGCAGGATGTAGTACAGGCCCAGCACCATCGCCGCGTACACGGCATAGGGGGTCAGCAGGCCGACCGCCACGGCAATCAGCGTGGGCACCAGGGACAGCAGCTTCAGGCCCACGGTCATGGGCAGACGGCCGATGACCATGATCAGGCTGTTGCGCACAAGGCCCTTGTAGTTGATGGAGTAGGTGACCATCTGGGGGTAGATGTACATCAGACCGCACAGCCACAGCAGGCTCATGATGATGACCAGCACCTGCGGGATGATGAACAGCACGTTGTCAGACGCCATCTGGCCGTAGAAGGTGATGCACACGTACATCAAAAGCGGCACAAAACCGGTGATGACGCTGGTCAGCAGGCCCTGCTTCCAGTTGCCCTTCACAGCGTCCCAGTAATCGGACCAGATGAAGGCATGCTCGTCGCGCGCCCAGTTGCGGGTGACATAGCTGATGCCGGCGGTGAAGGGGCCAGTGATGGCAATGGCAGGCACCAGCAGGATGAGGGTCTGCATCAGGATGGCCTTGAAGGCTTCGCCCAGAGTGGCGTTGGCCTCGGTGAACACTTCCATGGCGATCTCGCCGGCTTCGGCCTGCACCTGCAGCTCGCCCACGTTGACCAGACCGGTATAGGCCATCATCAGGCCGCGGCCAATGACGATGATAGCAGGCAGCCACGCCACCATATACATGAGGTTCAGACGGAACAGCGCGGAAAAGCGCACGCGCAGCATTTCCCAGAAAAGCGCCCATCGGGTCTGGGGCAGGTCCTCGGTGGTATAGTCGCCCTTGCCGCTCTTGCCATAGTAGTAGCGGTTCATCATTTTTCCGAACATAGTGTGGTATTCCTCCGTTCGCATGGGTATACATCATGCATTATAACACATATATGCAAAAAAGAAAAATGGACATTCTGTAAATATCAAAAACATGGATGTTTTTGATATTTACAAATGAAGAAATGAAGGAATGAAAACGCTTCGCTCATTGGAAATGATGTGCGGCGCCTTTGCTCCTTACCCACACAAGCAGCAAAAAGCCATCAACTGTCAGCCGTCAGGCTGGTGTTGATGGCTTTTTGCGTCTTAGCAAGCGTACAATAAACAAACGCAACCCGAAAGAAAAATACACACAACTCGCAGGGGTCCAGGGGTTCCCCCTGGTCGGAGAAAGGGTGTGGGAGTCCAGAGGGTCTAGGGGAAACCTCGATGTTTCCCCTGGATCCTCTGCCCGCCGGAGGCATCTCCTGTTCCTCGTCGGCTCGACTGGAAGAGGAAAGACATAAAAGCAGCTTGCGCGCACGAGCAACTGGCCACCTCATCAGTCCCTTCGGGACAGCTTCCCCTCAAGGGGAAGCTTGACGAGTTGGCTGCGCGCCTTGCTTGATTGTACTAACAGCTTGATACTGCTGGAAGGCGGTGATGGGATGGCCAGTTCCCCGTGCACTCAACAAA
>JAQXJZ010000009.1 GCA_029009515.1 bacterium
GACCGCGGCGTTACCGTTGAGGCCGAGCTGGGCCGTCTGGCCGGCGTTGAGGACGAAGTGAAGGTCTCCGCCGAGGATTCTTCCTACACCCGTCCCGAAGAAGTCGAAGAGTTCGCCACCCGCACCGGCTGCGACAGCCTGGCCATCGCCATCGGCACCAGCCACGGCGCTTTCAAGTTCACCGGCGAGCCCAAGCTGCGCTTTGACATCCTGGAGGAAGTCTCCAAGCGTCTGCCCGGCTTCCCCATCGTGCTGCACGGCGCTTCTTCCGTCATCCCCAGCTACGTGGATATGATCAACCAGTACGGCGGTCATATGCCCGGCGCTCAGGGCGTGCCCGAGGAAATGCTGCGCAAGGCCGCTTCCATGGCCGTGTGCAAGATCAACATCGACTCTGACCTGCGTCTGGCCTTCACCGGCGAGCTGCGCAAGCATATGTTCGAGCATCCCGATCACTTCGACCCCCGTCAGTACCTCACCGACGCCCGCGACGGCATCCGCGAGATGGTTCGTCACAAGATCGTGAACGTCCTGGGCTGCAACGGCAAGGCCTGATCGCCCCGTTTTCTTCAGGGACTCCCTTCGCAGGGGAGTCCCTTTTTGCTTGTATATCTTTGCAAACAGTGGTAAACTGGAAAAAATCCCAACAACCATCAGGAGGTTTTGTGCCTTATGGAAAGACCCAACGCCTGGAAGCAATATGACGAAGCGGCCCTTGCCAAGCTGGAAGAAGTGAGCCGCAAGTACCGCCAATACCTGGACAACGGCAAGACCGAGCGCGAGTGCGTGACCGAGACGGTCGAGATCGCCAAGGCCGCCGGATACACCGACCTCAGCGACGCCATCAAGGCCGGCATGCCCCTCAAGCCCGGCGCAAAGGTGTACGTGAACTGCATGGGCAAGGCCATCATGCTCTTCCACCTGGGCCAGAAGCCCCTCACCGAGGGCATCAACATCGTGGGCGCACACATCGACTCGCCCCGCATGGACCTCAAGCAGAATCCCTTCTATGAGGACGGCGACTTTGCCTATGCCGACACCCATTACTACGGCGGCATCAAGAAGTACCAGTGGGTGGCCCGTCCCCTCGCGCTGCACGGCGTGGTGGCCAAGAAGGACGGCACGATTGTGAACGTGGTCATCGGCGAGGACGAAAACGATCCCGTCGTGGGCGTGAGCGATCTGCTCATCCATCTGGCTGCCGAGCAGATGGGCAAGAAGGCCAGCGAGGTCATCACCGGCGAAGGTCTGGATCTCATCCTGTGCGGCCGTCCCCTCGAAGGTGAGGAGAAGGAGCCCGTGAAGGCCATGCTGCTGTCCATCCTCAAGGAAAAGTACGACATTGAGGAAGAGGATATGATCTCCGCCGAGATCGAAGTGGTGCCTGCCGACAAGTGCCGCGACTTTGGCCTGGACCGCAGCATGCTGCTGGGCTACGGCCACGACGACCGCGTGTGCTCCTTTGCCGCGCTGGAAGCCATCCTCGCCCTGCCCGAAGTGCCGGAAAGCACCTGCTGCTGCCTGCTGGCCGACAAAGAAGAGATCGGCTCCGTGGGCGCCACCGGCATGCGCGCTGCCTATTTTGAGAACGCCATGGCAGAGCTGCTGGCGCTCACCACCCCCGCCTACAGCGAGCTGAGCCTGCGCCGCGCACTGGCCGCCTGCCGCATGCTCTCCTGCGACGTATCCGCCGGTTTTGATCCGCTGTACGCCGCCGCCTTTGAAAAGAAGAACGCCGCCTTCCTTGGCCGCGGCGTGTGCTACAACAAGTTTACCGGCTCCCGCGGCAAGAGCGGCTCCAACGACGCCAACGCCGAGTTCATCGGCCGTCTGCGCAAGATTATGGACGACAACAACGTCTGCTGGCAGACCGCCGAGCTGGGCAAGGTGGACGTGGGCGGCGGCGGAACCATCGCCTACATCTGCGCTCTGTACGGCATGGAAGTCATCGACAGCGGCGTGCCCGTTCTGTCCATGCACGCGCCGCTGGAAGTGATCAGCAAGGCTGACCTGTACGAGGCCGTGAAGGCCTACACCGCCTTCATGATCAACGCCTGATATCATTCAAGCAGCAAAAACCCCCATCAACTGTCAGCCGTCAGGCTGGTGTTGATGGGGGTTTTGCGTCTTAGCAAGCACTC
>JAQXJZ010000010.1 GCA_029009515.1 bacterium
GGAGGCGCTGCCTCCCTGCACCCACCGCTCAAGGGCTTCACCCTTGAGAATCCCGTGAATTGAGGCCGCCCAAATGGGCGGCCTCAACTGTTATTCATACTGATATCTACAAATCAGGCGTTGGTCTCCTTGATAGTCGCCGTCTCCCTCATATTGTTTGATGAAGCCGACTTTTTCCATTACGCGGCGGGATGCGTGGTTGTCGGCAAGGCAGACGCCGAACATTTTTTGGATGGAAAGCTGCTTCATGATGACGGGCAGGAAGGCCTGCACGGCCTCGGTGGCGTAGCCGCAGCCTGCGTATTCGCCGCCAATGTGGTAGCCAATCTCCCAGCCTTCTTCCAGCGGCACGGCCTGCACGTGGCCGATGAGGGCGCCGTCCCTGAGGAGGATGGCATAGACCTGCGGGCCTTCGCCGGTGCGGATGCACTCCGTCAGGTCGGCAATCACCTCCGCCGCGACGTCCGCGGTTTCAAACACCTCATCCGGCACGAAGCGGCGGTTGGCTTCGTCCAGCGAAATCTCATGCAGCCTTTGGGCCATTTCAGGCTGCAGATCCGAAATCTGCAGCCTGCTGGTTTGGATATTCATTCGTTGTTACCTCAGCGGAACATCTGTTCCAGCTCCTCGTATTTCTCGTGGGTGATGAGGGCGTCGTGCTTGGTGCCTTCCAGCCGGATGACGTAGGTCCAACGGCCGTAGGGCGTGATATCCTTGATGTGGTTGAGGTTGATGATATAGCTCTTGTGGCAGCGGAAGAAGGCGTCCGCGGGCAGGCGTTCCTCCATCTCGCTGAGCGAGTCATTGGTCACATAGCGGCCGTCATCGGCAGTGTAGAGCACGGTGGCGCGCTCCTCGCGCTGCACCAGCAGGATATCCTTCAAATCCAAAAAACTCACGCCGTCGCGGTGCCTGAGCATCATGCGGCCGCTGACGGCCTTGGGCTGGGCCGGCGCGGGAGCGGGCATGGCGCGCTTGGCGCGCAGCATCAGCCTGTCGCGCGCGCGTTCCAGCGTCTGGATGACGCGCTCCACCTTGAAGGGCTTGATGAGGTAGTCGAAGGCGTACACCTCGAAGGCGTCGCTCATGTAGGTATCGTGCGCGGTGGCGAAGATGATGATGGTATCCGGGTTCATGTCCTCGATGGCACGGGCGCATTCCACGCCGGTCATGCGGGGCATTTCCACATCCAGGAACACCACGTCGGGCTTCAGGCTTTCGGCCAGCTCCAGCGCGGTCTGGCCGTTGTCGGCCTCCGCCGCCAATGCAAAACCCTCCACCTTGTCCACAATCATGCGCAAGATCAGGCGCATGCCTGCGTCGTCATCCGCAATGAGCACCTTCAGTTCTTCCATGAGGCACCTTTCCTTCTTTGTCTGTCGGCCGGTCGGGTGAGGATTTCGCTCATCACCACGCCCTGCCACAATCCCTCAGGGCTGAAGTCCAGCCTGTGCTGCACGCCGATCTCGTTTGCGTACACGCTGTGCGGATCAGTGCGCTCGGGGCGGTCGTGCTCCAGCGCGGGATCGCACAGATCCTCGCCCTCGGTGCTGTCCATGTACATGCTGCCCGCGTATTCAGGCGGCGGCGCGTAAACGGACTGACCCTCCCCCACTGCCTGCACGGGCGGAGCGGGCGCTTCGGGTTCCGTCCGCTTCTGCACATGGCTGTCTCCCGTTTGAGGCGGGGCAGCCTTTTGCTTTCGCTTCTGTACGCCTTTGCTGATGGCTTTGAGAATGCCGATCATGACGAACAGCGCAATCAATTCATCCATGATGCGTTCACCTCCCGTGATGCGCCGGGCGCAGCCGCGAACAGCTGCGCCCGCAGATCATGGCGTTTGTTACTTCTTGGCTTCACCGGCAGGAGCGCTGGCCTTGGCGATGCCCTCGCGCATGCTGGTATCGGCAATCACGTTCTGCAGCTGGTAGTAGTCCATCACGCCCAGCTTGCCGTCACGCAGAGCGGCGGCCATGGCCTTGGGTACTTCGGCCTCGGCCTCCACCACGCGGGCGCGCATCTCCTGCACGGCGGCCTTCATTTCCTGCTCGTGGGCAACGGCCATGGCGCGGCGTTCCTCGGCATGCGCCTGGGCGATGCGGCGGTCGGCCTCGGCCTGGTCCATCTGCAACTGAGCGCCCACGTTGCGGCCAACGTCCACGTCCGCGATGTCGATGGAGAGAATCTCATACGCGGTACCGGCGTCCAGACCCTTGTTCAGCACGGTCTGGCTGATGAGGTCGGGGTTCTCCAGCACCTGCTTGTGGGTCTCGCTGGAGCCGACGGTGGTGACGATGCCTTCGCCGACGCGGGCGATGATGGTTTCCTCACCGGCGCCGCCCACGAGGCGTTCGATGTTGGTGCGCACGGTCACGCGGGCCTTGGCGCGCAGCTCGATGCCGTCCTTGGCGATGGCGGCGACCACAGGGGTTTCGATGACCTTGGGGGTCACGCTCATCTGCACGGCCTGCAGTACATCGCGGCCGGCCAGGTCGATGGCGGACGCCTTTTCAAAGGGCATTTCGATATTGGAGCGCTGGGCGGCGATGAGCGCGTTGATGACGCGATCCACGTTGCCGCCGGCGAGGTAGTGCGTTTCCAGCTTGGACAGGGACATATCCAGACCGGCCTTGCGGGCCTTGATGAGCGGCTCCACCAGGCGCTTGGGCTGGATGCGGCGCAGCTTCATACCGATGAGCGAGCTGATGCCCACATGCACGCCGGAGGCCAGAGAGGTGATCCACAGGCCGATGGGTACGAAGCTGAGAAAGATCATAACGAAGATGAGCGCAAAGATAAGCGCGACAGTGATCCAGACGATATCCATTCCGATGTTCCTCCTCACAGTCTTTTATGCTTGTCAAGCCCGGTGTATCCGGGCGTTGCAGCTTGGATCAGGCGCCCGGCAGGCGGCGCACAACGATGCGCGGTCCGTCCACGCGCTGCACGCGCACGCGCACGTCCTTGGCGATGTATTCGCCGTCGGCCTGCACGTTGAGCTTCACGCCGTCAAACTCCGCCATGCCGGTGGGACGCAGCACCGTGGTGGTCACGCCTTCGCGGCCCAGGAACACGTCCATGTCCTGCGTGGCCACGTAGCCTTCCTCCGCGCTTTCGGTATCGTTGAGGATGACGGGAGATTTGGACAGCCGTCCGTGGCGGACCGAGTGCAGCGCCAGCGAGATTACGACGGCAATCACCGCCAGAATGATCAGCGTCACGCACAGCGCGGCCATGCCGCCGTGCCTTGCGTAGGTAAGCACGATGCTCACCAGTTCAAAAACGATGCCGGAGATGCCCGGCAGGCCAAAGCCCGGCATGAACACTTCCACCGTCAGCAGGATGATGCCCAGCACGAAGCACACCAGAATAGGCAGATTGGCCAGAATTATTTCCAACATATGGTTTCCCTCCCAAAGCAAGCCTTGCTTTTTTGACAGCATCAGTATAGCACAGCGCTGTCATGCTGTCATCCGGTTTCCATCACAGCATACAATCCGGATGCTCAAATGTCATTTTGAGCGTTTCAAGGTCCGCCGCATAGACGGGCTTGAGGGACTGATTGTAGATGACGGACGCGGGATGATACAGCGCAAACAGCGGCAGCGCAAAGCTTTCCATCTCCGGCGGCTGGATATCCGCTCTGGACCAGCGGCCGTGGCGGTTGCCGATGACGTCCGTGAGAAACGCCTGCAGCGCCACATTGCCGAGCGTGACGATGGCCCTGGGCCTGACCAGCGCAATCTCCTTCATCAGCCACGGGGTGAACAGGGCTTTTTCCTCGCGGGTGGGCGGACGGTTGACCACGCGGCCTGCGGGGCTTATTTTGCACGGGCGCACCTTGACGACGTTGGAGATGTAGATGTCATGGCGCTTAAGGCCGACCGCTTCCAGAAACGCATCCAGATTCTTGCCCGCCTTGCCCACAAACGGCCTGCCCTGCAGCGCCTCCTGCTCGCCCGGCGCCTCGCCGATGAGCATGAGCACAGGGTTTTCCTCCGGCCCTTCGCCAAACACCAGCCTGCGGGGTTCATCCGGGAAGAGATGATCAAAAAACGCAGCGCACTCCCTGCGGAAGCTTTCCATCGGGGTCATGCCTCGTCCTCCTTGTACAGATCGGAATAGAGATCCAGCTCCTTCAGCCTGTCGCGCACGCGCTTCAGATCCGTCCACGCATCGCGCTTTTTGGCGGGATCGCGCAGAAGGGCCGAGGGATGATACGTGGCCAGAATGGACACGCCCTTCTTTTCAAACCACTGTCCACGGCAGCGCGTGATGCGCAGGTCCGGCCCCAGCACGGCGGATACAGCCGTTGCGCCCAGCAGCACAATCACCCGCGGCCTGACCAGCGCCACCTGCGCGCGCAGATGGCCGATGCACGCCTGCATCTCCTCCGGCGATGGCTGGCGGTTGCGCGGCGGGCGGCACTTGACCACATTGCAGATGTACACGCGGTCGCGCGGCAGCTGGATGGCATCAAGCATCTTGGTCAGCAATTGTCCTGCCGGGCCCACAAACGCAAGCCCCTGCCTGTCCTCCTGCTCGCCCGGGCCTTCGCCGATGAGCATGAGCGGCGCGTGCACATCGCCCTGACCGGGCACCTTCTGCGTGCATCCGGCATGCAGCCCGCAGCGCTCACAGGTGTGGATATCGTTCCACAGCGTTTCCCACGAAATACGCAAGGTGATCCGCTCCCTTTACTGCAGGCCGCTCTGCATGAGCAGCGCGGTATGGGTGATATCGCTCCTAAGCCAGTCAACGATGGTCAGCAGCATGGCCACCAGCACCAGAATGACCAGAATGCCCACCACGATGCTGACCAGGTTGAACGTGCCGATGGCAAAGCGGAACCTGCTTTCGTGATCCACCGCCTCGTGCTCGTCGGAATATTCCACGGCGTAGCCATCGTTCTGATAGGGATCCTCCGGCAGCGCGTAATCGCCCTGCGCGTCGTCCCACGGTTCATCGGCGTAGGGCTCCAGCGCTTCGCTCAGCTCCACGTACTCCTCTTCGGGCTCTTCCTCGTAATATCTGCGTCGTCTGGCCATTTGGTTCACACTCCTTCCAGACAAGGTAACGAACGGTTACACATAATCCATCCACGGCGCGCTTTCGTCCTCGCGCCCGGTCAGGCTGCCGTGATCCAGCATGCCGGCAAACTGCTGCTGGCGCAGCGCCTCGTAGAGCACGATGGCCACGGAATTGCTCAGATTCAGGCTGCGCGCGCCCTCCACCATGGGAATGCGCACGCAGCGCTCGTACACGCGGCTTAAGAGGCTTTCGGGAAGCCCCCGCGTTTCGCAGCCGTACACCAGAAAATCATCCGGCCCGTACTGCACCTGCGCATAGCTGCGCGGCGCCTTGGTGGACAGGAAGTGCATGCGCGCATGGGGATAGCGCTCCAGCAGTTCCTCAAAGTTCTCATACACATGATATTCCATCATCCGCCAGTAATCCAGCCCTGCGCGCTTCAGATACTTGTCCTCCAAAGAAAAACCCAGCGGCTTGATGAGGTGCAGGGTGCTGCCGGTGGCGGCGCAGGTGCGGGCGATATTGCCCGTGTTCTGCGGAATTTCGGGCTGATAAAGCACGATATGCATTGGTTGATTTCGTTCCTTTCCCTTCAGCTGATGGACACGCGGTCGCTGAGCTTTGCAACCAGCACCGCGGCCTGATGGACAATCTGCTGCCACACGTCCGCCTTTTCGGGGTTCATCTGCAGCTCCTCGGCGCACTGCGAGGCTTCGTAGAGCAGCTGCATGCTGCCGTAGGCCGCCGCGCCGCCGGGAATCATGGCGTCGCCGTGCTGGCGCGTACCCAGCAGTTCGCCCGGGCCGCGCTGCTCCAGATCCGCCCGCGCCACTTCAAAGCCGTCGTTGGTCTTGACCAGGGTTTTCAGGCGGTCGTTGGGGCGCGCCATGAGGAAGCACCAGCTCTGCGCCGTGCCGCGTCCCACGCGTCCGCGCAGCTGATGCAGCTGGGCCAGGCCGTAGCGCTCCGCGTCCTCGATGATCATGAGGGATGCGTTGGGCACATTCACGCCCACCTCAATCACGGTGGTGGCCACCAGCACCTGCATCTCGCCTGCGGCAAAGGCCCGCAAAGCCTCCTGCTTGTCGGCGGCAGGCTGGCTGCCGTAGGTGAGCCCCACGGTGTAGCCGCTGAGCGGCCCATCCGTCAGTTCATCCGCATACGCCTTGGCGGATTTCAGGTCGTCGCCGGTTTCGCTTTCCTCCACCAGCGGACACACGATGTACGCCTGACGGCCCGCGTCCAGCTCGCTGCGCAGGAAGCCGTACATGCCCTCGCGCTTTTCTTCGCTCACGATGCGGGTGGTGACGGGAAGCCTGCCGGGCGGCAGCTCATCCATGATGGAAATATCCAGATCGCCGAACATCACCAGCGCCAGCGAGCGCGGGATGGGCGTGGCGGACATGACCAGCAGATGCGGCGCGTGAGCCTCATCCGCGCCCTTGTTGATGAGCGCCGTGCGCTGCGCCACGCCGAAGCGGTGCTGCTCGTCGGTGATGCAAAGCGCCAGATCCTGATAGATGACGCCCTTGCTGATGAGCGCATGCGTGCCGATGGCCACGCGGCTTTCGCCGCTTTCCAGCCGGGCGAGCGTATCACGGCGCTGTTTGGCCGGCATGCCGCTGATAAGCAGCTCGCAGCCATAGCCGCGCTTTTCAAAATAGTCCTTCATGCCCTCGTAGTGCTGACGGGCGAGGATCTCCGTAGGCGCCATCAGCGCGCACTGATGCCCGCTCTGCACGCACAGAAGCATCGCGCCCATGGCCACGGCGGTTTTGCCGCTGCCCACGTCGCCCTGCACCATGCGCGCCATGGCGCGTTCGCCGCGCAGATCATGGGCGATTTCCTCCAGCGTGCGTTTCTGCGCACCGGTGGGCGCAAACGGCAGCGACTGCCAGTATTCGTCCAGTGCCGGATCAGCAAAATCCAGCACGGTACCGGCGCGCCGCACATCGCGCACCATGCGCACCGCCGCCTGATACAGAAGCATCTGCTCAAACGCAAAGCGCTTCTGCGCCTGCGCAATCTCCTCCATGCTGCTGGGGGCGTGCAGCGCGCGGATGGCCCATGCGCAGCCAACCAGGCCGTGCTTGTCCAGAATCTCCTGCGGCAGCGTCTCCGGGCAGAGGCTGTGTACCTCTTCCAGCGCCTGACGCACAATGGCCTCATGCGTCTTTTGCGGCACGCCTTCGATGGGCTTGTAGGAAGGCACGATGCGCAGCTCCGTCTCGATGGACGGGTTCATCAGCCGCTTGCGGCGGCCAAAGACGTCCACCAGCCCGTGAAAGGTGAAGCGCGTCTGGCGGTTGAGGGTTTCCTTCATCCAGGGCTGATTGAACCAGCAGGCGGTGATGGCGCCGCTGTCATCGGTGAACGTGCAGGTGACCTGACACTTCCTGCCGTGGCGGATGAGCTTGGCCTCACCCTCGCGCAGCACCTGCAGCGTGCACTGCGTGCCCACCTGCGCATCGGCAATCTCCACAATCTGCCCCACGTTGCGGTATTTGACCGGAACCGCATATAAAAGATCACGCAGCGAACTGATGCCCGCTGCGTGAAAGGCTTTCAGTCTGTTCGGACCGACGCCCTTGATTTGTGATAATTCCATGTTTTGCAATCACTCGACAGAAACCAGATAGTAGTACAGCGGCTGGCCGCCCATCTGCATTTCCACGTCGCAGTCCTCGTACAGCTCCGCCAGCTCGTCCGTCAGGGCCTGAGCGTCCTCCTCGGAGGTGTCCTTGCCGTAGTAGACGGTGATGAGCTCGTCATCCTCGGTGATGATTTCCTTCATCAGGTCGCGGGTGACGTCGTGGATGTTATTGCCCACGGTGTGGATGGCGCCGTTGTACAGGCCGATGATGTCGCCCTCGTTGATGTGCATGTCGTCGATGTCGGTGTCACGCACGGCGTAGGTGACGGTGCCGGTGCGCACGCGCTGCGCGGCTTCTTCCATGGCGGCGGCGTTTTCCTCCGCGCTCACTTCCGGCTGGAAAGCGATGGCGGCGGCGATGCCCATGGCTACGTTCTTGGTGGGAATGACGACCACCTTCTTGTCCTCGCACAGCTTGGCAGCCTGCTGGGCGGCCAGGATGACATTGCCGTTGTTGGGCAGGACAAAAACGGTCTTGGCATGCGTCTTTTCGATGGCGTCAGACAGATCCTCGATGGAGGGGTTCATGGTCTGGCCGCCTTCCACGATGCTGTCCACCGTGAGGTCGGTGAAGATGTGGTTGAAGCCCTCGCCCAGAGACACGGCCACCATGCCGTATTCCTTGGCAGGCTTCTCGGCCTCGGCCTTCTTCTGGGCCGCAGCCTGATTGTCACGGCGCTGCTGCACCATGTTTTCAATCTTGAGGTTCACCAGCTCGCCCAGGCTCAGGCCGTACTCGAGGGCCTTGCCGGGCTCGTTGGTATGCACATGCACCTTCACCAGACCCAGGTCGCCCACCACCAGCACGCAGTCGCCGATGCGGTTCAGGCGGCGGCGGAAGGAATCGATATCCTCTTCCAGAATGTCGGGATAGAGGTTCTGAATCAGGAACTCGGTGCAGTAGGCAAACTTGATCTCGTCCAGAGAGTCGTGGTCGTCCTCGAAGGCGGCCACGCCGTCGGATTCGTTGTTCACCTCGGTGGGAATCTCCTCGCCCTTGAGGCAGGCCACGTAGCCCATGTAGATGAGCAGCAGGCCGCGTCCGCCAGCGTCCACAACGCCGGCAGCGGTGAGCGCAGGCAGCATTTCCTGCGTCTTTTTGAGGATCTTTTCACCGGTGGAGAGGATATTGGCAAACAGGGCGTCATAATCGTCCGGCGCCTTATCGGCCTGCTTCACGGCTTCTTCGGCGATGACGCGGGCCACGGTGAGGATGGTGCCCTCCTTGGGCTTCATGACGGCCTTGTAGGCAGTCTCAGCGCCGCGCTTGAGAGCGGCGGCAAACTGCACGGGCGTGATGCGCTCCACGCCTTCCAGCGCGCGGGCAAAGCCGCGGAACAGCTGGGAGGTGATGACGCCGCTGTTGCCGCGCGCGCCGCGCAGAGCGCCCTTGGCCACGGCCGCAGCCGCCTCGCCGGCGCTCAGGTATTCCTTCTGGCTGACTTCGCGGGTGGCGGAAGTCATGGTAAGGCTCATATTGGTGCCCGTATCGCCGTCCGGCACGGGGAACACATTCAACGCGTCAACCGCCTCGCGGTTCTTTTCCAGCATGGCCGCGCCGGTAACAATCATGTCGCGCAGCAGCACGCCGTCAATGGTTTTGGCTTGAATCAAAGCTCTTTCCTCCTGACACACTGGTCACACAGAATCAGACGCGGACGCCCTCAACAGAGATGTTGACACGGCGCACCTTCACGCCCGTCATGCTTTCCAGCTTATAGCGCACCGTCTCCACGATGGTTTTGCAGACTTCGGCAATCGAAATGCCGTATTCCACGATGATGAACAGATCCACATCCAGCATATCGTCCACCAGCTTCAGCTGCACGCCCTTGGACAGGTTTTCGCGGCCCAGCCACTGCACCAGTCCGTCCTTGGCGCGCTTGCTGGACATGGCTACAATGCCGTAGCATTCCAGCGCAGCATAACCGACCACCTTGAGCATAACATCTTCGGTGATATAGATCGTGCCAATGTCATTCTTGATCTTGCATTCCATAATAAGCTTACGCCTCCTTGCGCGGCGGATGATGCCCGCCCACAATGATGACCCACAACGCACAGGCATAACAGGTCAACATAATTATACATGATTGTCCAGCTTTGCGCAACTCATTCCTTCCATGTTTTCTGCTTTGATTTTCCGCCTTTTCGGCCTGGAAGGTTTGAAATGGTTTACTTTATATACTTTTATGTTTTTGGATCAAACAAAAATTGTCCATCTTTTGTCATTTTTTTGTTTCTTTTCTTTCACATTTTGACCCGCTCAGGTTTACAAATTTGCAATACGTGCTATAATAAAAGGGCGTATGCGCATGATTGGCATACTGCCTGAACGTTTGTTTTTTCCACAGTTCACGCAAGGAGATGCAGCATGAACGGAAACCGTATGAAATATGCCTCTACCCCCACCTACGGCATGCAGAAGCGCGGATTTGCCAAAAAGGCCGCGCCCGTGCGCCAGGTGCACGAAACGCCTGATTTTTCCAAAGCGCCCGATCCTGTGCCCGGCATGCCCGTTTTTCAGCAGCCGCCCGTGCAGCCTGTGCAGCAGATGCCCCTGATGGGCGCTCAGCCTGCCATGCCTCCTCAGCCTATGATGGGCGCCCAGCCCATGATGCCCCAGCAGCCCATGTTCGGCCAGATGCCGAAGCAGCAGCCCTTTTCCATGACGCCCCCGCCGGCGCAGGTGCCCTTTGCAGCGCCCAGCTTCATGCCGCCTTCGGGCATGCCTCTGCCCCCCATGCAGAATGCAGCCCCCGCACAGCAGCTGCCGCTTGGCAACACCGCCGCGCCTTTTTCGCAGCCGGGCGCATCGTTTTCCACCCGGTCGCAGGGCTTTGTGCCGCCGCAGATGAACGCCGCGCCCAATGTGCAGCCTGCGCAGCCCAAAACCACGCCGCCCTTTGCGCAGGCCATGCAGCCGCAGGGCACCATACCGCCGTTTTCCGGCATGCAGCCGCCTTTTGCGCAGCAGCAGCCCTTTCCCATGTACCCGCAGATGCCGCAGCAGCAGCCTTCCTTCGTGCAGCAGCAGCCGGCCCCTCAGCCCCGGCAGCCCGTGAGCGCCGACATGCTGTGGAGCGTATTTCTCTTCGGCCTGCTGCCCCTGGTGTTCATCCCCTGCCTGTTCGTGCCCGGCTCGTGGGACGTGCTGCGCTACGCCTTCATGGGCCTGACGGTGGTCGGCCTTGGCGCCATGTGGTACCGCCAGATGTACAAGCCCGCCACGCGCCTGATTGTGAGCATCGCCTACGTGGCGCTGTGCATCGGCATGATTGCCATGCTCATGCAGGGCAACGCCGACGTGCGCCAGACGGCAATCAACCAGCCCAACCAGCCCAACCAGCCCGTCGCCGTACAGCAAACGCCCGAACCGGCGGCCAATCCCGCCGTGATGGCTCAGCCCGTCGCCACGCCCACGCCTGCTCCCACGGTAACAGGACCGTCTCAGGCCGAAAAGCGCCTGGAGCTGTTCATGTCGCTGTGGCAGGTGAACAACACCACCGAGATGGTGTATCTGGTGCAGCCCAGCTGGTGCAGCCAGCAGCAGAACGCCGCGCAGGCGCTGTTCAACGTACTCAAGAACCGCACGCCGGAGGAATTCGTGATTGAGGACATCTCCGGCACGGAGACGGACAACAGCCGCACCATCACCATGCGTGCGTCCATCAACAAGAACACCGGCAAGGCGCCCACCATCTACCGCTTCATGATCATGATGGTCAAGGAAGGCGACGAGTGGTACGTCAACCCCAACTCGCTGGCCACCAACGACGAGGTGCAGACCACCGAGGAAAACGTGGTGAACAACAAAAACGAGGTGGGCGATATCACCGCCCCGCCCCGCACCACGGTTACGCCCGCGCCCCCGGCCTCCACGCCCCTGTACTACAACCAGGGAGCGAACTACTACCACATGGACCCCAACTGCCCCAGCGTGAAGAGCGAATACCTGCCCTTCGACATGCAGTTTTCCTATGCTGACCTGAAGGAAGTCATGCGTGCCAACGGCCTCGCCCCCTGCCTCAAGTGCAACGCTCCCACCAACACGCTGGACTAACCTGAACAAAAGAAGGCTTTTTCGATGGAAAAGACCAATGTGATGCGCCTGCTGGACGGGCAGAAGATTGCCTATCAGGCGTATGAATACCCCAGCGAAACCGCGCTGAGCGGCGTGGAAGTGGCGGCGTATCTGAACCAGGACCCCACGCATGTGTTCAAAACGCTGGTGACGGTGGCCGCCTCCAGGAAGAACTACGTGTTTGTCATTCCCGTAGGCGAGGAGCTTTCGCTCAAGAAGGCGGCCTCTGCCGTGCATGAAAAGAGCATCGAAATGCTCAAAAGCAAGGATCTGCTGCCGCTGACCGGCTATGTGCACGGCGGCTGCTCCCCCATCGGCATGAAGAAGGTCTTTCCCACGGTGGTGGATGAGACGGTGGAATTGTGCGAGACGATGATCTTTTCCGCCGGGAAGATCGGGTATCAGGTGGAGCTGGCGCCCGAGGATTTGAGGAAGATGGTGGAGTACACGGTTGCGGATGTGACTGTGTGAGTGAGAGATGTGATGAACCCCTGCTGCGTTGTTGTGATGCGGCAGGGGTTTTTTGTGTTGGTGGAGGTGCTTCCGCTGCGGCGAATATGTGCGCTCTTGGAGTAGAGCGCACGAGGAACTGGCCACCTCATCACCGCCTACGGCGGAGCTTCCCCTCAAGGGGAAGCTGGAAGGCGTGCGCACTTTTCCCAGCAATATTAGCCTGTTAGAACACGCAAGTGTGGCATGTAGAGCCTCGTCGAGCTTCCCCTTGAGGGGAAGCTGTCGGCTTCGCCGACTGATGAGGTGTAGCCGCCGCAGCGGCGTTCCCCCATGCGCTCAAGCGAGCCCCGACTCCCTCCGAGGAGGGGCGGTCTGCCCCATCCAACTCACAAGAAGAAGCGTACCGTCAAGCGAGCCGCGACTCCTTCCGAGGAGCGGCGGTCTTAGATCCAACCCCAAACATAAACCAACACCGCGCACCTAAAAGGTGCGCGGTGTGCGGGTCAAGGGGCTCAGCCCCTTGCGGGATCCAAGGGCAGAGCCCTTGGCGTCCCCCTTCGTCCTTAATACGCGTACGCCATCACAACGCCGTCCATGTTGTCCAGGCTGGCCTGGTAGCCGTTGGCGGGGTTGGGCACGGGGAGGGCGATGGACTGCTGATTGCCGACGCCCTTGATGCGGACGACTTCGTACTTGAGGGCGTCATTTTCGTAGATGCAGATGTGCGGATGGGCGATGAGGAACTCGATGTATTCTTCGAGGCACATGTCCAAAACGCGCATGGCGGCGGCATGAGCCTTGCCCACGTAGCGGTACAGGTTGAGCTGGGAGGACACGCCGGTTTTGTAGCTCTTGTCCTGCCAGGAGGCATTGGGGAAATCACGGGACGGGAAGCGGAAGATGATGCCGTAGCGCCAGCAGTTTTCGGTCAGCCATGCGCCCTGCTTGCTCTCGGCCTGGAACTTCTGGCCGTTGAGCTCGCTGTTGCCGCTCTGGTACACGTCCATGCGGAAGCTCATGCCGGTGTGATAATCGCTGGTGCCGGGGTAGTTGACCACCTTCTTGGTTTCCTCGATGAGGCGGTTGCCGGAGTAGCGGGAGCTGAGATCCTGCATTTCGTCGTTGAACAGGCCTTCCTGCTCCACCACGCTGCGGTAGCCCTCGCGCACGATGAAGTACTCCAGGCCGTCTTCCTTGGCAGCGGCCAGGGCTTCTACCAGCGCGTCAAACGCAGGCTGGAACAGCTGCACGGAGCCGTCCTGCACCTGAATTTTGAAATTGCCGGTGGTGCCCACGCTCACCAGACCATCCTCGGAGAAGTCGCTGGGCAGAGAGTGCCAGGCGTTGACCAGCATCAGGCCGCCGTTCATCAGCTGCGCGCGGTCCAGCGTGACGGTGGAGGTATTCTCCAGTCCGGCGCTGCCCTCGTCCTGCACGCGCCAGGTGGCGCCGTCCAGCGTCTTTTCCCAGCTGGGCAGGTTGAGATCAGCCTGTGCGTTCTGCACGGGCGCATTCTGCGCAGCGCTCTGGTTGCGCAGCTCGTTCATGCGGGCGTTGAACTCCACCTCGCCCTCGGCGTTTTCCGCCATGATGCGGTCGCGGGTGTCGGTGTAGTCCTTGGTGACGGCCAGCGAGCACAGGTAGAACACGCCCACGCCCACCACAGCCAGCACGGCCATGGTCACCAGAAAGCGGATCAGGGTTTTGTAGGGATCGCGCTTGATCTTGTGAACCTTCTTGTTGGAGTTTGTACGCATACAATACCACCTTTTCTGTGCGTGCGGTGACGGAGGGTCAGTCGAGCAGCCGTCCGATCACCTCGTAGAGATGTTCCAGCTCCTGAGCACTGTTATACGAAAGGGTAATCTTGCCCTTCTTTTCCGTTCCGGAAAGCGTGGTCTTGAGGCCCAGCGCCTCGCGCATGCTGCTTTGCAGCGCGTCCAGCTCGGGGCTGAGGCTGCGCACGCGCTTCACATTGGGCTGATCCGCCGCCTTCTTTTCATTGGCAGTTTCTTCCAGTTTGCGCACGCTCCAGCCGTACAAAACGGCCTGATGCGCCAATTCCAGCTGACGCTTCTTCTCCTCCAGGCCGGCCAGCACACGGGCATGGCCTGCGCTCAGATCGCCGCTTTCCACCAGCTTGATGACCTCGGCGGGCAGGTTGAGCAGACGCAGCGCGTTTGCGATGGCCGGGCGGCTCTTGCCAAGCCTCCTGGCGGCCTGCTCCTGGGTGTAGGCGCACTCCTGCATGAGGCTGCGGATGGCGCTGGCTTCTTCGATGGGGTTCAGGTCCTCGCGCTGCAGGTTTTCGATCAGCGCGGCTTCCATCTGCTGGGCGGTGGTCATGCTGCGCACGATGCAGGGCACCGTGGCCAGACCCGCCAGGCGGGAGGCGCGGTACCTGCGCTCACCGGCTACGATGCGGTAGCGCATGCCCTCCTCCACCACCAGAATGGGCGAAAGCACGCCCGCTTCGCTGATGCTCTGCGCCAGCTGCTCCAGCGCATCCTTGTCAAACTCGCGTCTGGGCTGGTCGGCGTTGGGGTCGATCTCGTCAATCGGGATATCCCGCACCACCGTTTCCAGCAGGCTGTCGGTCTGAGGCAGCAGGGCGTCCAGTCCCCTGCCAAGTCCGCCGCGTTTCATGTCGGTCATTACTCCTTATGTCATTTGTTGCGCTGCAAAAATTCCTGCGCAAGCCTGCGGTAGCTGTCCGCGCCCAGGCTGCGGGGGTCGTAGAGGTGGATGGGAAGGCCGTGGCTGGGCGCTTCGCCAAGGCGCACGTTGCGCGGGATGGCGGTGGCGTACACCAGCTTTCGGAAGTGCTTCTTCACGGAGTCCACCACCTGCAGGCCCAGATTGGTGCGGCCGTCCAGCATGGTGAGCAGCACGCCTTCGATGTCCAGACCCGGGTTGAAGGAATGCTTGACGCGGTTGATGGTGTTCATCAGGCTGGTCACGCCCTCCAGCGCATAATACTCGCACTGGATGGGAATGAGCACGCGGCGCGCCGCGGTGAGCGCATTGAGCGTGAGCAGGCTCAGGGACGGCGGGCAATCCACAAAGATGAAGTCGTACTTGGCTTCCACGTTTTTCAGCAGGTGCTTCAGGCGGTATTCGCGCTGGTCCAGATCCACCAGCTCCAGCTCCGCACCGGCCAGGCGGATATCGGAGGGCGCAAGCGCCAGGCCGTCCACGGGCGTTTTCTGGATGCACTCCTCCATGGACACGCGGCCCATGAGCGCCTCATAGACGGATTTGCTGCCCGCCTCGCCGCCCAGGCCACTGGTGGTGTTGCCCTGCGGGTCCAGATCCACCAGCAGCACCTTTTTGCCGGCCTCTGCCAGGCAGGCGGACAGGTTGATGGCGGTGGTGGTTTTGCCCACGCCGCCCTTCTGATTGGTTATGGCGATCGTCTTGCCCATTGTTGATCCTCGTTACATTCGTATTGCCGGCGAAATCAGAAGAAGAGAAGAGAGGTTTCGTGGTCGCCGGTTTCGTCGGTTGCTTCCAGCACCTCGGGCTGCGGGGGCTGGTTGAGATGCGCCTGCTCGTAGGCCAGCCACGCGTCCACGTCGCCGCCCCTGGCGATGAAATCATCATAGGCGGCCTTGGCCTGCTCGGAAAACTCCTCCATGGTGATGCCGCGGCCCATGATGTAATCGGCAATGCTCTCGCCCACATAGCGGAAGTGCCAGGGCTCGAAGGCGGTCTTGGTCAGGGCTTCGCCGTCCTCGGTGTAGCGCAGAATGAAGCCGAAGTCGGCGCAGTTTTCCTTCATCCACTGAGCCTCAGCAGTCCACTTGAAGTCCTGCGTCATGCGGGAGCGGCTGGCGTAATCAGCGTTGAGGATGTCGGCGCACAGGCCGCTCTGGTGTTCGCTGGCTCCGGGAGGAGAGGAATAGCCGTCGTCGACGTTGTTGTTGCGGGCCAGGTAATTGGCGTACACGGTGGCCTGTGTGCCGTAGCTGCGGTAGCCGCTCTTGAGATAGAGCACCATGCCGTTTTCGTCGTAGGTGGCGGTCACGGTCTTGCCCTTTTCGTTGACGTAGTTGTATTCAAACACCTGCCTGGCGGCGTTGAACATTTCCACCAGCTTTTCGGCAGCGGTGCCCTGCATTTCCACAGCGGTAGAGGTGGCGCGCTTCACGCCATTCACCTTGACCAGCGGGCTGGGCTTGTAGCTCTTGTCCAGCAGATTGTCGCGGTTGACCAGCACGGCATAATCGCTCAGCGTATCGCTCAGCGGCACGGCAAAGTCCCACGTCACGTCCGGGCGTTCGGGACCGGCTGCAAAGGCGCAGCTGCCAAAGCACATCATCAGGGTGAGAATTGCGCATACCAGTTTCTTCATGGGAGCACCTCATTCGTAGCTTGATGGATCAGGTAATCATAGACTTCCAGCTTGTAGCCGGACAGGAAGGTTTCCATGGGCAGGCCGCTTTCGTACAGCTCCTTGGCAAGCGCCTTGCCCACATAGCGCACGTGCCACGGCTCGTACATGTAGCCGGTCACGTCCTCGGACCCCTCCGGATAGCGCACGATAAAGCCATACTCGTGCGCATGCGCAGACACCCACTTGCCCTCGTCGGTTTTGCCAAAGGCGGTGTTGAGCTGGGTGCTGCCCTTTTTGGCCAGATCCATCGCCAGTCCCAACTGGTGCTCGCTGGTGCCGGGGCGTGCGGAGATCCTGTCGGCGGCCTCCTGCCCCTGTTCCGCTTTCTTGCGGGAGTAAATGGTGGATTGCTTGGAATAGCTGCGGTAGCCGGAAACGATGGAGAGGTTGATGCCGTCCTCCCTGGCGGCGGCAAACATCTCCTCCAGCGCCTGCGCGGCGTCGGGACGCATGGCCTGCGACATGCCGGGGCCGTTCACCTTGCGGGTGTCGGGCTCGAAATACTTGCTCACGGCATGCTGCCGGTTGACCAGGAAGGCTGTGCCATCCATATTTTGATCCGGCAGTGCAGCTTTCATACTGCCGTCCATGAGCGTGGCGGAAAGCGCCACAATGGCCACCACCTTTTCCAGCAGCAAGGCCTCATCCCTCCCTTTCAGCTAATTGTATCATTTCCGTAACATTTTAGCAACTATTTTCTGCTATTTCTCCAGCACTTTTGCGCCTTCGCGGCACACATAGCTCACATTCTGCGCATCCATGCGGATCAGCACCTGCACGCCCTCGTCCACATAGTCCTGCGAAAGCACGGTGCCCAGCGTGTGCAGGCGATTGATCAGGCCGTAGCTGGCAAAGGGCACCAGCAGCTTCACTTCCTGCGTGCCGGCGTCCAGCTCGCTTTCGATGCGGCTGAGCAGCTCGTCCAGGTTGGTGCCGTCCGCGGCGCTGATGCGCACCGCGCCGGGCATGCGGTCCGGGATATCCTCGAACAGATCGCACTTGTTGAGTGCCACGATGCGCGGGGCCTCGGCCGCGCCAAGGCTTTCCAGCACTTCCTCCACGGTGGCGTGGCGGCTTTCGAGCTCGCGGTCAGAGCCGTCGGCCACCAGCACCAGCACGTCGGCCAGCTTGGCCTCCTCCAACGTGGCGCGGAAGGCCTGCACCAGGTCGTGCGGCAGCTTGCGGATGAAGCCGACGGTGTCCACCAGCAGCGCCTTTCCCCCATGCGGCAGGGTGATGGGGCGGCTCACGCTGTCCAGCGTGGCAAAGAGCTGATCCATCACGTACACGCTGGAGCCGGTAAGGCGGGGGAAGAGGGTGGATTTGCCCGCGTTGGTGTACCCCACCAATGCAACGATTGGCACGCCGTTTTTCTCGCGATTCTGACGGCGAAGTCCGCGCTGTTTTTCAATTTGTTCCAATTCACGCCTGAGATCGGTCAGGCGGTCGCGGATGCGGCGGCGGTTGACCTCCAGCTTGGTTTCGCCGGGGCCGCGGGTGCCGATGCCGCCCGCCAGACGGCTGAGCACCAGACCCTGACCCAGCAGGCGCTGGCTGCGGTACTGCAGCTGCGCCATTTCCACCTGCAATTTGCCCTCACGCGTGTTGGCGCGGCCGGCGAAGATATCCAGAATCAGCGCCGTGCGGTCGATGACCTTCACGCGCAGGATTTCTTCCAGATTCTTCTGCATCACGCCGGAGAGTTCCTCGTCAAAGATGACCAGATCGGCCTGAATGGCCTGCACGCGCAGGCTGAGTTCCTCGGCCTTGCCGCGCCCGATGCAGAACACCGTATCGGGCTTGGGGCGCTTCTGAAGCACGCGCAGCACGGTTTCGGCTCCGGCGGTTTTGGCCAGCTCCTGCAGCTCGTCCAGCGATTCCTCGCTTTCGATGCCCACCAGCACGGCGCGCTCATGCTCCTTCTGCAGCTTGGGCAGCGCGGCCACATAGGCCTCGTCCACTTCCTCGATGCGCGCCATCCACTCGTCCTGCGGCATCTTGCGCGCGTTCAGCAGCTCCGTGCGCATCACCTGACCCTCGTGCTGGGGATCGAGGAAGGCGCACTGGGTGCTGGTGGGACGGCCATCCTTGCTCACGCCCACGGCGCACATGGCGTCAAAGCGCATGCTGAGCAGCGCGCTCACGTCCACGTCGCTCAGCTCGCCCCAGCCGTTGGGGTGGGTGTGGATGCAGCGAATCATGCTCAGTCTGCGCTCGCTTCTGCGCAGGCGAAGATCCGGCAGGTCGATGGAGTCGTTCCTGCCGATGAACACATCTGCAATCTCGCCGAAGCGGGTGATGTACACCGCGATCTCACGGTTCAAAGACGCAGAATAGCCGCAGAGGCCGTTCAGCAGCTCCTGCGGCATAAATACGCCCGGCTCGAGCTGCACGTCGTAGAGCGACGTGAGCTCGTCCAGCACGCTTTTGCGGATTCCTTCAATATTGCCATGAATTTCAGGCATTGGTTTTCCTTTCGAGCATCAGGCTTCCGGATGCTTGTTCTTGTAGTCCTGAATGGCCGCGTGGATGGCTTCCTCAGCCAGCACGGAGCAGTGCATCTTGACCGGGGGCAGACCGTCCAGCGCCTCGGCGACCGCCTTGTTGGTGAGGGTCAGGGCTTCGTCGATGGTCTTGCCCTTGACCATTTCGGTGGCCATGGAGCTGGTGGCGATGGCGGCGCCGCAGCCGAAGGTCTTGAACTTGACGTCCACGATGATGCCGTTTTCGACCTTGATATCCATCTTCATAATGTCTCCGCACTTGGCGTTGCCCACGGTGCCGCTGCCGGACGCATCGGCAATCTCGCCCACGTTGCGGGGATTGGAGAAATGATCCATCACTTTTTCAGAGTACATATTCAAAAATCCTCCTTCGATCTCATCAGAAGCTGAACAGGTTGGAAGCGTTCACCGGGCTCATGGCACGCAGATTTTCCACGATGCCGGGCAGCTTTTCGATCACGTAGTCCACCTCTTCCTCGGTGGTGTCGTTGCCCAGGGACAGGCGCAGGCTGCCGTGGGCGATCTCATGCGGCAGGCCGATGGCCAGGAGCACATGGGACGGGTCGAGGCTGCCGCTGGTGCAGGCGGAGCCGCTGGAGGCGGCCACACCGGCCAGATCCAGACGCATCAGCAGGGCTTCACCCTCCACGTAGCGCACGGACACGTTTACGTTGCCGGGCAGGCGGATGGTGGGATGGCCGTTGAGCTGCACATCCGGGATGTTGTCCAGAATGCCCTTGATCAGCTTATCGCGCAGCCTGCTCACGCGCTCGGTGTACTCGGGCAGCTCGGCCACGGCCAGCTCGATCGCCTTGCCCAGACCCACAATGCCGGGCAGGTTCTCGGTACCCGCACGAAGGCCGCGCTCCTGAGCGCCGCCGTAAATCAGGTTGGAAATGCGGACGCCCTTGCGCACATACAAGGCGCCAATGCCCTTGGGCGCGTGCAGCTTGTGGCCGGAGAGGCTGAGCATGTCCACGTTCCACGCGTTCACGTCGATGGGCACCGCGCCCACGGCCTGCACCGCGTCGGTGTGGAAGAGGATGCCGTTTTCCTTGGCGATCTTGCCAATCTCGGCAATGGGCTGCAGGGTGCCGATCTCGTTGTTGGCGGCCATGATGGTGATGAGCACGGTATCCGGGCGGATGGCATTTTTCACGCTCTCCACGGAGACCAGGCCGTATTCATCCACCGGCAGATAGGTCACTTCGTAGCCCTGCTTTTCCATGTACTCGCAGGTGTGCAGCACGGCGTGATGCTCGATGGCGCTGGTGATGATGTGCTTGCCCTTGCTGGCCTTGGCTTCCACGGCGCAGCGGATGGCCCAGTTGTCGCTTTCGCTGCCGCCGGCGGTGAAGTAGATTTCACGCGCTTCGCAGCCCAGCGCCGCAGCCACCTGCTTGCGGGCGTTTTCCAGCGCACGGCGCGCGCCGCGGCCGAAGGTGTGGATGGAGCTGGCGTTGCCAAAGTGCTGGGTGAAATAAGGCATCATGGCCTCCAGCACCTCGGGGCGCACGGAGGTGGTCGCCGCGTTGTCCATATAGATGAGACGGTCACTCATGATCTGTTTCCTCGCTTTCGCATACGGGCTCCAGCATATCGCTGAGCCTGATCTTGTCCAGTTCGTTGTTGATGGAATCCGTCACCCGCTGCCATACCCGGCGCACGGCGCAGGTGCCGCTGCGGTGACAGGCAGGCTCCGTGCCTGCGCATTCGCTCAGTTCAATGGGGCCTTCCGCCGCATCGATGATATCGCGCATGCTCATCTCGTGCGGGTCGCGCGCCAGCTGATATCCGCCCTGCGCGCCGCGCACGGTGGTCACCAGCCCTGCACGGCGAAGGTTGCCCAGAATCTGTTCCAAATATTGCTTGGGCACGCCCACCGCGGAAATGCTCTGCAGCGACTGCGGGCCTTCCCCGGCGTGCGCAGCCAGATACTGCATGGCATACACGGCGTATTTGCCGCGTGTGGATAGCTTCATAGTGGCTCCTTTCGGAATCCCGACTTTTTTGATCGGATTTCCGAAGAAAGAATATCATGAACCCGTCCGCCTGTCAATGCCCCCGGATCAGTTTTTTGCAATTCTTTTTGCAAAGGTGGGGTTTCTTGCATAAGATGGTCGGTTATGCTATCATACAGGGTAGCAAATGATCGAAACAAGGAGGCCTTCCGCCATGAAAAAGCGCCGCGGCATATCGCTGGGCACGGTGGTGATGCTCATGCTCACAGCGCTGGTGCTGGTGGGTTTTGCGGCGCTTTGGCCGTCCTTCACCGGCCACCAGAACATCCGCGTGGATGCGGCGCAGCTGGCGGTGGCGATGGATGAATCCCTCTCGCAGCTGGCCGACGCAGGCGAGCGCATGCTCACCCGTCCGCACGCCACCATCCTGCCGCCGGAAAGCCTGGCCACCGCCGCGCCGTGGGATGCCGCGCCTCAGCATTCCCCCACGCCCCAGCCCACCGCCACGCCTTTGCCCAAGCTGCGTTTCTCCTTGTGCGCATCCGGCGGCGTACAGTTTAACAGCTCGGTGCGCAACGCCCTCACCTTTGACGATGTGTACCGCTTCGACATCCTGACCGATCAGCTGGGCGACGTCATGGCCGCCAACCTGAGCATGGTGACCATCGAGCACACGCTCAACGACAGCGAAAAGAGCGGCAACGTGAACATGCCTTCCGCCCTGCTCATGGCCTTTGAACAGGCGGGCGTGAACGCCATCGGCACCGGTCACGAGGACGCGCTCACCGGCGGCGCGGCAGGCGCTGAGGCCACCGCGCAGGCCATCCGCCAATACGGCATGACCCCCTTCGGCGTGCATGCGGGCGACAACAGCGGCGTGGCTTGGCTCAACCTGAACGGCTGCACTGTGGGCATTTTGCATTATCAGGACAATCTGAGCTCCGCCAGCCGCAAGCAGTTGACCGACGAGGAACGCGCGGCGCTGCTCTCCCCCATTGACGCGGAGCGGATGCGGGCGGATATTGCCTCGCTGCGCGACTATGGCGCGCAGGTGGTGATGGTATCGCTGCGCTGGGGCAAATCCGGCGCGAAGGAGCCCACCGACGAGCAGCGCACCACGGCGCAGCAGCTGGCCGATGCGGGCGCGGACGTGATCATCGGCACCGGCAGCGGGGTGCTTCAGCCCGTGCAGCTTTTGGCGGCGAACCGCGGGGACGGCAAATTCCACCCTGTGCTGTGCGCGTACTCGCTGGGCAATCTGTTCAGCCACGAGCGCGGCACGCGCCACACGCTGGCCAGCATTCTGCTCAAAACGCAGGTGATTTACGATCCTGTGAGCGGCTGTGTGGCGTTTGAGGATTTACGGTATGTGCCGACGTATGCGTGGAAGGGCAAGGGCGAGGGACGCACGCTGTACCGCATTTTGGTGAATGACCCGGAGCATGTGCCGGAGTTTGTGGACAAGAACCAGAAGAGCACCATGGAGAAGTCGCATGCGCTGGTGAATGAGGTGATGGCGGATACGGGGATTGAGATGGTGATGGAGTGAGCATTGGTTGATGCTATTGCCATTGGGCTGTTTGCCTGATGGCTTTTTTGTGCGCCTTTGCTCGTAATGCAGTTGAGCGCACGCCGCTCGTTGGCTTCTCCTTGAGGAGAAGCTCCGCCGGAGGCGGTGATGAGGTGGCCTGTTGCTCGTGCGGTCGAGTTGCTTTGATGTGTTTTCTCTTGGAGTTGAGCTGACGAGCAACAGGAGATGCCTCCGGCGGCCAAGGGGTACAGGGGAAACATCGAGGTTTCCCCTATACCCCTTGGATCCCCTGACCCTTTCTCCGACCAGGGGCACGGCCCCTGGACCCCTGTGAGTTGTGTGTATCTTTCTTTCGGGTTGCGTTTGTTTCTTGTGTCGCCATCCCAGACGCAAAAGCCCCATCAACACCAGCCTGACGGCTGACAGTTGATGGGGTTTTTGCTGCTTGGGTGGGGTTGGGGCAAAGGTGCACCGGGGCGTTCGTGCGCGGGCGCACACATAGGTGCGCCCCTACGGTGGTGCCGGAGGTTATGTTGGTAGAGCGGATTGGTTTGATGCCTTGTAGGGGCGCACCTGCGTGTGCGCCCGTTGGCGGCGTGTTGCTTTGGTGTTGTCTTGACGAGGAACTGGCCACCTCATCACCGCCTACGGCGGAGCTTCCCCTCAAGGGGAAGCTGGAAGGCTTGACTTCTTTACCCAGCAATAGAAGCCTGTTAGAGGACGCAACTAAGAGCAGCAGCCAACTGCGCAAGCTTCCCCTTGAGGGGAAGCTGTCGGCTTTGCCGACTGATGAGGTGTAGCCGCCGCAGCGGCGTTCCCCCTGAACTCAAGCGAGCCCCGACTCCCTCCGAGGAGGGGCGGTCTGCCCCATCCAACAAACAAGAAGAAGCGTACAGTCAAGCGAGCCGCGACTCCTTCCGAGGAGCGGCGGTCTTAGCAGCAGCCCTCCCCATACACAAACACC
>JAQXJZ010000011.1 GCA_029009515.1 bacterium
CACTCCTGTTGAATTCAGAAGCAAGGCCGTATAAACTGGTTTTATTCTACTTCAGGTTTTTTCTTTCTTTGTCTGCTCTTTCGGGTACAGTCCAGTCCAGGGGTTTACCCCTGGTCGTTTCAAGGGGGATACAGGAGTCCAGAGGATCTAAGGGGGGAAATCGAAATCCCCCCTGATCCTCTGGCCCTAGCGGAGCGGGCCCCGACGAGCGCGCCTAACAAAGGACGCAAGGCCAGAATCGGCCGTCAATCCACCGCACCACCATCATACCTCCCATCTCCCCCGCATATCCTTTCCCGTAACAGACGGCGCAGTTCATGCCGCTTGGGAGGAGAGAAAAACATGGATCACATGGATCAGCAGATGGAAAAAACCGGCACGAAAACGCCGGAAGTGCTCAGAGAGGAACTGCCCCTGCAGCGGTTGATTGGCGAGGGGCTGAGCCAGGCCGTGGTGGAGGGCGAGGTGGCCCTGCCCGGCGGACTGCGCGAGGAAACGCATGTGCTGCTTTCGCAGGCCATGGCCGCGCTGGACAAAAGCACGGTGGAAAACGGCCGCGTGAACGCGGAGGGCAAGGTCACCTTCCACGTGCTCTACACGCAGGGCGATCCCACCAAGGTCAGCGCGCTGGAAGCATCGGCGGAGTTCAGCCACCCCATCGAGCTGGCGGGCGCGCAAAGCGGTATGCAGGCGCCCATCAGCATGATGGTGGAGCATGTGGAGGCCAGCGCGCAGGGCGGGCGGCTGCACCTGATGGCCATCCTGCGCCTGCACGCGCGCGCCTTTACGGACGAGCCGCTGAGCGTGGTGACGGGCATTCGCGACATGGACGGCCTCATGCTGCGCACGGAAACCCTCAGCGCGCTGCACACCGCATCGCGCGGCGTGCAGGACGTGCTGGTGCGGGACGAGTGCGAGCTGGGCGCGGTTTTGCAGATTACGGATACGCTGTGCGCGCAGGCCAGCGTCACCGTGCAGGAGGTAATGGGCGGCGAAGGGCGCGCCACGCTCTCGGGGCAGGTGCTGCTGGAGGTGATGCACACCAGCCTCATGCCCTCGCGCCCGCTGGTGGTCACCCGGCATACCATCCCGTTTGAGGAAACCATCGCCCTCACCGGTGAAAGCGGCGACGAGCTGTGCTGCTCCGCCGTGGTGCGGGATGTGGCGGTGCTTTCGCAGGAAGGGCAGGAGGAGGGCGAGCGCACGCTGCGCGCCGAGGTGCTGCTTGGTCTGGAAGCGCACGCCACCCGTTCGCGCGACGTCAAACTTCTGCTGGACGCCTACACCACCCAGGGCGACGTGCTCACCCTTGGCACGCAGGGCGTGCAGCGCGCCGTGAGCCACCGGCAGATTCACACCGCCGAAAGCGGCAAGCTCACCCTACTCACCGAGGGCATGCCGCCCGTGCGCACGCCGCTGCACGCGTCGCTGCGCCCGGTCATCACCGGCTGGAGCAGGCAGAATGGCAAGCTGCTGGTGGAAGGCATGATGGAAACCACCCTCCTCTACATGACCGACGACAGCGCCGCGCCGCAGAGCTACCATGCCGAGGAACCCTTCCGCATGGCCTTTGCCTGCGACGTGAGCCTGCCCGAGAGCATGGTGCTCACCACGGGCAATGTGGAAAGCAGCGTCATCACCAGCGACCGGGTGGAGGTGAAGTACATCCTGCATCTGGACTGCTTTGACGTGCAGCTTCGGCACGAGCAGCCGGTCACGCAGGTGGCCGCCATGCCCGCGCCCCAGAGCGAAACCGGCGTGCTGGTGTGCTTTGCGCAGCAGGGTGAAGGGGCGTGGGAGATTGCCAAGCGCTACCGCGTAAGCCCGGAGCTGCTTTTGCGCATGAACCCGCAGCTGGATGAAAGCGGCGCGCAGCCCCAGCGCGTGGTTTTGTGGAAACGCTGAAAAAAGAAAAAACCGCAGCCCGGAAAACGGGCTGCGGCATCGGGGAAGCATCCCCATTGATTGCTCTTACGCGTTGCGGTGAGCGGCGAAGCACTCGCTGCAGTAGATGGGACGGTCGCTCTTGGGGATGAAGGGCACGGTAGTGGCCTTGCCGCAAGCAGCGCAGGTGGTCTCGAACATCTCGCGGGGAGCGGCGGCGCGGTTGGCCTTGCGGGCGGCGCGGCACTCACGGCAGCGGGTGGGCTCGTTCTGGAAGCCCTTCTCAGCATAGAATTCCTGCTCGCCAGCGGTGAACACGAACTCGGCGCCGCAATCGCGGCAAACCAGCGTCTTGTCTTCGTACATGTTGGGGATCCTCCGTTCAAAAATAGAATGAATACCGTGCATCCGGCTGACCTGGTCTTTGACCCCACACTCGCTGACTGGAGGGTCTGCTCATCGCGCTTGCGCCCTACTCGCCCTCTCTCGCCGTAGATTTTTTGAAAGGCGGTCAGTCTTACATCTAGAACGCGCCATGCTCACCGGCGCTTTGGCCGGCTTACGTGGACCGCTTTGCCCGCGTCTGGCTTCGGCTTTCAACCACAGACCCGGATGCAACGCACACATTATAGTCCCATTGAAGCAAAAAAACAAGCGCAATATCCAGCCTTTTACAATTTACACTAGGCCAAGTGTATCTCTTTACAAGCCACGGGCAGATATGGTATCCTAATATACGTAGTAGAATGGGTAAGAATAGGTTTGTGTACAAAGGGTGCACAGGAGGAATGCAAATGAACGCAATGATGGTACTGACTCTGCTGGGCGGATTGGGACTGTTTCTGTTTGGTATCAAGGCGATGGGCGACGGCCTGGAGCAGGCTGCCGGCCCCAAGATGAAAAAGCTGCTGGAAGCCCTCACGCGCAACAAGCTGATGGCTGTGCTGGTGGGCGCGCTGGTGACGGGCGTCATCCAGTCCTCCAGCGCCACGACGGTGATGGTCGTGGGTTTTGTGAATGCCGGGCTCATTGAGCTGGGCCGCGCCATCGGCGTGATCATGGGCGCCAACATCGGTACCACGGTCACGTCGCTCATGCTGTCGGTGGAGCTGGACTTTGCCATGATCTTTACCGCGGTGGGCGCCATCTGCCAGCTGATGGGCAACCGCAGCAGCATCAAGCTCTTCGGTCAGATCACCATGGGCCTGGGCATCCTGTTTGTGGGCATGGACACCATGACCGACGCCATGCGCCCGCTGCGCGACTGGGAATTGTTCCGCAGCCTGATGATGACCGCCACCAACCCCATCGTGGGCGTGCTGGTGGGCGCGGCTGTGACGGCGCTTCTGCAGTCGTCCTCTGCCAGCGTCGGTATCCTGCAGGCGCTGGCCTCCTCCGGCGCCATCACGCTGGAAGCGGCGCTGTTCATCCTGTTTGGTCAGAACATCGGTACCTGCGTAACGGCGCTGATGGCCAGCGTGGGCACCAGCCGCACCGCCAAGCGCACGGCTGTGGTGCACCTGCTGTTCAACGTCATCGGCACGGTGATGTTTGTCATCATCGCGCTGGCGCTGCCCTTTGCGGACTGGATCCGCGCGGCGGCGGGCGACAACCTGAGGCTGCAGATTGCCTTCAGCCATATCGCCTTCAACGTGACCGCCACGCTGGTGCTTCTGCCCATGAGCAGCGTGCTGGAAAAGCTGGCCTGCGCCATCGTGCGCGGCGAGGATCCTGTGCAGGAGAGCATGCAGCTCAAGTATTTCGACCCCCTGCTGCTCAATACCCCGCCGGTTGCCGTGCAGCAGCTCTTCCGCGAGGTGCAGCGCATGGCCGCCATCGTGCTGGAAAACTACCACTTCGCCATGCAGTACTACTTTGCGCCCAAGGAGCTGTCGCTGGATGAGTTTGGCAACCGCGAGGAAGTGGTGGACTACCTCAACGACGAGATCACCAAGAACCTCATCGAGCTGGAAGCCCACAACCTCGGTACGGCCGACAACCACCTGGTGGGTTCGCTCTTCCACGTCGTCAACGACCTGGAGCGCATCGGCGACCACAGCGAGAACATTGTGGAAATCGGCACCACGCGCAAGAAGGAAAAGATTGTGTTCTCCAACAAGGCTGAGCACGAGATTGAAGAGCTGGCCGGCATTGTGACCGACATGCTCAACAAGAGCCTTCACATTCTGGAAAAGCAGATCACCGACGCCGATATCATCGGCGAGGTGGAAACGCTGGAAGCCCGCGTGGACGACATGAGCGAGGCGCTGGCCGCCCACCACGTTGACCGCGTGAAGAACAAGAAGTGCACGCCCAAGAACGGCATGCTCTATCTGGACATGCTCAACAACCTGGAGCGCATCGCCGACCATGCCGACAACCTGGCCACCTCTGTTGACCAGACCGATAAGCCGGCCGGCCGTCTGCTGTGGTAAATGGGAAAGGACGCTGAGCCATGCTGAATCCGCGAAGCATCTGGCTGCTGGCGGCCCTTGTGCCGCTGGGCTGGATGACCCGCTGCTTTTGGAAACAAACAGACAAGCGCCCCGCACGCCTCTTTGGCGCGCTGGGGGCGCTGTTTGCCTTTTCTGCGGCTCTTGCTGCGCGGCTGCATCTGCACGGCCGCACCGGCTGGGACGGCCTGGCCCTGTGTCTGCTGGCGGGGCTGCTGCTGGGTTCGGCCATGGGGCAGGGCTTTCTGTGGCTGAAAAAAGGCCTTGAAAAGCTGCCAAAACCCATGGCGATGAAACCCGCCCGCGCGTTTTTCATTGCCCTTGCCGCGCTCCTGCTGTGCTGGCTGCCGGTGTATCTGGCCTGCTTCCCCGGCATCACGGGATACGACATGGGATTGCAGAGCGTCATGATCCGCACGGGAGAGTACACCACGCATCATCCGCTGGCGCATACGCTGCTGGTGGGGCTGTGCATGGGGCTTGGCGCGGATGAAACCCTGGGCTACGCTGTATACACCACGCTGCAGGTGGGCGCGCTGGCGCTGAGCATCGCCTATGCCATGGCGTACCTGTGCCGCATCCGCACCCCAAAGGCGGTGTGGATGGCGCTGCTTGCGCTGTTCGCCCTGTCGCCCCATCACGCGGTGATGGCCGTGAGCGGCACCAAGGACATCCTGTTTGCCGCGGGCATGCTGGGCGTGTGCGTGGAAACCGTGCGCATGCTCACCGAGCCTGAGAGGCTGAAAAGCTGGAAGATCTTCCTGCTGGATGCGCTGCTCATCGCCCTGACGGGGCTGATGCGCAAGAACATGATCTACGCGTTGGTGCTGGTGCTCCTCCTGTGCCTGTTCTTTGCCAAGAAACTGGGCCGCCGCTTCTTTGCGGTGATGCTGGCCGGCGCGGTGCTGTGCATGGCCGTGGATACCACGCTGGCCAAGGTCACGCATGCCCAGAAGGGCTCCGTGCGCGAGATGCTCAGCATTCCCTTCCAGCAGCTTTCGCGCATCTACGACCAGTACGGCATGGACGAGCCCGTGAGCTACGAGGTGCTGGAGGTGCTGCCCAACGCGGCGGATTATCAGCCCGACCGCGCCGACTTTGTAAAATGGAGCGCCAAGGTGCAGCCCATGGACCGCATGGTGCGGTTTGCAAAGCTGTGGGTGCGCGAGCTGTTCCATTTTCCCATTGAGTACATCGACGCGTTCCTCTACACCACCAAAGGCTACTGGGACGTGAGCGACATGTCCTTTGCTACCACCTACGACATGCCCGGCTATCCCACCGGCTGCATGGTGCTGGATCAGCCCGAGAGCTACGGCATCCGGCTGATGAGTGTGCTGCCGGGGCTGCGCGATACGCTCATCCGCTGGTTCAACCTGAACGAGTACCGGCAGTTCGGCCCGCTGTGGCTGCTTTTGCATCCCGCGCTGTACACGTGGTGGATGCTGTTTCTCATCGCGTGGGCATGGCAGAAAAAAAGCGGCGCGGCGCTCACGGCGCTTGGTCTGTGCGCGGCGTATTTCCTCACGCTGCTGCTGGGCCCCTGCGCCCTCATCCGCTACCAGTATTCCCTCATGCTGTGCGCGCCTGTGCTGACGGGCGTGCTGTGCGTCCACAAAGGAGCTGAAAACGCATGACAAACGAACGAAACATCCGCCGGTTCGGGCTGGGCGTGGCGGCCTTTGCCGCGCTTGCGGAGCTGCTGATCGTACTGTGCTACGCGCGCGGCGTGCTGGTGGTGGAGCACTATCTGTCACCCATGGTCTTTGCCTTTGCGGGCATGACCATGCTCAGCGGCGCGTATCAGAAGAAGCCGGCCCTGTGGCTGGGCGCGGCCTTCTGCCTGTGGTATGTGCTCAGCCGCATGCTGATGGGCGAGCTGTACCTGAAATATTCCTACCCCTACCTGTGCAACCTGTGCGCCGCCTACCTGCTGGCGCTGCCCATGGCGCACTGCACAAAGGACGAAAAGCAAAGCGGCATGAAGCTGTTTTCGTGGATCTACTTTGCGGGCTTCGGTGCGGTGGCGTGGCTGAGTCTGCTGCCCGCCGTGCAGGGCGAGGTGATGCGCCTGCCGTGGTTTGACGTCGACATCGGCCTGCAGGCCGTCGACCGCCGCCTGACCATCGGCCTGCACCCCAACGGATCGGGCGTGATGCTGCTCATCAGCCTGATGATGGGCGTGTGGCTGCTGTGCAAATATCAGAAACGCTGGCTCCTCCTGCCTGCGCTTGTGCTGATGGCGGGCATGTACGCGGCTATCGGCTTCACCGTGTCGCGCACGGTGATGATCCAGACTGGCTGCTTCCTTGGCGCGCTGGCTGCTTTGGCGCTTTTCAGGCTGCTTCCGTGGAAACAACTGTGGAAGAAGCTGCTGGTGGCCGCGCCTGTGGCCATGGTGATTGTGATCGTGGTGTTCCTCAGCTTCGGCTGGATCACCACCGGCGCGGAGAAGCTGAACGATTCCATGAACGCCAGCGCCGAGGAAGCCTTCCCCGGCGTGACCGGCCTTGACTACAGCGACTACTACCTTTATCCCGAGTATCCCGACCTGTCCAGCCTGTATGCGCAGGACGGCCTGGTGGCCGACCGCGATCTGATCGAGGATCTGACCACGCTCACCGGCCGCACGGCCATCTGGCACGGCATCGGCCAGCTGGTGAAGGATCAGCCCCGCGTGCTGCTCACCGGCATGCTCAACAGCAATATCATCAGCGTCCTCGACCGCTACACCGCGCACACCCACGCGCACAACGCCATCCTGCACACGCTGTGCAACATGGGCCTGCCCGCCATGCTGATCGCGGTGTACTTCACCCTGCGCGCCGCGTGGTGCGCCCTCAGGCTGATCTTTGGCAGGAATGCGAAGTTCTCCGATCAGATCCTCGCGGTGATGCTGCTGGTGTGGCTGCTGGGCAGCCTGACGGAATCCAGCCTGTTTGTGGAGTCCTTCACGCCGTGCAACATCCCCTTCTTCCTCACCTTCGGTTACGCGCTCGAGGCTGAGCGAAGCCTCAAAGCCTGACTTCACATTGCAGCCTCGCTCTGCCCAACGGGCAGAGGTGAGGCGGGTTGGCAGGCGACAGCCGCTTGATAAGTCAAGTTTCAAAATGACTACCTCTTTGCACACGGGGGTCCAGGGGTTTACCCCTGGTCGTTTCAAGGGGGATACAGGAGTCCAGAGGATCTAAGGGGGGAAATCGAAATCCCCCCTGATCCTCTGGCCCTAGCGGAGCGGGCCCCGTCGCACGCGCCGAACAAAGGCCGCAAGGCCAGCATCGGCCGTCAAGTTATCCTTTCGCAGCTTGAGCTGCACCGCAGCCCGCTCCGCTAGGGCCAAAGGGATGTCGGGGGGGACCCTGCACCGGTCCCCCCGAGACACCCCTCTGGACTCCCCGCCTCCCCCCTTCCCGCACCAGGGGATACCCCTGGACCCCAGCGAGTTGCCGCTGCTTTTCTTTCGGATTGGGAGAGGGACAAAATCGTTTTACATCGCTTGCCTGAAAGGAGGCGCCTTATGGAACTGGATACCCTAACGGCTGTGGTTCAGGAAACCACCTTCCGCAACGAGGAAAACGGCTACACCGTGCTGCGTGTGGGCAGCGGGCGCAGCCAGCAGACGGTGGTGGGCATGATGCCGGAGCTGAGCCCAGGCGAAAACGTGACGTTTGAAGGCACGTGGACGGAGCATCCGGTGTACGGCAAGCAGTTCAGCGCGCGCACGTGCACCATCACGCCGCCCACCGGCAAGGCCGCCATCGAAAAATATCTGGGCTCGGGTCTCATCCGCGGCATCGGCCCGTCCACGGCCAAGATGATCGTGAAGCATTTTGGCGAAAAGGCGCTGGACGTGATGGACGAACACCCGGAAAGGCTGACGGAGATCAGCGGCATCGGCCCCAAGAAGGCCGCCATGATCATCGAAAGCTACATGCAGCAGATGGGCATGCGCCGCATTCTGGTGTTTTTGCAGAATTACGGCTTAAGCCCCAATCTGGCCATGAAGATTGCCAAATACTACGGCGAAAACGCCGTGGAACTCATCCGCCAGAACCCCTACCGCATGGTGATGGACATCGAGGGCGTGGGCTTCCTGACGGCGGACCGCATCGCGCTTTCCATGGGCATTGACCCGCAGAGCGAGTTCCGCCTGCGCGCGGCGCTGTTCTATCTCATGGGCGAGGCTGCCGGCAACGGCGGCCACACCTACCTGCCGCGCGAGGTGCTCAGGCAGCGCGCCTGCGCCATGCTGCGCGCGGAGGAGGAGCTGGTGGACAGGCAGATCAGCGAAGCGATGCTGCAGAAGATGCTCATCGGCTTTTCCGTGCCGGAATGCGACGACGCGCTGTGCCTGCCGCTGTACTACCATGCCGAGCGCGAAATCGCCCTGCGCATGCAGCAGCTCATGACCTCGCGTCCCTACAAGAGTGTGCGCAACCTGGAGCACCGCATCGCCGGGTACGAAAAGGAAGCTGGCGTGCAGTTCAGCGCGCAGCAGAAAAAGGCCATTTCCTCCGCTGTGGAGGAGGGCGTGCTGGTCATCACCGGCGGCCCCGGCACCGGTAAAACCACCATCATCCGCTGCATCCTGCACCTTCTGCGCGAGGACAACGACATCCTCCTGTGCGCGCCCACCGGCCGCGCGGCCAAGCGCATGAGCGAGGCCACCGGCGAGGAGGCCAAAACCATCCACCGCCTGCTCGAATACGGCGGCGACGAGGACACCTTTGCCCGCAGCGAGGAGTATCCGCTGGAGGCGGACTGCATCATCGTGGACGAGATGAGCATGGTGGACGTGCGGCTGATGCGCGGCCTTCTGCGCGCCATCCTGCCCGGCACGCGCCTCATCCTCGTGGGCGACAGCGACCAGCTGCCCTCCGTGGGTGCGGGCAACGTGCTCTCCGACATCCTCGACAGCGAGGTGGTGCCCTCCGTGCGCCTGACGGACATCTTCCGTCAGGATGAATCCAGCATGATCGTGCTCAACGCCCACCGCATCAACAGCGGCGAGCTGCCGGTGCTGCGCAAGCGCGATACGGACTTCTTCTTTGAGCGCAAGGTGCTGCAGTCCGACGCGGCGCAGACCATTGCCGACCTGCTCTCCACCCGCCTGCCCGGCTTTCTGGGTTTTCCCAAGGGCAGCTGGCACAGCGAGGCCACGCGCACCATTCAGGTGCTTTCGCCCACCAAGAAGGGCGACTGCGGCGCGTTCAACTTAAACCGCCTTCTGCAGAACACCCTCAATCCCGACGCGCCCGGCAAGGACGCCATCGTCCATGGCGAAACCGAGTTCCGCGTGGGCGACAAGGTCATCCAGACCAAGAACGACTATCAGCTGGAATACACCCGCAAAACCCCTTTCGGCACCGAGGAGGGCAGCGGCGTGTTCAACGGCGACGTGGGCTACATCGTGCGCATGGACCCGGCGGAACACATGCTGACCGTCTGCTTTGACGACGAGCGCTTTGTGACCTATCAGAAGCAGCAGCTGGATTCGCTGGAGCTGGCCTACTGCCTGACCGTGCACAAGAGCCAGGGCAGCGAATTCCCCGTGGTGGTTCTGCCCGTGGTGGGCGGCCCGCCCATGCTGATGGCCCGAAACCTGCTCTATACCGCGCTGACGCGCGCAAGGCGGCTGGTGGTGCTGGTTGGCCGCGAGGACGTGATCGCCCAGATGGTGGCGAACAACCATGTGGCCAAGCGGTATACGACACTGAGGGATTTGCTGAAGAGCATGTGAGAGGAAGGAAGGCGCTTCGCCAATGAAAAACAGCCCCGCGTATCCAGGTGATACGCGGGGCTGCCATTTTTTGATCAATCCATGCGGGAGTAGTTGGGGCTTTCCTTGGTGATCTGGATGTCGTGGGGATGGCTCTCCTGCAGGCCGGCGCCGGTGATGCGGATGAACTCCGCTTCCTTGCGCAGGGCTTCAATGTTGGGCGTGCCGCAGTAGCCCATGCTGGCGCGCAGGCCGCCCACGAGCTGGTAGATGGTATCGGCCAGGGTGCCCTTGTAGGGAACGCGGCCTTCCACGCCTTCGGGAACGAGCTTCTTGTTCTTCTCCTGGAAGTAACGGTCGGAGGAACCCTGCGCCTGTTCCATGGCGCCCATGGAGCCCATGCCGCGGTAGACCTTGAAGGAACGGCCCTGATAGATTTCGATGGCTCCGGGGCTTTCCTCCACGCCGGCCAGCAGGCTGCCCAGCATGACGGCGGAAGCGCCCGCGCCGATGGCCTTGGGGATATCGCCGGAGTACTTGATGCCGCCGTCAGCGATGACGGGGATACCGTGCTTTTCGGCTTCCTTGGCGCAGTCGGCCACGGCGGTCAGCTGGGGCACGCCGATGCCGGCCACCACGCGGGTGGTGCAGATGGAGCCGGGGCCGATGCCGACCTTGATGCAGTTGGCGCCGGCGGCGATCAGGTCGCGGGTAGCGGCGGCGGTGGCCACGTTGCCGGCGATGATGGGCAGATCGGGATAGGCGGCGCGGATTTCGCGGATTTTTTCAATGACGCCCGTGTTATGGCCGTGGGCGGAGTCGAGGGAGACGAGGTCCACCTTGGCCTTGACCAGCGCTTCCACGCGGTACATGGCGTCCTTGGTGATGCCGATGGCAGCGCCGCACAGCAGACGGCCCTTGCTGTCCTTGGCGGAGTTGGGGTACTTGGTGGCCTTTTCGATGTCCTTGATGGTGATCAGGCCGCACAGCTCGTAATTGTCGTTGACGATGGGCAGCTTTTCGATGCGGTGGGCAGCCAGGATGGCCTTGGCCTGCTCCAGGGTGGTGCCGACGGGAGCGGTGATGAGATTCTTGGAGGTCATCACCTCTTCGATGCGGCGGGTCATATCGGTTTCAAAGCGGAGGTCGCGGTTGGTCAGGATGCCGACCAGCTTCCTGCCGCGGGTGATGGGTACGCCGGAAATGCGGTACTTGGCCATCAGAGCGTCGGCGTCGCCGATGGTATGTTCAGGAGAGAGGAAGAACGGATCGGTAATCACGCCATGCTCGCTGCGCTTTACCTTGTCCACCTGCGTGGCCTGCTCTTCGATGGACATGTTCTTGTGGATGATACCCAGGCCGCCTTCACGGGCCATGGCGATGGCCAGCCGGGCGTCGGTGACGGTATCCATAGCGGCAGAGATCATGGGCACATTCAGCTTGATGCCCGGGGCGATAACCGTGGAGGTATCCACATCACGCGGCAGCACGTTGCTTGCACGGGGTACCAGCAGTACGTCGTCAAAAGTAAGGCCCGTGCGAATGTTTTCTTCCAGCATCGTTTCTTCCACCCTTTCTTTCCTTAGGATTGGAGCTATTTTACCAGCGTATACATGGAATGTCAAACGATTTTGGAAAAAATACTGTATTCATTCGTATTGCCTTTGCACGCCATGCGCGATATAATCTCCATAAGCGTTTCCGACAACAAAACAGGAGGGACTATATAAATGAAAAAAACCGTTTTGCGCAGCTATGCCAGGCTCATCGCCCGTGCCGGTGTGAACATCGAAAAGGGACAGGAAGTCATCATCATGGCGGAACTGGATCAGCCCGAGTTTGTGAAG
This sequence comes from bacterium, assembly GCA_029009515.1. Taxonomy (GTDB): domain Bacteria; phylum Bacillota; class Clostridia; order Christensenellales; family Aristaeellaceae; genus Limiplasma. The sequence goes on from JAQXJZ010000011.1 coordinate 11,904, forward strand.
ATGGTGGTGGAGGAGTGCTACCGCGCCGGCGCAGGCAAGGTGATTGTGGACTGGACGTATCAGCCGCTGGAGAAACTGCATGTGCGCCACCAGAGCGTCAAAACCCTCGGCCATGTGGAAAAGTGGGAAGAGGAAAAGTTCCAGCACTACATCGATAAGCTGCCCTGCCGCATCTATCTGGACAGCGAGGATCCCGATGGCCTCAAGGGCGTGAACATTGCAAAGATGGCCAAGGGCCGTCAGGGCCGCTACAAGGTGCTCAAGCCCTACCGCGATCAGCTGGAGGGCAAGTATCAGTGGTGCATCGCCGCCGTGCCGGGCAAGGCGTGGGCCAAGAAGGTGTTCCCGCATCTCACCCCCGCGCAGGCGGTGGAAAAGCTGTGGGAGGCCATCCTCAGCTGCTCGCGCGTGACGGATGACCCCATGCAGGCGTGGGCGGATCACAACGCCAATCTGGCCGCAAAGTGCGAATATCTCAACAGCCTTCCAATCAAGGAGCTTCACTATCATGCCGCAAACGGCACCGATTTCACCGTGGGCATGATTCCGCAGGCCGTGTGGCGCGGCGGCAGCGAAACCAGCCTGACCGGCCACACCTTCAACCCCAACATCCCCTCCGAGGAAGTGTTCATCTCGCCCATGAAGGGCAAGGCCGAGGGCGTGGTGCATGCGTCCATGCCGCTGTCCTACGAAGGCCAGCTGATTGAAAACTTCTGGGTGCGCTTTGAAGGCGGCAAGGTGGTGGAGGCTCACGCCGAAAAGGGAGAGGAGCTGCTCAAACAGATGGTCGCCATGGACGAGGGCGCGGCGTATCTGGGCGAATGCGCGCTGGTGCCCTACGACAGCCCCATCCGCAACTCCGGCATCCTGTTCTTCAACACCCTCTTTGATGAAAACGCCGCCTGCCACCTGGCCCTGGGCCGCGGTTTCATCGACAGCATTGACGACTACGGCAAGTACAGCCTGAAGGAACTCAGCGACATGGGCGTGAACGAATCCATGATCCATGTGGACTTCATGATCGGTACGCAGGACCTGTGCATCGACGCGCTTTGCGAGGACGGCAGCACCGTGCCGGTGTTTGCAAACGGCGGCTGGGCCTTCTGAAAAATATCGTGTGTGCGTTGAATTTTCACACCGCATGGAGTATAATACATACACTGGATAGTGTTCGATTCTACAACTGCATCACAGAAACGGGGGCGGGGGCATGATTATTACCATTGGCCGCGAATACGGCAGCGGCGGCCGCGAGATTGGCTGCATTGTGGCGCAAAAGCTGGGCGTTCCTTTTTATGACAAGGAAGTGCTCACGCGTGCGGCGCAGGAAAGCGGACTGTGTAAGGAGCTGTTTGAGCGCCATGACGAAAAGGCCAGCGTGGGCGGCATGATTGCCGGATCGCAGAGCATGCATATGGGCACGGCCTCCGTGGGTTTGCAGATGCCGCTCAATCAGCGCGTGTTTCTGGCGCAGTTTGACGCCATCAGCAAAATTGCACAGGAAGGCGACTGCGTCATCGTGGGCCGCTGCGCCGACTATGTGCTCAAGGATCTGCCCAACGTCACCCATGTGTTCATCTATGCATCGCAGGAAAAGCGCATCGAGCGCATCATGCGCGTGGAAAAGGTGGACAGCGAAAAGGCGCGCGACCTGATCCGCAAGACCGACAAGCAGCGCAGGAATTACTACAATTTCTTTGCCGATGGCAACTGGGGCCTGCGCTCCAATTACGATCTCATGCTCCGCACCGACGGCAAGGATTTCAACAACATTGCCGATGCGATTATTGCCTATGCGAAGCTGAATGAGGGTTGAGCAAGGGTACAAAAAAGAGCTGCTGCATTTGGATGCGGCAGCTTTTTTGCGCCCGAAAGCGGCTCACGGATCCCTTGTGCATTGCGCATTGACAGCGCCCTTTTTGCGGTGGTATGATACACGGGTTAAAGCCAATGCTGAATGGAGGCATGAACATGGCTGAGAAATATCAGGTGTGCACGCGCTGCGTGATGGACACCACCGACCCGGAACTGACGTTTGACGAACACGGCGTGTGCTCGCGCTGCCGCCATTATGATCAGGTGCGCGCGCTGCGCGGCTACCGCAAGGGCGTGAGCGAGCAGGAGCTGGAACGCACCATCGCCGTGATGAAGGAAAACAGCCGCGATCTGCCCTACGATTGCCTGGTAGGCCTGTCCGGCGGCGTGGACAGCGCGTACATGCTGTATCTGGCGCACAAACTTGGGCTGCGCATTCTGGCTGTGCACGTGGACAGCGGCTGGAACACGCCCGTGGCGGAGCGCAACATCCAGCGCATGTGCGAAAAGCTGAACATCGAGCTGCATGTGTGGAAGATGGACTGGCCCACCATGAAGGAGCTGCAGCGCGCCTACATGCTCTCGGGCGTGGCCAATCTGGATGTGCCGCAGGATCATCTGTTCTGCTCGGCCGTGTTTGCCATGGCGCGCAAGTTTGGCGTAAAATACATCCTCAACGGCTCCAATATCGCCACCGAGGGCGCATCCGCCCCCTTCAGCCAGCAGCACACCTACCGCGATACCTGGCACATGAAGAGCATCTACAAAAAGCATGGCCGCGGCTATTCGCTGGAGAAATACCCCTTCCTGTCCCTGCGCGACAGCTGGCTGGGCATCAAGGGCGTGACCAAGATCAATCTGCTGGACATGGTGGATTACTCCAAGAAGGGCGCCATGGAGGTGCTCAGCCGCGAATTCGGCTGGGAGTACTACGGCGGCAAGCACTTTGAAAGCGTGTTCACCCGCTATTTCCAGAGCACGTACCAGCCCGCCAAGTTCCACTTCGACAAGCGCCGCAGCCACCTGAGCTGCCTTGTTCTCAACGGCGAAATGACCCGCGAGGAAGCGCTGGAGGAGCTGAAACAGCCCGCCTGCCCGCCCGAGCAGGTGGAGGCGGATGAGAAGGACATCCTTGACCGTCTGGAGCTGAGCAGGGAAGAGTGGCACAAGATTCTCGCCGCGCCGCCCACGCCGGACGATGCGTATTTCTCCCAGCAGAAGCTGTTCAATCTGGTGCAGAAAACCATCGGCCGCGAGCGCCTCGACAAGCTGAAAAAGAAGATTTACACCGCCAAATAAAAGGCAAATACAAGCAGCAAAAAATCCCATCAACCGTCAGCCGTCAGGCTGGTGTTGATGGGATTTTTGCGTCTTAGAAAGCGCACAACAAACA
>JAQXJZ010000012.1 GCA_029009515.1 bacterium
CGGTCTGATCGGCCTGACCAAGGCGCTGGCCAAGGAGGTTGCGCCCAGCGGCGTGACGGTCAACTGCGTGTGCCCCGGCGTGATTGCAACGGACATGCTCGCTTCCTTCACCCAGGAGGATCTGGCCGTCTTGTGCGATGAAACGCCCGTGGGCCGTCTGGGCACGCCGGAGGACGTCGCCCGCACGCTGGTGTTCCTGGCTGAGGAAAGCGCCGGGTTCATCACCGGGCAGGTCATCGGCGTGAACGGGGGATTCGGGGAATAAAGACAACAGGAGCTGCGATGTTTTAGCTCCTTTTTTTCGTCTTTCTTTTGCCTTATTCAGCATTTTGTGTATAATAAAACTAATATTGGCAGGAAGGGGGGGGAACACGCCATGGACGATCTGCGCAGCCGCCGCTATGTGCTGCACGGCGGCCTCATGCTGATCATGACGGCTGTGCTGATAATTATGCTGCTCAGCTACGAGCGCGGCCATGCGCTGCTGGTGGGGCCTCTGACCATGGCGGTGAGCGCCGTGGCGGGCGGCGATCATTACATTCAGATGTATGATTCCCGAATGAACGTGGCCGGCCTGACCACCATCTTTGGCCTGGCGTTTCCGTGCGCGTTTTATCTGAAGGATCAGCAGCGCCCCGTGGTGCTTTCCGCCGTGCTGGCGGCGTGCGTCACGTTCTTTGCATCCGTCCTGCGCCCTGCGCATTCTGGTGGTGTTCCAGCTGGTGTTCTGGGTGCAGATGCAGATTGAGCCCTATCTGTTCATCGATTCCAGCCTGTTCAACTTCCTGTTCTTCCTCACAACCGGCTACATCGTGGAGGAATCCCGCGCGCTTCCTCCGCTGTTTGCCAAAAAACGCTCGTGAAGAAAAAGCTTCACGAGCGTTTTTGCGTTGATTGTTTCACTGCGCAAACCGGTTGATCAGCGCCATCAGCCTTGCAAACAGCGATTTGAGCGCCTCGCGGTCAAACAGCCATGCGGAGGCGAAGGCCACGCCGGTGGCGTAGATGACCAGCATGAACGCGTACATCACCCAGGTGAAGAAGCGGCGCGGCGCATCGATGAGGATGAGGCAGGGGGCCGCGATGACCGCGATGGTGAGGAACATGCGGATGATGCGGATGAGGCTGGGCTTCCAGCTGAGCCCCGTGATTTCCTTGGGCACAAAGTGCAGCTGCATGGCCGTGCGCACCAGGTTGCCCGCGCTCACGCCGATGACGATGCCGCACAGCGACCACGCCGGGCCGTACTGCAGGCCAATCAGGCCCAGCACCGCACCCACCACGACGGTGGTCGCAATCTGCCACACGCAGTGGGGCTTGACCTCGCGGAACTTGCCGCTGGAGGAGATCATCAGATCCAGCGGAATCTTGCAGTGCATGGTGACCGCCTCAAAGATGATCAGCAGTCCCAGCACCGGCACGTTGTAGTTCACGTCCTCAATGCCGTGGGTGTAGAGGTTCACAAACGGCACGATGAGCACCGCGGCCACGCCAAAGAGGATGGTGACCGCCATGTGGTAGAAGCACTCAAAGTCGCTGTACGCCTTCTGGAAGGCCCCCTTGTTGCGGCTGACCAGCAGGTTTCCAAAGATGGAGTAGATGCCCGTAGTGGCCATCTTGAGCACGCCCCACAGACCCACCGTCACCATGTGGTACACGCCGTACACGCTCAGCACGCCCGGCTCGCGGGTGATGACCGTGCCCAGAATCACGCCTGCGCCGTTCTGGAACACCTCGGTCAATTCCACATACAGCGCGTCCCAGCGCTTGCTGAGCGCGCCCTTGTTGGGCTTGGCGTGCATGTCCACCTGCGCGTAGTGCTTTTTCACGTAGCGGTTCAGGATCATTGCCCTGAGCAGGATGGTGAGAGACGCCGCCAGACGCACCACAATCACGTCCTGACCCAGGAAGGGCAGCACCACCAGCAGCGTAGTGGACAGAAGCAGCGAGCACATGGACGCCAGCGACACCACGTAGGTGTGCTGATCCGCCGTCAGCAGCACGCGGAAGCGCGACATGGTGAAGAACTCCAGCGCGCCGCTCACGCCCATGGCCATCACCAGCAGCATCACGCTCAGGTTGCTCATCTGGATGCCGTTGATGTCCATGACCGGCACAAAGAACGGATAGCCGATGGAGAACAGCGCCGTGATGGCCAAAAACAGCCAGCCCGCCGTGTTGTAAAACCCGCGCGCCGCGCTCACCACGCCGCTGATGGCGGGATAATCGCGCTTGGCCAGGGGCTCGTACAGCGCCACGTTGGCGGCGGCAGCCAATCCGGCCTCCACCATTTTGAAATAGGTCAGAAATTCCGTGACCGAAACGATCAGTCCGTTGACCTCCGAACCATAATACAGGATCATCAGTCTGGGCGTGATGAAGCCCATCACCATGGCCGTCATCTGGTAGACAGCGGTGGACAAGGTGTTTTTCACAAAGCGTGCGGTGCGGCTCAAAAGGGGCATCTCCTATCCCGAAAAATGCAGGTTCAATAAGGAAGAATAGCATCGGGCGCGGGCTTTGTCAAGGCGGGCGGAAAGTTGTCAAAAGCCCCTTGTACGCTGGCAATTCCTGTGCTAAAATAACGCGAACACACTTTCGTATTCATACAAGTTGGAGGAACTCGCTTATGGCTGCATCCAAGGTTTATTTCACCAATTTCCGTGCAACCCCCGATATGCCCCTGCTCAAGAAATTCCGCCGCCTGCTGATCAAGGCCGGCATCAAGGAGATGGATCTGGAAGGCAAGTTCACCGCCATCAAGATTCACTTTGGCGAGGCTGGCAACCTGGCCTACCTGCGCCCCCACTATTCCCGCGTGATGGCCGAAGTGCTCAAGGAAATGGGCGCCCGTCCCTTCCTGACGGACTCCAACACCCTCTACGTGGGCAGCCGCCGCAATGCGCTGGATCACCTCGAGGCCGCCTATCAGAACGGCTTCAACCCCCTGCAGACCGGCTGCCACGTGATCATCGCCGACGGCCTCAACGGCAACGACGACGTGGCCGTGCCCGTGGAAGGCAACATGTACTGCCCCGCGCCCCGCATCGGCCGCGCCATCATGGACGCCGACGCCATCGTGACCATCAACCACTTCAAGTGCCACGAGGCCACCGGCATCGGCGGCGCGCTGAAGAACCTGGGCATGGGCTGCGGCTCCACCGCCGGCAAGCGCGAAATGCACCACGACGGCAAGCCCTGCGTGCGCCCCGATGTGTGCATCGGCTGCGGCCGCTGCCTGCGTCAGTGCGCTCATGGCGCCATCAGCTGGGAAGAGTACAACGGCAAGCGCGTTGCCAAGGTGGACGACGCCAAGTGCACCGGCTGCGGCCGCTGCGTGGGCATCTGCCGTGACCGCGGCGCCATCTCCGGCCCCGACAGCTCCAACGATATGCTCAACTGCAAGATTGCCGAGTATGCCAAGGCCGTCATCCAGAACCGCCCCAACTTCCACGTCACCCTCGTGTGCGACGTGTCGCCCTACTGCGACTGCCATGAGGAAAACGACAGCCCCATCATCGCCGACGTGGGCATGTTTGCCAGCTTCGACCCCGTGGCCCTCGACAAGGCCTGCGCCGACGCCTGCAACAAGATGGAGCCCCTGCCCGGCACTTTCCTGACCGACAAGAAGGTGCGCACCGGCGATATCTTCAACGACACCCACCCCTACACCAACTGGCGCAGCTCCGTGGAGCACGCCGAGAAGATCGGCATCGGCACCCAGGAGTACGAGCTGATTGAAATCTAAGGGGTACGCCATGGGCTCGGCCGTTGGATCCCGGCAGGGGGACTGAGTCCCCCTGCACCCCCGCACATGGGGACATAACGTTTCACCTTTTCCCCATCGGGGTATCATACAACTGTAAACACAACAACCTTTGGCCGCGCTTTCAAAGCGCGGCCAATATTGGGATTCTTAAGGGTGCTGCGCACGGCACATGTTTTGGTACATGTGCTCACCGCAGGTGACCCTTAAGCGGTGGGGTTGGGAGGCGGAGCCTCCCGCATCGCCCCGGAAAGGAAAAACCTTGCAGGACAAGCTCATCGTTCGCGGCGCGCGCGAACACAATCTCAAGAATGTCACGCTGGAAATTCCGCGCAACAAGCTGGTGGTGTTCACGGGTCTGAGCGGCTCGGGCAAGACCAGCCTGGCGTTTGACACCATTTACGCTGAGGGTCAGAGAAGGTATGTGGAAAGCCTCTCCAGCTATGCCCGCATGTTCCTGGGGCAGATGGAGAAGCCGGACATTGATTCCATCGAGGGTCTGAGCCCGGCCATCTCCATCGACCAGAAGACCACGGCGCGCAACCCGCGCTCCACGGTTGGCACGGTGACGGAGATTTACGACTACCTGCGCCTGCTCTATGCGCGCGTGGGCGTGCCGCACTGCCCCAAGTGCGGGCGGGAGATCAAGCAGCAGACCATCGACCAGATGGTGGAGCAGGTGATGGCCTATCCCGAGGGTCAGAGGATGCAGCTGCTTGCGCCCATTGTGCGTCAGCGCAAGGGCGAGCACACGAAGCTGATGGAGGATGCGCAGAAGCGCGGCTTTGTGCGCGTGCGCATCGACGGCGAGAACTACGATCTGGACGAGCTGCCCACGCTGAATAAGAAGCTCAAGCACGACATCGAGATCGTGGTCGACCGACTGATTGTGCGCCAGACGGACGAGTTCCGCCAGCGTCTGGCCGACAGCATGGAGACCGCCGCGCATGAGGCGGGCGGGCTGGTGCTGGTGGATCTGTTCGACAAGGGCACGCTTCTGTTTTCGCAGAACTACGCCTGCCCGGACTGCAATGTGTCGATTGAGGAACTCAGCCCTCGCATGTTCTCCTTCAACAGCCCGTTCGGCGCGTGCCCGGCGTGCTCGGGTCTGGGCACCGTCATGCGCATCACGCAGGACATGATCATCCCGGATGATTCGCTCTCTCTCAACGAGGGCGCTTTGCAGGCCATGGCATGGAATGTGGCCGACAAGACCAGCATGGCGCGCACATTCTTTGAGGCGCTGGCCAAAAAGCACGGCTTCAGCATGGACGTGCCGGTGCGCGAGCTGCCCAAAAAGGTGATGGACATCCTGCTGTACGGCTCGGATGACAAAATCACCATCGAGTATGAGGGCGCTCACGGCAAGGGGCAGTATCAGACCACGTTTGAAGGCGTGATCACGTCCCTCAACCGCCGCTACAACGAGACGACCTCCGACGCCATGAAGGCGGCCTATGAGGAATACATGGTGACCGACGAGTGCCATGTGTGCCACGGCAGAAGGCTCAAGCCCGAGGTGCTGGCGGTGACGGTTGGCGGCATGAACATCTCCGACCTGTGCGATCTGAGCGTGTCGAAGGCGCGGCAGTTCTTCCGCGATCTGAAGCTGGAGGGCAGCGACGCCATCATCGCCTCGCAGATTCTCAAGGAGCTGGACAGCCGACTGGGCTTCCTGGACAGCGTGGGTCTTTCCTATCTCACGCTTTCCCGTGCGGCGGCTACGCTCTCCGGCGGCGAGGCGCAGCGCATCCGCCTGGCTACGCAGATCGGCTCCAGCCTGATGGGCGTGCTCTACATTCTGGACGAGCCTTCCATCGGCCTGCACCAGAGGGACAACTCCAAGTTGCTGGATACCCTCAAGCGCCTGCGCGATCTGGGCAATACGCTCATCGTGGTGGAGCATGACGAGGACACCATGTACGCCGCGGACTGGATTGTGGACGTGGGCCCGGCTGCGGGTCTCAACGGCGGCCACATTGTGGCGGAAGGCACCATTGACGATATTCTGAAGAATCCCAACTCGCTGACCGGCCAGTATCTGAGCGGGCAGAAGGTGATTCCCGTGCCTGAAAAACGCCGCAAGCCCTCCGCCTTCCTCACCGTGAAGGGCGCGAGGGAAAACAACCTGCGCAACATCGATGTGGATATCCCGCTGGGCGTTTTGTGCTGCGTGACCGGCGTGAGCGGCAGCGGCAAAAGCAGCCTTGTCAACGAGATCATCCACAAGCATCTGGCCAAGGTGCTCAACCGTGCCAAGACCCGCCCCGGCAAATTCGACGAGATGCTGGGCGTGGAGCATCTGGACAAGATCATCACCATCGATCAGAGCCCCATCGGCCGCACCCCGCGCTCCAACCCGGCCACCTACACCGGATTGTTTGACATGATCCGCAAGGTGTTCGCCATGACCCCGGAGGCCAAGGCGCGCGGCTACAAGGAGAACCGCTTCTCCTTCAACGTCAAGGGCGGCCGCTGCGAGGCCTGCTCCGGCGACGGCCTGCTCAAGATTGAAATGCACTTCCTGCCGGACGTCTACGTGCCCTGCGACGTGTGCAAGGGTGCGCGCTACAACCGTGAAACGCTGGATGTGCACTACAACGGCAAGACCATTCACGACGTGCTGGAGATGACCGTGGAGGAGGCGCTGACCTTCTTTGAAAATCATCAGCCCATTGTGAAAAAGCTGCAGACCCTGTACGATGTGGGCCTGAACTACATCAAGCTCGGCCAGCCCTCCACGCAGCTCTCCGGCGGCGAGGCGCAGCGCATTAAGCTGGCCACGGAGCTGAGCCGCAGGGCCACCGGCCGCACCCTCTACCTGCTGGACGAGCCCACCACCGGCCTTCACATGGACGACGTGAAGCGCCTGATCGGCGTTTTGCAGCGGCTGGTGGACGGCGGCAACAGCGTGCTGGTCATCGAGCACAATCTGGACGTGGTGAAAACCGCGGACTGGCTCATCGACCTCGGCCCCGAAGGCGGCGACGGCGGCGGCACCGTGGTGTGCCAGGGCACGCCGGAAGAGGTGGCGGAGGTTCCGCAGAGCTACACCGGACAGTATCTCAAGCCGTATCTGACAAAGAAATAACGCGTCAAAAAAACCGTTCAGCCATCTGACTGAACGGTTTTTGAATTATGCCATTGCTTCTGACTGGATCTGCCTTGTCAGCTTGCGCTTGGTGAGGATGAACATCACGCAGTGCGCGGCGGCGGTGATGGTCCAGCTGATGGGGTAGGACAGGTACAGCACCTGCAGCGTGCGGTGCGCCGCAAAGATGGTGTACACCCACACCACGCGGAACACGCACGCGCCCAGGATGGATACAATCATCGGCGTCACGGAGTTGCCCATGCCGCGCAGGCCGCCCACCAGCACGTCCATCATGCCGCAGACGAAGTACGTGCTCAGGATGATCCTCATGCGGATGAAGCCCATCTCGATCACGTGCGCCTCGGTGCAGTAGATGCCCAGCAGCTGCCGCCCGAAGGTGAGCACCAGCATGCCCAGCGCAAAGCCCACGGTCACCACGCAGGCCTGGCACACCAGCATGATGCGCCCCACGCGCTCCATCTTTTTCGCGCCCACATTCTGGCTGGTGAAGGTGAGCGCCGTCTGGTACAGCGCGTTCATGGACACGTACACAAAGCCTTCGATGTTGCTGGACGCGCCGTTGCCGGCCATCACATCCGCGCCGAAGGAGTTGACCGAGGACTGGATGAGCACATTGGAAATGGAGAAAATCGCGCCCTGCAGACCGGCGGGCAGGCCCACCTTCACCATGCGGATTGCTTTGTCCTTTGCGATGCGCAGCTTGCGCCAGTTGAAACGGATGCAGGTATCGGCGTGCATCAGGCACAGCAGCACCAGCACGGCGCTCAGCGCCTGCGAAATGATGGTGGCCAGCGCCACGCCCGCCACGCTCATGTGGAAGCCCACCACAAAGATGAGGTTGAACACCACGTTGACCAGGCCGGAGATGATGAGGAAATACATGGGCCTGCGCGTATCGCCCACGGCACGCAGGATGGCCGCGCCGAAGTTGTACAGCATGTTGAACAGCGATCCGGCGAAGTAGATGGTCACGTACTGCGATGCCAGCTCCAGCACTTCCTCCGGCGTATCCATCAGCCGCAGCATGGGCTTGGCAAACAGCAGGCCCACAATGCTCACCGCCACGCCGCATACCACCGCCAGCGCGATGGTGGTATGGACGGTTTCGCTCACCTCTTTGGTGCGGCCTGCGCCGTACTCCTGCGCCACCGCCACGCTCGCTCCCAGCGAAAGACCCATGAACACGTTGATGATCAGGTTGATCAGCGAACCCGTGCTGCTCACCGCCGCCAGCGCCGTGGAGCCCGCAAAGCGGCCCACCACCACAATATCGGCAGCGTTGTACAAAAGCTGCAAAAGACTGGTCAGAATCAAGGGAATGGAAAAACGGATGATCTTTGCAAACAGCGGACCCTCCGTCATGTTCATTTCATAGCGTGCGGCGTTTCCTGGCATGTGTGCCACCTCCATACCAGTTTAGTGTACGCCTGTGGGGGTGTGGTGTCAAGTTTGTTGCGCTTGCTGGTTCAACCATTGCGGCAAAAGATCGCGCTGGACTTTCTCCGCAAAATAAACGAAAGCAGCCATGATGGTCCAGATCATGACTGCTAATCGACAGCAAAGGTAATACAGAAACCCTCTGCACCGTTATTTTACCACAGCCTTCAGAGGAATGTCAACGCTCCGCGCTTTGCGGGGCGTTTGTTTACACACCGGCCATTGGAATCCCATACCGTTTTATGGTATACTCTGCTTGAGTGCAGAACGATCTTTTTTCTGCGCTCGACATGATTCCTGCAAATAAGTGCTGGCGCGGGCGTCTGAACGGTTGTATGATGTGCTTGCCTGCAAAAGCGGAACAGGAGATATTCACCTTGGCCAAGGAAAAGACCTCCTATCTCTGCGCATCCTGCGGTTACGAAACCGCACGCTGGCTGGGCTGCTGCCCGGACTGCGGCGCATGGAACACCTTTGAAGAGCGCAAGGCCGCGCCCATCGCCATCAGCAAAACGGCGGAAAAGGCCGCGCGCTACCAGACCTCGCGCAAAGCCGAGGCCCTGCCCCTTTCCGAAATTGAGGAAAAGCGCGAGCCGCGTTCCTCCACCGGAAACGACGAGCTGGACCGCGTGCTGGGCGGAGGCCTTGTGCCCGGCAGCGCCATCTTAATCGGCGGCGATCCCGGCATCGGCAAATCCACGCTGCTTCTGCAGACGGCCTCCAGCCTGTCCGAAACCATGAAGGTGCTCTACGTGAGCGGCGAGGAAAGCGCACAGCAGATCAAAATGCGCGCGGTTCGTCTGGGCGTGCGTCAGGACAGGCTGTACGTGCTGCCGGAAAACGACGTGGAAACCGTGCTTGAAAAGTGCGAAAAGATGCAGCCGGACGTGCTCATCATCGACTCCATCCAGACCATGGTATCCGAGGACAGCGGCAGCGCCCCCGGCAGCGTATCGCAGGTGCGGCAGAGCGCCGGCGCCATTGTGCGCTATGCCAAGGAAAGCGGCGTGAGCGTGTTCATCGTGGGCCATGTGACCAAGGAAGGCAGCCTTGCAGGTCCCCGCATCCTGGAACACATGGTGGATGCGGTGCTCTACTTTGAGGGCGACCGTCAGCATGAGTATCGTCTGCTTCGCGCGGTCAAGAACCGCTTCGGCTCCGTCAACGAGCTGGGCGTGTTTGAAATGCGCACCGAGGGCATGATCGGCGTACCCAATCCCAGCGAGACCCTGCTGTCCCAGCGTGCGCGCGGCGCAAGCGGCAGTGTGGTATTCTGCACGCTGCAGGGCAGCCGTCCTATCCTGTGCGATCTGCAGGCGCTGGCGGCCAAATCCTTCTACTCCGTGCCCAAGCGCACCGTGGGCGGCATGGATTCCAGCCGCGTGGCACTTTTGCTTGCGGTGATGGAAAAGCGCGCGGGCAAGAAGCTGTTTGACCAGGACGTATACATCAACGTGGCAGGCGGCATGGCGCTGAGCGATCCCGCGGCCGATCTGGCCGTGTGCGTGGCGGTGGCCTCCAGCCTGCAGGGTTTTACCTTGTCCGGCTCCTTAAGTGTGATGGGCGAGGTGGGCCTGTGCGGCGAGGTGCGCCCGGTGGCGCAGGCCGAACGCCGCGTGGCCGAGTGCGTGCGCCTTGGCTTTACGGAGATCATCCTGCCCAAGCAGAACCTCAAAAAGATTCCTCCCATCGAGGGCGTCACCCTGACCGGTGTGGATACCCTCATGCAGGCGCTGGCTGTCATCAGCTGAGCCCGTCCCCCTATTTCAACCAAGAAAGGCTATTTCTGATATGATCAAAAACCGAACGCTGGAAAGGCTGATGCGGTTTCTGCTCACGCTGCTTGGCGCGGGCATCGGCCTGGGCACTGCGGCGCTGGCCATTCCCTTCCTGCGCAGCGCGCATCCTTCCTTTGAACAGAACATCTACAGCGTAACGCTTTTGTATGCAGCCGCCGCGCTGGTGGGCGCGGGCGTGTTCTTCCTGCTGTCGCGCAGCATCATTGAGCGCACCCTGCGCTTCACCGCTGCGGTGGAATCGCGCATGGAAAGCATGTCCTACCAGCAGGTCATCTTCACCTGCGCCGGCCTCATCGGCGGCCTTGTGGTGGCGGCGCTGTGCTCCCAGCTCATCCTGTCCGCCGGCCCCAGCCTGATTACCATCAGCTTCAGCGCGCTCACCTATGTGGTGCTGGGCTCGCTGGGCATGCGCGTGGGCTACCGCCGCAGCCGCGACGGCAAGGCGTTCCGCCGTCTGCGCTTCCGCCGCAGCGCTGCCGATGCTGCACAGCCCGTGGAGGAGGCGGCGGAGGAGGCGTCTTCCGCGCTGCCGCGCAAGTATCTGGATACCTCCGTCATCATTGACGGCCGCATTCTGGACATCGTGAAAACCGGCTTTCTGGAAGGCGAAATCGTGGTGCCGCAGTTTGTGCTGGCGGAATTGCGCCACATTGCCGACAGCGCCGACAGCCTGCGCCGCGCGCGCGGCAGGCGCGGTCTGGACGTGCTGCAGAAGCTGCAGAAGGAAGCCTCCGTCATCGTGGACGAAACGGACTACGCCGACGTGTCCGAGGTGGACGTGAAGCTCCTGCGCCTGTGCCGCGAAAAGGGCGGCACGGTGGTGACCAACGACTACAACCTCAACAAGGTGGCCGGGGTAACCGGCATCCGCGTGCTCAACATCAACGATCTGTCCAACGCCGTCAAGCCCATGCTCATGGCCGGTGAGGAGCTCAGCGTACAGGTGGTGCGCGAGGGCAAGGAGCCCGGGCAGGGCGTGGCCTATCTGGACGACGGCACCATGATCGTCATCGAAAACGGCCGCCGCCACATCGGCCAAACCATTCCCGTCACCGTCACCACGGTGCTGCAGACCAGCGCCGGACGCATGATCTTTACCAAGGCAGCGTAAGTCAGCATTCAGCCAGCCGCTTTTCGCATCTGCGATGAGCGGCTGTTTTTTTCCATTTTTCCAAAAAACTTTGCGAAAGCCTGCAAAAATCCTTATATCACCTGCAATGTCTCCTCGGGTATACTACCGTCAGGATATTCTGATCACCCCAAAGGAGGAACCGCCATGGCGATGAACCTGACGGATTTTGTGAAAACCAGGGATTTCCTCGTGTGCGTGGACAGCGACGGCTGCGCCATGGACACCATGGATATCAAGCATTTTGAGTGCTTCGGCCCCTGCATGGTCCGCGAGTGGGGGCTTCAGGCTTGGGCGGAGCCCATCCTCAGGCGCTGGAACGACATCAACCTCTACACCATGACCCGCGGCATCAACCGCTTCAAGGGTCTGGTGATGGCGCTGGGTGAGATTGACGAAACGTATACGCGCATCGAGGATCTGGACACGCTCACCGCGTGGGCGGAAACCAGCCCGGAGCTGTCCAACGGCGCGCTGGAAAAGGCCATCGAGGCCAATCCCGAAAGCGTGTCGCTGAAAAAGGCGCTCAGCTGGAGCAAGGCGGTCAACCAGTCCATCACGCTCCTGCCCGACGAAAAGAAGCTGCCTTTCCCCATGGCCAGGGAAGCGCTGGCCTTTGCGCATGAACGCGCGGATGTGGCCATCGTGTCCAGCGCCAATCTGGACGCGGTGCTGGAGGAGTGGGAGCATTACGGGCTGCTGGAGCACACGGATATCGTGCTTGCGCAGAACGTGGGCAGCAAGGCGTACTGCATTGCCGAGCTGCTCAAGAAGGGCTACGACCTCAGCCACGTGGTGATGTGCGGCGACGCGCCCGGCGACTACGACGCCGCCCGCAAAAACGGCGTGTTCTACTATCCCATCCTCGTCAGGGGTGAAAAGGCCAGCTGGGAGCAGTTCATCTCCGAAGGCTTTGACCGTCTTGTAAACGGCCAGTATGCCGGCTCCTACCAGAAGAACCTCATCAACGCGTTCCTGTCCAACCTTGGCGGAAACTGACACAAAGGAGAGAGAAGCATGGTCAACCTCAAAGCCAAGCCCTATTCCCTCAGCGACGAGGACATTCAGTGGGTGGAAAACACCATCGCCGGTATGACGGCGGAAGAAAAGGTGGGTCAGCTCTTTTTCCAGCTGACCGCCGGCATGGATGAAAAGTATCTGCGCGAGCTGATGGAAAAGTATCACCTGGGCGGCTGCCGCTACAACAACATGCCCGGCCAGTACGTGCAGATGCAAAACCGCATCCTGCAGAAGTACGCCAAGGTGCCCGTCATCATCGCCTGCAACACCGAAAACGGCGGCGCCGGCGCCTGCTCCGACGGCACCTACATCGCCCCCGGCATCAAGATTGGCGCCACCGGCAATGTGCAGTACGCGCATGACCTGGGCCGCATGGCCAACGAAGAGGCCGCTTCCATCGGCTGCAACATGGCCTTTGCGCCCGTGTGCGATATCCACCAGAACTGGGAAAACCACGAAATCATCGCCCGCGCCTTCGGCAGCGATCCCGCCCGCGTGGCTGAGATGAGCAAGGCCTATCTGGACGGCGCGCACACCATTCCCGGCTTTGCCTGCGCGGCCAAGCACTTCCCCGGCAACGGCGAGGACTTCCGCGATGCGCACATGGCCAACAACATCAACTCCATGAACGAGGAAGAGTGGATGGCCACCTTCGGCCACGTCTACAAGACCCTCATCGACGCCGACCTGGACGCCATCATGGGCGGCCACATCATGATGCCCAACTATATGCGTCAGGTGAAGCCCGGCATCACCGATGAGGAAATGATGCCCGCCACCCTCTGCCCGGAGATCATGACCGGCCTGCTCCGCGACAAGCTGGGCTTCAACGGCATGGTGGTGACCGACGCCAGCCACATGGTGGCCATGACCGACCGCATGCCCCGCAAGGACATGCTGCCCGCCGCCATCAACGCCGGCTGCGACATGTTCCTGTTCTTCAACGATCCCGAGGAAGACTTTGCCACCATGCTCAGCGCCTACCAGACCGGCGTCATCAGCGAAGAGCGCATGGCGGAAGCCCTCAAGCGCATTCTGGGGCTGAAGGCGCACATGGGGCTGAACAAGAAGGCCAAGGACGAGCTGGTGCCCGACGCCGTGACCCTTGTGAAGTACAAGGACGAGGGCGTGCTGCCCCTGACCCCCGACAAGTACAAGCGCATCATGATCGTGCACGTCAAGGGCGCTGCCGGCCCCATGGATCTGCTCATGAAGCTGGCCATGGGCGGCGCTTCCGCTCAGAAGACCCCGGCTGAGGATCTGCGCGACCGCCTGATCGAAAAGGGCTTCGACGCTTTCATCTACGAAAGCCCGCTGGAGAAGATCAAGCAGCAGATCGAACGCGGCGAAAAGCCCAGCCTGAACGTGTACTTCGCCGGCAAGAACGCCATCGAGGATTTCAAGAGCCAGCAGGATCTGGTCATCACCCTCTTTGACGTGGCCGCGGGCCGTCCCTCCTTCGGCATCGCCAAGGGCGGCGGCGAGATTCCGTGGTACGTGTTCGAGCTGCCCGTCGTTGGCCTGAGCGTCAACCTGCCCACCATGCTGGCCGACGTGCCCCAGCTGCGCACCTACATCAACGCCTACGACTCCAAGCCCGCCACCATGGAAGCCGTTGTTGAAAAGCTCCTCACCGGCCCCGAGGCCTTCACCGCCAGGGACCCCATCGACAGCTTCTGCGGCCTGTGGGATGCGAAGATCTGATTTTTTTCCACACTTCACACAAAACCCCCGGCACGTTTCCGTGCCGGGGGTTCTTGCATTGCACTTGCTTTACGCGTTCACAAACGCCTCGATGTCCTTGCGGATCACGCTCAGCGCGCTGCGCCAGTAGTCGGGGTCGCGCACGTCGATGCCCACGCTGGCGGCCACGTTGGGGATGGTGTCCGCGCCGCAGGAGGCCAGAAGGGCGTTGTACCTGGGCAGGAAGGCCGCGCCTTCTTCCAGATACCTGGCAAACACGCCGAGGCCGAACAGGTGGCCGAAGGCGTAGGGGAAGTTGTAGAAGTGCAGGCCCGTGCTGTAGTAGTGGCTCTTGCACAGCCACATGCCGGGATGGCGCACATCGGGGTCCAGACCCTCGCCGTAGGACTGCATCTGGGCGTCCAGCATCATCTGGTTGAGCTCGGCGGCGGTGGGCATGTGGGTCTTGCGGGCCTCAAACACCGCGCTTTCAAACAGGAAGCGGCTGTAGATGTCCACGATGGTCTGGGTGGCGTCCTGCAGGCTGCTTTCCAGCAGGGTGAAGGCGGTGGCGGCGTCGGCGTGCTTGCGCACCTCGTTCATCAGCAGCGTTTCGTTGAAGATGGACGCGGTCTCGGCCAGCGGCATGGGCGGATCGGCCAGCAGGAGGGGTTTCTGCTCCATGCAGCGGTTGTGCCAGGCGTGGCCCAGCTCGTGCGCCAGCGTGCACACGTCGGAGAAGCTGCCGGTGAAGTTGGTCAGGATGCGGCTGATCTTCTTGTCGTGGCTGCCCCAGCAGAACGCGCCGCCGCTCTTGCCCTGACGCGGATACATGTCGATCCAGCGGTTTTCAAACGCCTGATCGATGAACGCGCCCATATCGGGGCTGATGCGGGTGAAGGTGGAAACCAGCAGCTCGCGGGCTTCCTCGGCGGTGTAGGTGCGGCTGCTTTCGCCCATGGGCGCAAACAGATCATAGAAGGGCAGGCCGTTCTTGTGGCCCAGCAGCTCGGCCTTCTTGCGCAGGTAGCGGCGGAAGTCCGGCAGCGCCTCGCGGATGGCGGTCCACATGGCGTCGAGGGTTTCGTGATCCATGCGGCTTTCGTCCAGCGTCTGGGTGAGCGGATCGGGATAATCCTTGAGCTCGCACATGGTGTGCGCCTCGCCCTTGATGGCGCCCAGGCAGTAGGCCATGCTGGTTTCCACCTTGGCGTAGGAGGCCAGCTCGGCTTCGTAAGCGTCCTTGCGCACGGAGGCGTCCGCGTCGTAGGCCAGGCCGCGCACAGCGGGCAGGGGCAGGCTTTCGCCGCGGTAGTCCACCATGTGGCCGCCCATCAGACGATCGCGCAGCTTGGAAAACGCATCGCCGCCGTTGAGGCTCATCTTCAGCAGCCACTTTTCCATTTCAGCAGGCAGCATGTGCGCGGCGGCCTTGGCGTCCTCACGCAGGACGAAGGCGTTGGCGCTGAGCTTCTCGCTGGAGGCAATCACATCCTCCAGATTGTCCACGCTTCCCACATAGCGGGTCAGGCGGCTGTTCATCAGCTTCACGTCCACCATCAGCTGGCTCAGCTCGTCCACCACGCGCAGGGCTTCTTCGTTGGCGTTGTCGGCCTCAAGGGTCAGCTGCGCGTAGGCAAAGGCGCTGCCAAGCAGCTTGGTGACGGTCTCTTCCAGGTCGATGAACTTTTCCAGCTTGTCCTTGGCGCTTTCTTCCACGGCCAGCATGGCTTCCGCGCCGGACACGGCGGTTTTGATGGCCTCGATATCCGCGCGCAGGGCGGGGTCGTCAAAGCCGGTGTAGAATACGGACAGATCCCAGGTCATGCCTATCTCCTCATTTCTGTTGATCTTCAATCAAAAACCCGCAGTCCCGATGGGGGAATGCGGGCTGTTTGCATTACAGGTGGTTGATGAGCTCGTACATCTCGCGGTCGAAATGCTTCTTCATCATCAGCGCATCGCCGATGGGCATGTGGAACACGCGGCCGTGACGGATGCCAATGGCCTGGTTGGTGATGCCGCGGTTGAGCAGCTGCACCGCCAGATGGCCGGCTTCGAAGGCGAAGGCGCTGTCCTTGGCGGTGGGCAGAGCGCCGCGCTGGGTGTAGCCAACAACGGTGGCGCGGGTTTCGCAGCCGCTCATGTGCTGGATCATGCTGGCCAGACGCTCAGCGTTGATCTTGCTGTGCTCATGAATGTCGGGATCGTACTGGTGCATGTAGTCGCGCCAGGTGTCAATCTCCTTCATGTTGTCCCAGCAGTGCTCGGAAATGATGCAGGTGGCACGGTAGTTGCCCTGCTTGCTCAGCTCCTGGAAGCGGTTGGAGATCTCCTCCACGCTCCACTCCATCTCAGGCACGATGACCATTTCAGCGCCGGTAGCCATCGCGGTCTGCATGGCCACGTCGCCGCAGTAGCGGCCCATGACCTGCACCACGCCGCGGCGGTCGTGGCTGCGGGAGGTAGCGCGGATGGAACGCACGGCGTCCACGCACACGTTGACGCAGGTGTCAAAGCCCAGCGTCATTTCGGTGTAGCCAAGGTCGTTGTCCACGGTGCCGGGGATGCCCACGCAGGGCATGCCCAGCTCGCACAGGCGCATGGCGCCGGTAAAGCTGCCGTCGCCGCCGATGACAACCAGCGCGTCGATGCCCAGCTCACGCAGGTGCTTCACAGCCTCGCGGCGCACGTCGGCCTCCTTGAAGGCGGTGCAGCGCGCGGTGCGCAGGAAGGTACCGCCCATGTCGGCAATATTGAGGATGGTTTCAATATCCAGAGCGGTGATATCATCCATGGGATTATCGCTCAGGCCAAGCAGGCCGTTATAGCCGCGCTTGATGCCCATGAGCTGAATGCCGTGGGCCGCCGCGCAGCGCGCAACGCTCACAATTGCTGCGTTCATGCCGGGGGAGTCGCCGCCGCTGGTGAGAATACCAATCTTGCGGATCAAAGAATATCACTCCTTGCTATGATCAGGCGGGCTCGATATGCCCGCGCACATTAGTATACCACAGGTTTTTCACCTTTCAAGAGGGCTTGAAAAGTGTAAGTAATTACAATTCCGTGGGGTAGAAGGTGTGATCCTCGCGGCCCACGTGCTTGAGGTACGCCGTGGGGCTCATGCCCACAATGCGCTTGAACTGCTTGGAGAAGTGGTAGGGATCCGGCATGCCGATCTCCACGCCGGTCTGGCGCACGCTCATGCCGTCGCGCAGAAGGGTCTTGGCGCGTTCCATCTTGAGGAACTGCAGGTAGCCCAGCGGCGGAATGCCAAGCTCCGAGGTAAAGCGCTTGCGGAAGGTTTCCACCGGCATGCGGCTGATGGCGGCCATATCGGCCAGGGAGAACGCGTCGCGGTAGCGGCAGGCGCGCAGGGCGTCCACCACGCGGGCGATCTCGTGGCTGAGGGTGGCGCTGGTGGCCACGCTCTGGCCGCTGTGCGCGGCAATCAGGCCCCACAGCAGCTGCTGCAGCTGGAAGCTGGCGTCAGAGGTGCCGGTGTGGCGCACCAGCACCTGCACGATCTGGCGGATGAGAATGACCATGCTGGGCAGCATGCCCTGCTTGGCGGGAACGCGGTTGAAGGCGTTCATCTGGCGCATGAAGCTCTCGGTCAGCGGGCCGTCCACGGTCAGCCACAAAAGGCGGGTGTCCTTGGCATGCAGCACCATGCAGCCCTCGGTCTGCGCGGGCAAAACGGCGCATTCGCCCTTTTTGAGCGTCACTTCCATATCGCGGTGCTGGAACACCACGCCGCCGTCATCCACCACCAGCCACATGGGCGATTCGCAGGTGGACAGGCGGTACGTATCCTGAAGCAGGATGGCGCTGCCGGCGGTTTTGATCCACACGCCGCTCTGCTCCGTCAGGGGAGAGGGCACATGCACGCCTTGAACAAAAATACCCGGATCGGCCGTTTCGCCGATGGGATTCTGGGGAACGAAGGTAACGTAAGACATCGGGTTTTTGCCTCCCAGTTCCATGGTATCAGAGCGCTGTGAAACGCTCCGTGGAAATCGATTACATGGTTAACCTTATCTATTGTAAGAAATCCTGGAACTTCTGTCAAGGGGTATTTGGCGTTTGCTGCGTAAAAAACGACCTTTTTTTCCATCGAAACATGGTCATTATGCCCAAAAGCCAAGAAAAAACAAGGCTTTGCCCATTTGCCACCCCCTTGTAAGAAACATCCTTCTTTTCATGCTTGCAGGCACATCTTACATGTAACGAAATGCCTGCCGTGGCCTTTTGGGTGAATCTGTGATATGATGAAACCAGTCTTTTGCCCATGCAACAGGAGGCGTGACACAATGACGTTTATTTCATGGGGATATTACGCGCTGCTCATGGCCGCTCTTGCCGCATACTACCTGCTGCCGCGCAGGCTGCGCTGGTGGACGCTTTTGGCGTTCAGCGTGCTTTTCGGCGCGTCGATGGGCGCGGATACGCTGCTGTGGATGGGCGTATCGGCCGTGGTGAGCTATGCGGGCGCAAGGTTCATCCACCAGAACCGCGGCACGAAGAAGGCCAGAGCCGCTCTGTGGATTTCGCTGGGCATCTGCTTTGCGCTGCTGATTGTGTTCAAGTACCTGGGCTTTGGCCTGCGCATCCTCACGCGGCTGATGTGGGCGCTGGGGCTGGAGGCCAGCGCGCCGGCGTTTTCGCTGGCGATGCCGGTGGGCATTTCCTTTTATATCTTTCAGGTCACCGGGTATCTGGCGGATGTATACCGCGGCGAGTGCGAACCCGTCCGCCACTTTGGCAAATACGCTTTGGCGGTCAGCTTCTTTCCCAAGATGATGCAGGGTCCCATCGAGCCGGTGCAGCATTTCATGCGCGAGCTGGACGAGGAGAAGCCCTTTGACGAAAAGCAGTTTGTGCTGGGGCTTGTGACCATCCTGCTGGGCATTGCGCAGAAAACCCTGGTTGCCGACCGGCTGGCCGTGGCGGTGGACAAGGTGTATGCCTCCGCCGCACAGGGCCTGCCCATCACCACAGGCGCGTCCCTCATCGCCATCCTCTTCTACGCCTTCCAGCTCTACGCCGATTTTGCCGGGTACACCATGATTGCGCTGGGCAGCGCCAGCCTGTTCGGGCTCAAACTCAGCCCCAACTTCCGCCAGCCGTATCTGGCTGCTTCCATTGCGGATTTCTGGCGGCGCTGGCACATGACGCTGTCCGCGTGGCTGCGCAAAAACATCTACTTTCCGCTGGGCGGCAGCCGCGTGAAAACCGCGCGCTGGTGCCTGAACGTCATCGCCGTGTTCTTCGTAAGCGGCCTCTGGCACGGCGCAGGCCTCAACTTTATCGTATGGGGGCTTCTGCACGGCGTGTATCAGGTGGCGGGCAAGCTGAGTTCGCCCATCCGCCAGCGGCTGAAAAAGCCTTTGCCTGCAAGGCTTTCGCACGCTGTGTCCGTTGTCTGCACCTTTGCGCTGGTGTGCTTTGCGTGGGTGTTCTTCCGTGCGCTGAACGTGGCCGAGGCCATGGCGGTGCTCGGCGGATTGTTCACGGGCGGCGCATTCAGCCTTGCGCAGGTGGGGCTGAGTCTGCCGGAGATGATCTGCTGCGTGCTGGCCATTGCGGCCATGGTGACGCTGGACGGCTGGAACGAGCGCGGAAACGCGGCGCAGTGGATCGCCAGCCGGGGAATCCTGCTGCGCTGGGGCATCTGCCTTGCGCTGCTCACACTCATCATCCTCTTCGGGCGGTACGGCTCGCTGGCCGCATCGTCGTTCATCTACGTTGGTTTTTAAGGAGGCGCGCTCATGAAAAACAAACTCACCGCACGTCTCCTCTGCTTTGCGCTGATTCTCTGCGCGCTGGTCGCGGCGCTGGACAAGGCGCTGTTTGACCAAAGCACCGTCGCGCCGTGCTGGCGGGACATCCGCCGTGCGGAAAAGGTGGATGTGCTGTTCACCGGCAACTCGCACACCTACGCCAGCATCGACACCGATGTGCTGGCGCAGGCGTTTGACAAAAACGTGCAGCTGCTGCGCTGCTCCAGCGCCAACGGTGGCATTGTGGCCGCCATGCTGGAAGCCTATCTGCACTACCAGGTGCCGGACATTGTGGTGCTGGAGTGCAACCCCTTCATGGTGGACAACTACGCCACCATGCGCGGCGATCTGCGCGGCGTGGTGTACCAGAGCTTTGACGGCATTCCCGGTTACTGGCAGAAGGCCAAGGCGCTGGCCAAAGTGATGGATCTGGAGCACGTGCCTGCGGGTGTGTTCCAGCTGTTCCGCCCCACGGCCATGTGGACGCGCTGGCAGCGGGGCGAAAAAGCCCCGGCTCCCGGCTACGAGCCCTATCATCACTTCACCTTCCAGCGCGATTACGTGCCTGCCGACATGGACGCGTACTACTTGATTCCGGAGGACGAACCCGCACAGGGCGCGCTGCACCCCGAAAATCAGAAGGCGCTGGAGCGCATCATCGCGCTGGCCGAAGAAAAGGATTTTTCCATCTGGCTCATCGCCGCGCCGGTGGCGCACTATGCCGAGGGGTATCAGCAGGATCTGCGCAGGCTGTACGCCATCAGCCGGCAATGCGGCCGCATCACCCTGTTTGACAACAGCCTGCAAAAACTTTCCGCCATCTGCCTGACCGCGCAGGACTTTGCCGATGCGGGGCATCTCAACCGCCGGGGCGCGCAGAAGTACACACAGCATGTGATGGGGCTTCTGGCCGATCATTACGGCGTGCAGCCGGATGCGGCGGATGTGCTGGCCTACCGTAGCGAGAGCATCTCGGGCGGCGTGCTGCAGATGGACTGCTGGGGCGATGCGCTGTACGCCTTCCAGTACGGGGGCGAACAGACGGCGTTTGCAGAGGAAAACACCTTTCCGCTGCCGGATGGCGCAAGGCCGGAGGAGGTCACGGTGCACATGAGGCTGCGCAGCGATCCCGACGGTGCGGAAATAGCCTTTGCTTTTATGGAAGAAAGAGAATAACACAGAAAGACGCACAAAGCCCATCAGCATGCTGATGGGCTTTGTGCTGCCTGAATGAGAAAGTCGGCGTCAAGAAACAAGAAAAAACGAAAAAGATCGAGCTGCATATCCAACCCTCTTTCCGGGCAAACTGGAAAGACAATCCACCCAGGGAAGGATGTGCAACCATGCGTACCCGCACATTGGAACGTATGCTCCAGCTCCTGCTGGCCCTCATCACCTTTGCGCTGTTTTTCATGTTCGCCCACGCCAGCAGCCAGACCGTCGCGTGGGGCTCCACGGGCGAGGCCGTGCGGCGCATTCAGCAAAAGCTGATCCAGTACGGCTACATGCAGGGCAGCGCCGACGGCGTGTTCGGCAAGCAGACCTACGACGCCGTGGTGTGGTTTCAGCGCAAAAACGGCCTGACGGTGGACGGCGTGGTGGGGCCCAGCACCGCCGCCGCGCTGGGCGTGAATCTGGGCAGCGCCAGCGTATCCGCCGCCAGCTCCACCGAAAGCGAGGCCTATCTTCTGGGGCGGCTGGTGCACGGCGAGGCGCGCGGCGAGCCGTATGTGGGCAAGGTGGCGGTGGCGGCGGTGGTGCTCAACCGCGTGCGCAGCCCGTCTTTTCCCAACACCATTGCGGGCGTGATCTATCAGTCCGGCGCGTTTGACGCGGTACTGGACGGGCAGATCAACCTCACCCCGGACGAGGACAGCCTGCGCGCCGCGCGCGATGCTTTGGCCGGGTGGGACCCCACCGGCGGCTGCCTGTACTACTACAACCCCGTCACCTCCACCAACAAGTGGATCTGGACGCGCGAGGTGCAATTGAGCATCGGCAAGCACAACTTTGCCATCTGAGGAGGACCGCATGAAAAGAACCATCCCCTTGCTCATTTGCCTTGCGCTGCTGCTGGGCGCAGGCGCGTGGGCATATGCCGCCCAGCGCGAGGCGGATGACGCGCAACGGGTGCTGTCCTCCGCCGCACAGCAGCGCTGGGCCGAGGCGCAGGAGCAGCTTGCGTCCATCACGGTCAAGCTCAGCAAGCTGCCCGCCGCCGCATCGCTGAAAACACAGGTGGAGCTGCTCACCGGCGTGAGCCGTCAGGCCGACGGCGTGGTCATCAGCCTGAGCGCGCTGCCGCTGAGCCATGCCGCTATCGGCGACACGGTCAAGTTCTGCAACCAGCTGGGCGAATACACGCTGGGGCTTTCGCTCTACGCGGCCAGCGGCGCAAGGCTGGACGACATGACCCTTGCCAAACTCAGCGAGCTGCAGCGCCAGTGCGCGCTGCTTTCCGGCCAGCTGGCCACGGCAGATGCAGGCGGGCTGACGCTGCTTTCGCACAGCGTGTTCTACGCGCCTGCCGAGGCGGGCGAGCGCCCGCTGGAAGCCGTGGCGGATGCGGATCACGGCATGGACTACCCCAGCATGATCTATGACGGCGCGTTCTCCGATGCACGCCACGGCGGCACGCCCAAGGCGCTGGGCGTGGGGGAGATCACGCAGGAGCAAGCCATCGCCAATGCGGTGGCGTTTGTGGGGGAGCACCGCGTGGACGAGGCCGAAGCCAGCGTGCCCAGCGGCGGCGTGATTCCCTGCCACGGCGTGACGCTGCGTCTGCATGACGGCACGGTGCTCAACGCCGACGTAACCGTGCAGGGCGGGCAGATGCTGTGGATCATGCCGGAGCACGCGTCTTTCTCAGCCGGGCTCACCCTGGAGGAATGCACCCAGTCCGCGCGCGATTTTCTGGTAAGCCGGGGCTATGGCGACATGCAGTCCACCCATTATCAGGTGTACGGCGGCATGGCGGTCATCAACTTCGTCTCCGTACAGCACGGCGCGCTGCTCTACCCGGATCTGGTCAAGGTGCAGATCCGCATGGACACCGGCGAGCTGGTGGGGCTGGAGGCCAACAACTACCTCATGAACCATACCATCCGCCCTAATCTTTCTCCCGTGCTTACGCAAAAAGAGGCGCAGGCAAAGGTCAGCCCGCAGCTGACCATCACCCACGCCAGTCTGTGCGTCATTCCCGAGCGCGGCGGCGAGCGCCTGTGCTGGGAATTTGCCGGATGGTGGAAGGAAAACGAGTACCGCGTCTACATCGACGCGTTGACGGGCGAAGAGGCCGACGTGCTCATGCTCATCCGCAGCCCTCAGGGCGAAATGGCCGCCTGACGGTGGATGTGCACCGCATCGCGCGTTGCCACCTTTTCCAGAAACATACGGTCGTGCTCCACCAGCAGGATGGTGGGCGCGTACTGGAGGATGAGGTTTTCCACCTGCACGCGGGAAAGCACGTCGATGTAGTTGAGCGGCTCATCCCAGATATACAGGTGCGCAGGCGTGCAGAGGCTTTTGCACAGCAGGATCTTCTTTTTCTGGCCCTGACTGAGCGTTTCCAGCGGCCGGTCGAAGGCCTCGCGCCCGAAGTCCATGTTGCGAAGGATGCTTTTGAACAGCGTTTCGTCCAGCGCATTGCGCTCGATGTATTCGCGCATGCTGCCCATGACGCTTGCGCTGTCCTGCGGCACATAGGAAATGGTGAGCCCGCTGGCCACGCGCACCTGCCCCTGCAGGCAGTCGCTCAGCCCGCACAGGCATTTCAGGATGCTGCTCTTTCCGCAGCCGTTGGGGCCGGAGAGCGCCACGCGGTCCCCCTGAAGCACTTCAAACGAAATGCCCTCGCACACGGTCTGGCCGTCGTAGCAGACGGACGCATCCTGCACGCTGACGAGCGTCTTTTTGGGATGGGCGAGGGTGGTGAGCTTCAGTTCGCCCACCTGCTCCACATTGTGCAGAAGGGCGCTCTTTTCTTCAATGGCGCGCTCCCGGCGCTTGAGGGTGTTCTGGGATCGCTTCATCATCCCGGCAGCACGCGCGCCCACGTATCCGCGGTCCACCGCCGCCACCTCGCTGGGCGCTACGTGAAACTTGCCCTTTTCCACACGCTCGCTCCACTGGGCGGTGCGGCGGGCACTTTCCTCCAGACGGGAGATGTCCTTTTTGAGGATGGCGTTGCGCTCCAGCTCGTAGGCGTTGTGGTCGTCAAGCCTTTTCTGCCATGTATCGTAATTGCCCTGCATGACCCACGCATCGCTCTTGTTGAGCGAAAACACATGGTCGATGCAGCGGTTGAGAAACGCGCGGTCGTGGCTCACCAGCAGGAAGCCGTCCTTCTGGCGCAGATAATCCGCCACCAGCTCGCGGCCATGGGCGTCGAGGTGGTTGGTGGGCTCGTCGATCAAGGGATACACATCCTCGCGCGCAAACAGCGCGCACAGAAGCGCCTTGGTCTGCTCGCCCTTGCTGAGCGTGTCAAACGGGCGGTAGAGGACGTCCTCCGGCAGCTTCAATTTGTTCATCTCGCGCAAAAGCTGCCAGTCCTCGGCCGCGGGCGCGCAGCGCTGCATCACAAACAGCGCAAGCTCGGTTTCATCCTCCACCTGAAAGGGAAAATACACCGCCTCCATGGGCAGATCAATGGCTCCCTGAAAGGGATACCTGCCAAGCAGGAGGCTGAGCAAGGTGGTCTTGCCGCGCCCGTTGCGCCCCACCAGCCCCAGCCGCCAGCGGGTGTCAAGGTTGACATTGAGTTGTTCAAACACGGGCTCATAACTGCCCTCATACTGAAAAGATACATTGCGGATGGATAACTGCATACAATCTCCTTCGGGGTTCATCCCGACAGGACACGCCAAAAAGCCTATGAAATTGCACAGAAAAAGAGCCTGACGCATGGATGCTCAAGTCTTCCGCCACAGCAAAGCCAGCCCTCGCACAATTGCGCGGGTTGGTTTTTCTCTTTGCGCATGTCCTGTTCGCCATTGGTTCACAGGGGGCAGAAGTTCTTAAATCATCCTGTCAGCTCCTAACGTTCTTGATGGCTGTATTGTAGCACGGGGGAGATGGGGAAGTCAAGAAGATAACTTTCTCACCACTCTTCCCTTATTTCTCGTTCCCTACGCCACCCATCCACCACTTTTTTACGAAAATCAGCAAAAACCGTACTTTTATTCTCCACAAAATCTGCATTGTGAACAAAAGATGTCGATTTCATTTGGAAGATATTTCAATCTTTTTGTCGTTCCATTGACACTGATCTTTCACCATGCTATACTACGCTCATCCGATCAAAGAAGCGAAACGTGCCAAAAACCTGATTATGTAGGGGCTGTGCACGGGCAGACGCATCCAGCAGGCGATTCATCTTTTTGTAATAGATCCATCCCGGCCTGAGGCTGCGGATGTGGTTTTTACATACAGATATCAAACGTATGGAGGCGTCTTTTGTCATGGAAAAACAGCTCAAGATCATCTACCACTACCACAGTGGCTTTTCGGTGCAGGTAGGTGGCACGCTGCTGGTGTTTGACTACTGGGAGGGCGAGGGCCGCACCCTTGGCGAGGTGGGGCGCATCAACCGCCAGTTCCTCTCGGCGTTTGAGCACATCTACGTTTTCATCAGCCACGCACACCCGGATCATATGGATCCCATCGTGTTTCAGTGGAAGATTGAAGGCCTGCCCGTCACCTACATCGTGTCCAGCGACGTGCCGGTGGGTACGCAGGGCAAGCGCATCGCGCCCGGTCAGGAAAAGGTGCTGAGCGACAACATCAGCGTCAAGGCCTTTGAAAGCACCGATCTGGGCGTGGCTTTCCTGGTGACCGCCTATGGGCTTCATATCTTCCACGCGGGCGATCTCAACCTGTGGCACTGGCGGCAGGAAAGCAGCCTGCGCGAGATTGAGGCCGCCGAGGCCGCCTATTACAGCGCCATCGAGCCCATCAAGCAGGAGCATATCGACGTGGCCATGTTCCCCGTCGATCCGCGCCAGGGCATGATGTACGACGCAGGCGCCAACCACTTTGTGCTCACCATGAAGCCGCGCGTGTTCATCCCCATGCACTGGCAGGAGCGCCCCGAGGTAGCCATCGATTTTGCCCGCCGCGCGCGCAACCTGAATACCGAGGTGCTCGCCCTCACCAAGCCCG
The DNA here is from genome assembly GCA_029009515.1 of bacterium. Taxonomy (GTDB): domain Bacteria; phylum Bacillota; class Clostridia; order Christensenellales; family Aristaeellaceae; genus Limiplasma. The sequence continues at coordinate 25,895 of JAQXJZ010000012.1, forward strand.
GCGTGGTGGCCAATCTCAGCTTCACCGATTCCCTGCTGGATATCCACATCATCGAGCCGCCCAAGGACTTCGACGACCTGCCCATGGCCCAGCGCCGGGTGGAGCCCGCCCCCGTGAAGGGCGAAGATCCCTTTGCCGATACCGACCTGCCCGTGGACATCACCTGATCAAAGGAGGAAGACGACATGACGTTCAAAATGGTGCATCAGAACTTCAACGTGCTGGATCTGGACAAATCCCTGGCCTTCTACAAGGAAGCCCTCGGCCTGCATGAAGTGCGCCGCAACGAAAAGCCGGATTTCACCCTCGTCTATCTGGCCGACGGCAGCGAAACCTTCCAGCTGGAGCTGACGTGGCTGAAGGACCGCAAGGAGCCCTATAACCTGGGCGATGAGGAATTCCACCTCGCCTTCGTCACCGACGATCTCAACGCCGCCCACGCTCTGCACGAGAAGATGGGCTGCATCTGCTACGAAAACCCCGGCATGGGCATCTACTTCATCAAAGACCCAGACGGCTACTGGCTTGAGATCGTTCCCGCGAAGAAGTGATCTCCAATCATAAAGCAACGCCCCTTGATCAGACCGCTCATCTGACCAAGGGGCGTTTGCTGTTTGGATATCTTACTCAAATCTTCCTGCGAAGCAGGCAACTTCACGTGCCGAAGGCACGCTTCACTCCTTCACTTCTTCCCTTTTTGCGTATACCGTTTCCAAACGGGATACGCAAAACCGCCTCCTGCCACAATATACACCGCCATCAGCGCCACGCTCTGCAGCAGGCTCACCATCACGCCCTGCTGGAACACATCGCCCATCAGGCTGCCGGCCACGCCCATCACGCCCTGCGCAATGCCGATGTTGCCCGGCACGATGGCCACAAGGCTGACCATGCGGCTGACGCTATTGTAAAACAGCGCCTGATACAGCGTAACCTCCATGCCGATGCTGCGGAAGCACGCCATGTACAAAAGCAGGTGCAGGATGTTGTTGACAATCAGGCACAGAAGCAGCTTCACCAGCAGCTGCTTGTTGCGGATCAGCTCGTTAAAGCCCTGCACAATCTTCTGCAGGTACGGGATTTTGGCCAGAAACGCGGGCATCCGGTCGCCAAACCATCCGGCGATGATCAGAAACGCCGCCGTGCCAACCACGCCCACCAGCAGAATCAGCCACAACAGCCCCGGCCATACGCCCTCGATGAGCCCCGTGCACACCAGCGCCGCGCCCATCTGCACCAGCGCGAACAGGATGCTGAACACAATGTTGCCTGCCGCCACGCTGGCGCTCTTGGTGTAGGAGAAATTCTTGGTGCGCTTGTAGTACGTGGCCGTGAAGATCAGATCCGCCCTCATCGGCAGCACATACGCCATGGCATTGGCCACAAACACCACGCCCAGCCAGTCCACCGTATCCAGCGGAAGATGGTAGGTGTCCAGAATCAGCTTGTGGTACAGGCCGTTCATCACGCATGCGCCCAGCGCCAGCACCAGCATCCAGCACACGGTGGATGCGTTCAGCGTGAGCAGCTGCGCCAGATCCGCGCGGTTGGCGTACAGGTACCACACCAGCAGGCCGATGAGCACCACAAACAGAAGCGAGGATATCAGACTCTTGCGGTTGATCTTACGCACCCTGCTTCCTCCGTTCGGCACGCCTGGCCACATCGTTGGTGTCAATCCTGCCGCGGTACACCACAAAGCGCTGGTAGAGAAACTCCAGCACAAAGTTGAGCAGCATGGTGCCAATCTGCACCACGTTGCCGTTGAGGCCGTGGTTCACCAGCCACTGGCCGCCCAGCATGGTCACCGGCGTGAACACCACATAGAACAGCGCCACCAGCAGCATGCTGCGCTTCACATCCGCATCGCTGCGGAAGGTGTAGCGGCGGTTGAAGGTGAAATTCCACAAAACGCTGGCCACGAGGGAAACCAGATAGCTGAACCAGTAGGACAGCCCCAGGGCGTTGAACAGGACGAGGTACAGCCCCTCCTGAATCACACCGGCGCTGATGGAGAATAAGGTGAATTTAATCATCTGCCACAGGTTTTTGTTTTCGGACATAGCAGACGCCTCCTTAAAACGGATTGGGAACGGTTTATGATAGCATTCTGATGAGTGGATTGCAAGAGAGATGTTTGTTTCACGTGAAACACTCCATATTCTCCACACCCGCATGTTTCACGTGAAACACCCCATTGTTCGTCAAACGCCGCACCTTGTGAATCCCGCTATTCCATGCTATAATAGAAGTTGAGTTCGCATGTCTTTCCTTTACATGCGCTCCATTTTCAACAATAAGGAGAACAACCCTTATGGCCCTTATGGATTCCATCAAAAAGCTCTTTGGTCAGGGCAACGAGGCGGAAGTGAAAAAGCTTCAGAAAATCGCCGATAAAGTGCTGGCCAAGGAAGCCGAATATGCCAAGCTGACCGATGAGCAGCTGCAGGCCAAAACGCCTGAGTTCAAAGCCCGCCTTGCAAAGGGCGAAACCCTCGACGATATCCTGCCCGATGCCTTTGCCGCCTGCCGCGAGGCTGCGGTGCGCACCGTGGGCATGAAGCCCTACCCCGTGCAGGTGGTGGGCGGCATCTGCCTGCATCAGGGCCGCATCGCCGAGATGAAGACTGGCGAGGGCAAAACCCTCGTGGCCACCCTGCCCGCCTACCTCAACGCCCTTTCCGGCGAAGGCGTACACGTGGTGACCGTCAACGACTATCTGGCCCGCCGCGACAGCGAGTGGATGGGCAAAATCTACCGCTTCATGGGTCTGTCCGTCGGCCTCATCGTGCACGACATGACCAACGAAGAACGCCGTGCCAGCTACCTGTGCGATATCACCTACGGCACCAACAACGAAATGGGCTTTGACTACCTGCGCGATAACATGGTCATCCGTCAGGAGGACATGGTGCAGCGCGGCCACAGCTACGCCATCGTGGACGAGGTGGACTCCATCCTCATCGACGAAGCCCGCACGCCCCTCATCATTTCCGGTCAGGGCGACAAGTCCACCGACCTGTATGAGAAGGCCGACCGCTTCGTGAGCCGTCTGCGCAACGAGGACGACTACACCATCGAAGAAAAGGAAAAGGCCGTCGCCCTCACCGAGCAGGGCATTGCCAAGGCGCAGCAGGCCTTCGGCGTGGAAAACATCGCCGACATGGAGAACGCCGAGCTCTACCACCACATTCTGGCCGCCCTGCGCGCCCACGCCATCATGAAGCGCGATGTGGACTACGTGGTGCAGAACGGCGAGGTTATCATCGTGGACGAGTTCACCGGCCGCCTCATGGTGGGCCGCCGCTACTCCGACGGTCTGCATCAGGCCATCGAAGCCAAGGAACACGTGAAGGTGGAGCGCGAAAGCAAGACGCTGGCCACCATCACCTTCCAGAACTACTTCCGCATGTACAAGAAGATTTCCGGCATGACCGGCACGGCCAAGACGGAGGAGGAAGAGTTCCAGGGCATCTACAACCTCGACGTTGTGCAGATTCCTACCAACCGCGAAATGATCCGCAAGGATCTCAACGACATGGTTTACAAGACCCGCCGCGGCAAGTTTAACGCCGTGGTGGAGGAGATCGTCAAGCGCCACGCTACCGGCCAGCCCATTCTGGTGGGTACCGTCAACGTGGAAACCAGCGAAATGCTCAGCCACCTTATCAAGCTGCGCGGCGTGAAGCATGAGGTGCTCAACGCCAAGAACCACCAGAAGGAAGCGGAGATCGTCGCGCAGGCTGGTCATGTGGGCTCTGTGACCATCGCCACCAACATGGCTGGCCGCGGCACCGACATCCTGCTGGGCGGCAACCCGGATTTCCTCGCCCGCCGCGCCATGAGGCAGGAAGGCTACGACGATGAAATCATCGAAGCCGCCACCGGCCACAATGAAAACGTGGAGCAGATCATTCTGGACGCCCGCAAGCGCTACCGCGAGCTGCACGACGGCTTCAAGAAGGAAACCGACGCGGAGCACGAGCGCGTGATGGCGCTGGGCGGACTGCACATCATCGGCACCGAGCGCCATGAAAGCCGCCGCATCGACAACCAGCTGCGCGGCCGCGCCGGCCGTCAGGGCGACCCCGGCAGCACGCAGTTCTTCATCTCCCTCGAGGACGACGTGATGCGTCTCTTCGGCGGCGAGCGCATCGCCCCCATGGTTGAAAAGCTGGGCATGGGCGAGGACGAGGCGCTGGAAGCCGGCATGCTCACCAAGCAGATCGAGGCTGCGCAGAAGCGCATCGAGGGCCGCAACTACGGCATCCGCAAGAGCGTGCTGCAGTATGACGACGTGATGAACAAGCAGCGCGAGCTGATTTACGGCCAGCGCCGCGATATCCTCATGGGCCACGACGTGCGCGACAACATCGTCAACATGATGCACCTGCTCATTGATTCCTGCGCCGAACGCAATCTCTCCGGCGAGGGCAGTTTTGACTGGTCCGTGGACGATGCGGCCCGCTATCTCGAAACCCTGTGCCTAAAGCCCGGCACCTTTGCCAAGTACGCCGAGGCCATCAAGACCATGGAGGAAAACGACCAGCTGGTTGAAAGCCTCAAGAAGGAAGCCGACGCCTTCTACGCCGAGCGCGAGGAATACCTTGGCTCGCTGGGTCTGGACATGCGCGAATTTGAGCGCGTGGTGCTGCTCAACTCCATCGACCGCTACTGGATGCAGCACATCGACGACATGGACAGCCTGCGCGAAGGCATCGGCCTGCGCGCCTACGGCCAGCGCGACCCCGTGCAGGAATACCGCATGGAAAGCTACGACATGTTCAACGACATGGTGCATTCCATCCGCGAGGAAACCGTGCGCCGTCTGTGTCAGAGCCGCATCGAGCGCCTGCCGGAGCGCCGCCGTCAGGTGAATCTGGAGGACACCACCGCCAGCCTGCAGGGCGGGGACAACGGACAGGCCAAGCGCAGCGGCGCGCCGGTGAACAAGGGCACGCCCGGTGCTGCGGGCAGGAATCAGCCCTGTCCCTGCGGCAGTGGTAAGAAATATAAGCATTGCTGCGGTAAGTAAGTGTTTTTCGTGCGCCGGCTTCGCCGCGCATGTTGGGTTCTTAGTCAGCTGAGCTGACGAGGAACAGGAGATGCCTCCGGCGGCCAGAGGATCCAGGGGAAACATCGAGGTTTCCCCTAGACCCTCTGGACTCCCTGACCCTTTCTCCGACCAGGGGATACCCCTGGACCCCAGCGACGGGTATTCTTTTTCCTTCAGGTTGCGTGAGCGGCTTGAATATGACCTGTAGCCTCGCTTTGCCCTTGGGCAAAGGTGAGGCGGGTCTAATGGCGACAGTTACTTGATAAAGCCAGCTCCTTTATACTTACCCTTCCCGCACACGGGGGTCCAGGGGTTTACCCCTGGTCGTGTTTAGGGGGTTAAAGGAGTCCAGAGGATCTAAGGGGGGAAATCGAAATCCCCCCTGATCCTCTGGCCCTAGCGGAGCGGGCCCCGACGAACTCAACAAACTAAAGACGCAAGGCCAGAATCGGCCGTCAACCAAACAACATCCATCCCAATCATCCACACATAAAGGAAGTGACCCCACCATGGTCAATCAGGAAATCATCAAGCAGGATCTTGCCAAACTCCGCGACACCATCGAAAAGGCGTCTGACGCCCTGCATCTGCCCCAGCTGCGCGAGGAGCTGGAAGAGCTCAAGGAGGAAATGAACGCCCCTGAGTTCTGGAACGACCTCGAACGCTCTACCGCCGTCAACCGTAAGGTGAGCCAGATTGAAAACAAGCTGAGCCATGTGGCCAGCCTGTCCGCCCGCGCCGATGACGTGGAAGCCATGCTGGAGCTGCTGATGGAAGACGACGACGAATCCATCGCCGAGGAATGCGAAAGCGAGCTGGCCGCCCTCACTGCGGACGCCGACGCGCTGGAGCTGGAAACCCTCATGCGCGGCGATTACGACCACTGCGACTGCATCCTCAGCCTCCACGCCGGCGCTGGCGGAACCGAGGCCCAGGACTGGACCGGCATGCTCTACCGCATGTACACCCGCTACTGCGAGCGCCACGGCTACAAGGTGACCGTCAACGACTTCCTCGATGGCGACGAAGCCGGCGTGAAGAGCGTTACCTTCCAGGTGGAGGGCGAAAACGCCTACGGCTTCCTGCGCTCTGAGCGCGGCGTGCACCGTCTGGTGCGCATCTCTCCCTTCGACGCCAACGCGCGCCGCCACACCTCCTTCTCCTCTCTGGACGTTGCGCCCATCATGGATGCGGACGACGATTTTGAGATCAACATGGAAGAAGTGCGCATCGATACCTACCGTGCCGGCGGCGCTGGCGGCCAGCACGTTAACCGTACCGACTCCGCCGTGCGTATGACCCATATCCCCACCGGTATCGTGGCCCAGTGCCAGAACGAGCGCAGCCAGATCCAGAACCGCGAGGTCTGCCTTCGCATCCTGAAGAGCCGCCTGCTGGAGCTGCGCGAGCGCGAGCGTGAAGAGCAGATGGCCGACATCAAGGGCGAGATGAAGAAGATCGAGTGGGGCAGCCAGATCCGCTCCTACGTGTTCCAGCCCTACACCATGGTCAAGGACCATCGCACCGGCTATGAAATGGGCAACGTGGACGAAGTGATGGACGGCAACATCGACGGCTTCATCACCGCCTTCCTCAAGATGCAGTAATGAAAAAGGGCCTGTGCATGCTTGCAGGCGCGCTGATGGCGGCATGTGTGCTGCTGATCTCGGTGCTTGCGCCTGCGCTGAGCGTACCGCGCTTTGAACAAGCCCTTGTGAAAACCGTCAACATGCAGGCGCTGGGAATATCGCAAAGCGATCTCAGCGCCTTTGCGGCGGAAACCATGGGCTATCTGCGCGGCGAGAAGGACGCATGGCAGCCGCACATTCCGCACACGGGCGTGCCGGAGGCCTTCAGCATCCACATGGCCGAGGTGAAAGCGGCTGTGCAGGCTGCGCCGTGGGTGATTGCGCTGCTGATGGCTGCCGGGGTGGCGCTTCTGTGGCTGGGCGGCTGGCAGCGGCGGCGTGCGCTTTGGGGCGTGCTTGCGCTGATGGCGCTCCTTGCGCTGGTGCTCGTCTGGGCCATGGCGGATTTCCACTCCTTCTGGATGGTGCTGCACAAGGTGTTTATCAGAGGCGGCATCTTCCCGTACGGAGAGCCCATCATGCAGCTGTTCCCGCTGAATTTGTTTTTTCAGTATATTGCGCCGGTGGGCGCGGTGGCTGCTGTGCTGCTTGCTGCTTTGTGCATTGTTTTGACTGTGGGAAAGAGGAATTGAGCTGACGTCAACGGGCCACCTCATCACCGCTCCGCGGAGCTTCTCCTCAAGGTGAAGCCAATGAGCAGCGTTCGTTTCCTTCCATTCACGTCAACAAAGCAGAAAAAGTCGAGCAACACGTTGGCTTCTCCTTGAGGAAAAGCCAATGAGCAGCGTTCGTTTCCTTGCACACAAGTCAACGAAGAAGAAAAAGTCGAGCAACACGTTGACTTCTCCTCAAGGAAAAGCCAATGAGCAGCGTTCGTTTCCTTGCACTCAAGTCAACGAAGCAGAAAAAGTCGAGCAACACGTTGGCTTCTCCTTGAGGAGAAGCTGGCCCGGAGGGCCTGATGAGGTGGCCCGTTCCTCGCCGAAGCCTTTCCAAAGGTACATCAGCATGCCAAACACAACATACAACGGCACCCTCACCCCCAACGCCCGCACCCTTCGTCGCCGTATGACCCCCGAAGAACGCCGCTTGTGGTATGAATTTCTCAAACTTCTGCCTCAAACCGTCCACCGGCAGAAGGTCATCGGCCCATATATCACAGATTTCTACATTGCCACGGCAAAGCTGGTCATCGAACTGGACGGATCGCAGCACTATGATGCAGTCGGTCTTAGCAAAGATGCCGAACGCGACGCCTATCTGAGCAGCATTGGAATCACGGTGCTGAGATACACCAATCCGGATATCAAAAAACGTTTCAGCTACGTATGTCAAGATATCCTTCACCACATACAGCAGATCCAAAGGAGTTTTCCTACGCCATGAACACCCAACAGGAAATGCGAACCAAGCTGGAAGCCCTGCGCCAGAAGGAAAATGTGCGCATCCTTGCCATGGAATCCAGCTGCGACGAAACCGCCTGCGCCATCATCGAAAATGGCCGCAAAATCGTGTCCTCAGTCATCTTTTCGCAGGTGGATACCCACGCGCTCTACGGCGGCGTGGTGCCGGAGATTGCCAGCCGCGCGCATGTGGATGCGTGCGACCGCGTGATTGATCAGGCGCTGAAGGAAGCCTGCATGACGTTTGGCGACATCGACGCGCTGGCCTGCACCTACGGCCCCGGCCTTGTGGGCGCGCTGCTGACCGGCGTGAACTGCATGAAGGGCCTCAGCTACACCACGCGCCTGCCACTCATTCCCGTCAACCACATCGAAGGCCACGTGAGCGCCAACTTCCTCACCACGCAGGATCTGGAGCCTCCGTTCATCTGCCTGGTGGTCAGCGGCGGCCACAGCCATCTGGTGCGCGTCAATGATTACGCGGATTATACCCTCCTTGGCCAGACCATGGACGATGCAGCCGGCGAGGCATTCGACAAGGCCGCGCGCGTGCTGGGGCTGAATTATCCCGGCGGCCCGCTGCTGTCGAAGCTGGCCGAAGGCGGCGACGAGAACTATCTCAAGCTGCCGCGCCCCAACCCGGACGGCAAGTATGACTTCAGCTTTTCCGGCCTCAAGACGGCATTCCTCAACGCCTGCCACAAGATGGATCAGAAGGGCGAGGAGCTGCCGCGCGCCGATCTGGCGGCTTCCTTTGAGAAGGCCGTGGTGGATACGCTGTGTGAGCGCGCCATGCTGGCCCTGAAGGACAGCGGACTGAGCACACTGTGCATCGCCGGCGGCGTGAGCGCCAACAAGCGCCTGCGCACGCAGATGGAGAAGCTGGCGAAGAAGCGTCACTTCCGCCTGTGCATGCCGGAACTGTGGCTGTGCACGGACAATGCGGCCATGATTGGTTCTGCGGCGTATTACCGGCTGAAGAAAGGCGAGCTGGCGGAGCTGGAGCTGAATGCGGTTCCGGCGCTGAAACTGGTGTGATGCCGCCGGAGGCGGAGTGAAATCTGCCTTCGGCAGGTGAAATCCGCTGCGGCGGGTGAAATCTGCCTTCGGCAGGTGAAATCCGCTTCGCGGGTGAAATCACCTGCTGAAGCAGGTGGATTGAAGTTAGAAGTCAGGAGAGGAAACGAACTGACTTCTTTTTTTTGCGCTCGAGCAAGCCGCGACCCCTTCCGGGGAGCGGCGGTCTTAGATTCAACAATCAACACACAAAAACACCGCGCACCTTTTAGGTGCGCGGTGTGCGGGATGCAGGGGGCTCAGCCCCCTGCCGGGATCCAAGGGCAGAGCCCTTGGCGTCCCCCTTAAATATTAGACGGTTTCGCGTTGGAGCTGAACAGCTTGCGCTGCGTGTCCTGACCGGCAATGCCGTCTATGTAGAGGCCGTTGACCTCCTGGAAGGCCATCACGGCGTTCTCGGTGGCGGAGTCATACTTGCCGGTGATGTCGCCATCGTAGTACTTGAGCTCGTACAGGGCGTACTGCAGGCGCTTCACGGCGCTGCCGGAGGAACCGGTCTGCAGCTTGGAGTAGGTACCGCTTTCACTGGTGCCGCCGTACAGCAGGCGCTGGGTGGTGGGGCCGGCCACGCCGGTCACGCGCAGACCCTTGGCGCGCTGGTATTTTTCAACGGCCTTCTCGGTGCCGCCGCCGTAGCTGCCATCCACAGTGCCGGAGTAGTAGCCGGTGGCGGACAGGGCGGACTGCAGGGCGGTCACTTCGTTGCGCTTGGAGGAAGAAGAGCTGCTGGACAGGCTGGAGTAGCCGTTGCTGGAAGCGGTGAGACCGTAGTTCTCGGGGCTGTCCTTGCTGCCGGAAGTGCTGCCGGAAGAGGAGGAGGATCCGCCGCCCAGCGCAGACTGGATGGCGTTCAGGGTCGCCTTGCCGGCCACGCCGTCGGCGGTGAGGCCGCGGGCACGCTGGAAGGCCATGACAGCTGCGGTGGTGCCGGCGCCGTAGTCGCCGTCCACGCTGCCGGAGTAGTAGCCGAGGGTGCGCAGATTCTTCTGCAGGGTGCGCACGCTGTCACCAACGGCGCCTTCCTTCAGCGCGCCCAGGTGACCGGCCACGCTGGTGGCCTTCTTGGCAGAGGAGGAATACAGCATGCTCAGCGTAGTGGGGCCGGCAACGCCGTCGTTCCAAATGTCGTGGCGCTTCTGGAAGGCCTTCACGGCGGCCTCGGTGGTGGCTTCAAACTCGCCGTCCGCGGTGCCGGTCAGGTAGCCCAGCACGATGAGGCGGTTTTGCAGGATCTTGACCTGGCTGCCGCTGTTGCCAAGGCGCAGGTAGATATCCGTCTTGCCGTTGGTGTACATGGTGGCGGTGTTCTGGGTGGGACGGGTGGTGGTGCCGGTGGAGGTGCTGGTGGAAGGCTTGGCGGTCACGGAGGTGGCCGTCTTTTTCTTGGCATTTTCGCTGTAAAGCACTTCAAGGGTGCGCTTGCCGGCCTTGCCGTCCACGCTCAGTCCGTTGTTGGCCTGGAAATCGCGCACAGCCAACTCGGTGCCGGCGCCAAAGTCGCCGTCCACGCTGCCGGTGTAATAACCCAGATTTTTCAGACGCTGCTGCATGCGCTTCACGTCCGCGCCTTCAGAACCCACCTTCAGCGTGGTCACGCCCGTGGTGGTCGTGCTTCCGCTGGTGGAGGTGGTAGGGCGGGGCGTGGCGGTAGCGGTCTGACCCACGGTGGCGGTGATGATGGAAGGCGCCTGCGTGGGAATAACCACGCTGCCGGAAGTGGGCAGCACCTGGCTGGGCGGGTTGGTAGCGGTATCGGCGCCAAAGTCCCACTCAGACCAGTCCACCGCGCTGCTGGTGGGCGCGGGGGTAGGCGTGATGGTAACGGTGGGGGTGGGCGTGATGACGGTGTCAAAGTTCTGGGCGTTATCGCCAACCGTCAGGCCGTTGTCGCCATCCACCACGCGGTCCGGCTCCATATAGCAGGCGGTGAGCAGCAGGCACACCAGCGCCAGCATCACGGCCATGGCCATACGCTTGGAGGCGGAGGCACTCTTTCTTTCCTTCATATTGCTTCACTCCATTCACTGGAAAAGTCAGTCGTAAATGTTACAAAGATGCTACGATATTGCATCAAGCATATTGTACAGGGAAAACGCTGGAAAATCAAGCCCGAATATTCATCTTCCCATCATTTTAACGTACAAAATGCATGTTTTTCTTCCCGTGAAATGAAATATTTTTGTCACAAATTTGTGTCACAGGTCATTTTCCGCGAATGATTCTCCCAGCCTGAGGGCAAACAGGTGCACCTCGCTGACGGGATAAGGCGTGCCGGTCATGAGCGCCTGGCGGTAGAAGGAGAGCTGACGGCGGTAGCGCGGCCAGAGATCGGCGGCGCTTTCAACGCGGTCGGTTTTGAAATCCACCAGCACCCACTGCCCGTTTTCCATGAAACACAGGTCGATCACGCCCTGCACCATGGTGGCAAAGGGCTCGCGCACGCGCAGGTTGAAGGGCCACTCGCGCATGACGGTGGTGGATGCAAGCATGCGCCTGCCCAAATCGCTTTCAAAGAAGCGGCACACCATGCGCCGGTCGATGCAGTCCGCCTGCTCGGGGGTGATGACGCCCGCATCCATCAGCCGGTCGCACTCGCTGCACACAAAGGCGTAGAGCGCCTTGGGGTGATCCACACGGCTGCGCACGCCGTCCAGCGGAATCAGCCCCAGCATGCGGTGGGTTTCCACACCCACCATCAGGGCGCGTTCCTCCTTGGGCGGCTCCAGAAAGGCCGGGCGCGCAGGCAGGGAGCTGAGCAGCTTTGGCTGCGCCGAGGTGAGCGGGAAGCGCTTGGTTTCGGCGCTTTCCTCATCGGCGCTGAGCGCCTCGCCCTCGTCCATGGCGCGGCACAGCGCGGTCACGCCCACCTTGAGCGGATGATGCCCGAAGTGCAGCCTGGGCGCGATGGGATCCTCTGCCGAACGGGGCAGAAAGAAGTTTTCCACAGGTTTATCCTCAGTGGCCGCAAGGGACAGGGGGATGGGGGTGATGTCACTTCTGGTCGCTTTCGGGATACCGTTTGCGGGATCCATGTGGAAAACGACCTTCCAAGGCCGTGTTTTCTGTGGAAAACTTGTGGATTCTGAGGGAAACTCATTTTCCATCTGTGTTTTCCTTGCTTCCTGTGTGGATAACTCGTCATGCGGCTGCACGCACTGCACCACCCAGTCCAGATAGCTGCGCGCGCTGCGCACCGCGTACACGTCGGACGGATTGCTGCGCAGCTCATCCATCCCATCCGGGTCGAGCGATTTGGGGCTTTCGCAGCCCACCATCACCAGTCGGCTCTTGGGACGGGTGAGCGCCACATACAAAACCCTCGCGCGCTCGGCGCGTTCGGCGTTCTTTTCGCGCAGGGCAATGGCGCCCTGCAAAAGCGTTGCGCGCCTGGTGCGGGCCTGCTCGTTCACATAACCCATGCCAAAGCCCACCTCGCCATGCACGCTCACGGCGCGGCTGCTGGCGCGGCCAAACATGCTGCGGCCCAGGTTCATCACATACACGGTGGGAAACTCCAGACCCTTGGACTTGTGGATGGTCATGATGCGCACCACATTGTCCCAGGGGTTGATGACGGTGGGGCTGCCCTCATCGGACGGGCCGTCCATGAGCAGCGTTTCCACAAAGCCATGCAGGCCGTCGGTGTGGGTCTTTTCGTAATCAGCGGCGCGGTGGCACAGCATGCGCAGGTTGGCCTGACGAAGCTCGCCGCCGGTCTGCGCGCCGTAGTGCGCGTAGAGGCCGCTGCGGCCCAGAAAATCCCACAGGTACTGGGAAAGCGGCATGCTGCGCAGGTAAAAGCGCTCCTCCTCCATCACCCGCAGCACCTCTTTGCAGCGGGTGCGCAGGGGTTCATCCGCCTCCTCGGCGGCGAAGGAGAGCGCGGTCAGGTAGCTGGCTTCCTTTTCCGGCTTCATCAGGCGGATCTGCGCCAGCTCGCTTTCGCTCATTTCAAACAGGGGGCTACGCAGGATGCTCAGGAGCGGCACATCGTTCATCAGGTTGTCCAGCACCGTCAGGTACTGGATGAGCTGCGTGACCTCCTCCGATCCCATGGCGTCGCCGCTGCCTTCGCAGTACACGGGAATGCCCGCGCGGGTGAACACCATTTCCACCTTGTCGGCAATGCCCTTGCTCACGGGCAGGAGCACGGCGATATCGCGGTATTCAGCCTTGCCTTCGCGCACCTGATCCAGAATGTCCTGCGCGATGAACGCCGCCTCGTACATGGCCTGCTTCTGGGCGCGGCTTTCCTCCGTGCTCAGAATGTGCAGCTCGGTCACGGGGCCGTCGGGCGCGGGATTGCCGGGGTAGAGCTTGGCGTCGTCGTCGTAATCAATCTCGGTCACGCGACTGTCCATGACGTGCTCAAACACGCGGTTGACGGCGTCCAGCACAGGCTCGCGGGAACGGAAATTGCGGTTGAGGATGATTTTTCTCTCTTCCGCGTCCGCATCGTGTCGGAAGCGGTTCAGCTTGCCCAGGAACAGCCCGGGCTCGGCCAGACGGAAGCGGTAGATGGACTGCTTTACGTCGCCCACATAGAACGCGTACTGCGGATGCTTCTCATCCCACGGTCTCTTGAGGCCATTGAGGATGGCCTCCTGCAGCTCGCTCACGTCCTGATATTCATCCACAAAGATGGCGTCGAACTGCCCCTGCAGCTCCTTTTTGAGCTGCTCATCCTTGAGGATGGACAGCGTCATATGCTCCAGATCGTTAAAATCGATCACGGCCTGTTCGCGCTTCTTTTCGCCGAAACGCTCGTGGAAAGAGGTCATCACCTTGGCCAGCCCGCGGTTGGCGGGCGCCATGGCCTGCAGATCGCTCACGGCTGCGTCCACGTCGGCAGGCAGCAGCTTGGCGATTTCCTCCACCATGTCCTTCATGCGGCTGCGGCGGTCGGTGAAGCGCTCCTTGAGCCTTGCCTCATCGCCGGTAGCGGGGCGCACCACGGGCAGCCGGCTGAACTTGGCGGATGCAATCTTCTGCATCAGGGCGGTCAGGCCGGTATCGCAGGCATCGCTGATTTCGCGGATCAATTCGCCGTCATCGCGGATGGTGGAGAGATATTTTTCCGGAAACGCCGGATCGTGCTTTGCTTCCTCGCTGCTTTCATGCCACAGGCTTCGCATGCCTTCGATGATCATACCCGCCTCGCGGCAGAAGGCCACGGCCATGGGCTCCTGATCCAGCGTATCCTTCCGCCATGTTTTCATGGCGTGAACCCTGAGCCACTCCATGGGGTCCGGCCTGGACATCAGAAAACGGTACAGCGAATCCAGCATGGCGCTGATCTCGCGCTCGTTGAACTTGGCGCACAGCGCCTTCACGTCCTCGTCCTCATGGGCGCGCACGTACAGCCAGTCCAGCGTTTCCTCCATGCTTTCGCGGTAGAAAGCCTCGCGGGTGCGTTCATCGCACAGGCCAAACTGCGGGTCGATCTGGCAATGCTGAAAATGCTGCCTCACGGTCTTCTGGCAGAACGAGTGGATGGTGGAGATCTGCGCCCCGGCCACCAGATCGGCCTGACGTGCAAGGCGCGCGTCGTTTTCGCCAGCCGCAGCCAGCCGGCTTTCCAGCCTCTCGCGCATCTCGCCGGCCGCCGCTCTTGTGAACGTGACAATCAGCATCCGATCGATGCTCAGCCCGTCCTTCACAATCAGATCGACAATCCTTTCCACCAGCACAGCAGTCTTGCCGCTGCCCGCCGCCGCCGACACCAGCAGCTCCCGGTTGCGCGCATCAATGGCCTGCTGCTGCGCAGGCGTGAAGGTTACGGCCATAAGGAAAAACCTCCTTTTGTTTCACGTGAAACGGAGACGGTGGGACGAAACGGGGGGCCTCCGGCGGGCAGGGGCAGTGCCCCTGCACCCCAGACTGCGCCTTCCTTTGGAAGGCGCAGAGGGGGATTATTGTGTTTAGGGTTGCTGCTAAGACCGCCGCTCCCCGGAAGGGGTCGCGGCTCGCTTGACGGTATGGGGATTCTTGTTTGTTGGATGGGTCAGACCGCCGGTCGGCGGAAGGCCTCCCGGCTCGCTTGAGCGCAGGGGAATAGAAGTCAATTCGCTTCCTCTCCTGACCTCTAACTCCAATCCTCCTGCTTCAGCAGGAGATTTCACCCGTCCCCCGGACGGATTTCACCTGCCGTAGGCAGATTTCACCCGCCGCAGCGGATTTCATTCATAGCAATCCTGTGCGGTATGCTTCGAGCAGTTCCTGCAGATCTGCTATGCTCTCTGAAAGTTCCTTGCCTTCGTCGGTGTCATACACAAACTGCCTGACGGGGTAT
>JAQXJZ010000013.1 GCA_029009515.1 bacterium
CTCAGATCGCATACGGTGACGGGGCTGTGGATGTAACGGCAGGGCACGCTGAGCACGCAGGTTTTTGCGCCGGTGCGGGCCGTCTGCGCAGGGCCGCTGTCATTGCCGCCAGCCACGGCCATTTTGACCTGATGGGGGATGCCGGCTTTTTCAGCCAGCGCCATCATCTCGCGGAACATCTCCGGCTGAGCGATGGTGGCGCGGTCCATAAAGCTGATGGCTACGCCCTTGCCCAGCGGACACACCTGCTGGTGGGCGGGCACATCGCCTACATCGTTGGCGGAGGTGCCTTCCAGCACGAGCGCCACATCAGGATTCAGACGGAAGGCAGCGCCATAAGCGCCGCGGCAGCCTACTTCCTCCTGAGAGGTGAACACCAAATCGGTATCGCCTTCGGGCTTGCAGTCCAGCAGACGCAGCAGGTTGTAGCAGGCCACACGGTCATCCAGCGCCTTTACCAGCACCTTGTTGTCGCCGAAGGTGCGGTAGGGGGTATCAAAGGTGATGGGCGTGCCGATGGGAGCCTTGGCTTCGGCTTCTGCCTTGTCCTTTGCGCCGATATCCACATACAGCTGATCCACGCCCAGCACGCGCTTGCGGTCCTCCGCCGTCTGCTGGTGGATGGCCATTGCGCCGATAACGCCGTTCAGAGCATTTTCGCCATAGCCAACCTTCACGCGCTTGGATACCAGCACGCGCGAATCCACGCCGCCGATGGCATATACGCGAAGCAGTCCGTCCTCGGTGGCAGAAATGGCCATCAGGCCCACTTCATCCATATGCGCAGCTACCATCACATGGGGCGCATCGGGATTCTTTCCGGCCAGATGGGCGATGACGTTGCCCGTGCGGTCGATGATCACATTTTCCTTGCCCAGCTTTTCCACGCATTCGTCATAGATGACTTTGCGCACGATTTCCTCTCGGCCGCTGATGCCGGGCAGTTCGCAAATCGTTTTCAGATCCATAGATTTTCGTCCCACCCTTCGTCCAGTTCACTCAGGAAATGAGCCAGCAGCCTGCCGCATTCGCGCAGAACATTCATGTCCAGCAGCTCTACGGAGGTGTGCATGTACTTCAGCGGCAGATCAATCAGCGCACAGGGAATGCCGCTGCGGGCGATCTGGATGTCATCAGCGTCCGTCCAGGTGGCACGGGAGCAGGATTCCAGATTCAGCTTGATGCCGTGGTCGGAGGCGGTTTTGCGCAGACGTTCCACCAGCTTGGGCTGCAGATACGGGCCCATGGACAGCGCGGGCGCGTCCAGCGGAACAGTGCTGTCGGGACGGCTGGAGGGAAGCGTGGCATGAGTCACATCCAGCGCGACGGCCAGATCGGGATCGATGGCATAGGCGGCTACGGACGCGCCCTTGGAGCCGACCTCTTCCTGCGAGGTGGCCACGAAATAGATATCAAACACGTGGCCCATCTTCTGCAGGCGTTCGGCAGCCTCCAGCAGGCAGCCAACGCAGGCACGGTCGTCCATGCTCTTGGCAGCGCAGCGTTCGTTGAGCAGCGGCGTAGCAGGGCCGTTGAGGGTGATGAGATCGCCAATGTGCACCAGTTCCTTTACGCGTTCGGCGCTCAGACCCAGATCCACAAACAGCTCTTCACGCTGATAGTTGTTTTTGCGGTCGGCGTCGCTCATCAGATGGGGCGGAAGCGCGCCCACCACGCCCTCCAGCTTCACATAGCCGCCCTTGGCGTTGCGGGCGTGAACGGTGACGGTGGAAGCGGGCAGGATGCGGGGATCCACGCCGCCTACGTTGCCCATACGCAGGGAGCCGTCATCCAGAATATCCGCTACCATCAGCGCAATTTCATCCTGATGCGCGGCCAGCATCACACGGGGAGCAGGGGAGCCATCCTTGGTGGGGATCGTCGCCTTTTTCAGTGCGATCACGTCGAAGAGCGGATCGATGGTCACGGAGTCGCACAGGGGCTCAAAGAGGCTTTTCATCCACTGCGCCACTTCGTACTCGTGTCCGCTGGGGCCGTGCTGAACGGCCTGTTGTTCCAGATAGTTCAGAATATCCATTTGTCTCTGCCTTTCTCAATTGATCGATGGGGCATGGATACAGCATAGTGCATATTGCGTAAAAAAGCAAGCAAAAAGGAACGCCGCTTTATTACGATTGACCGACAATTATACATGCCCACCGAAAAAGGCGGAGTATGCACCCTACAACCGCTTAAAAACCGCAAAACGCGCGTGATTCATCCGGCACCCTTTGCGTTTGATGAACTGCGGGAGATACGCCGCGAGCAGTTGGAAAGACGCATGCTTGCCGGTAGCGAATGGAAGCCAGATATTCCCGATCTCGTCTTTACCGATGCACGCGGGCAGCACATCAGCCACAAGACGGCCTATAAGCATTTCAAACAGTGCGTGGAGGCTTCAGGGATTCCTAACGTCCGCTTTCATGACATGCGCCATACTTACGCGGTGTTGTCCCTGCAAGCCGGTGACGATGTAAAAACAGTGCAAGAGAACCTCGGACATCATGACGCAGGCTTTACGCTTAACACCTATGGTCATGTCACAGAAGCCATGAAAAAAGCCTCCGCCGAACGCATGCAGAGGTATATCGAATCCATCCCACAATAACCCCTTTCGGAGCTGTAAAGGGTAAATGAAAGGGTCAACGCCCGTTTTTAAACATAAAAAAGCCCTGAAACGCTTATGTTTCAAGGCTTTTCCTTGTGGCGGAGAGTTAGGGATTTGAACCCTAGTTACGCTATCAACGTAAACACGATTTCCAGTCGTGCGCGCGAACATGGCCGAAACCCTTGCATGGCAAGGCTTTCCGAAGCATCTTGAAAATTGACGCCTTTACCCCATCACAGCCACGGCCAAGGAGGCCAGATACGGCGCCAGCGCATCGGCGCCCAGATGGTCTGCGTAGAGGTTCGCGGTCAGTTCGTACTTGCTATGGCCAAGGATTGCTTGCAGAATCTTCATGGGGCAGCCCTGTGCAGCTGCAGCCGTGGCCATGGAATGGCGCAGGCCGTGCGGCGTGACATGCGGCAGGCCCGCCCGATCCAGCACACGCCTGTGCGCCTTGGCCAGCGCCTCCGGCGTCATGTCGCAGACATAGCCGGAGAACGACCGCACGCCGATCGCGGCGAGCTCACGCGCCACCGCAGCCGGAAGCGGCAGCGAGCGCAGCGAGCTTGCCGACTTGAGAGGCCGCAGCTGGTAGCCGTGGTGCACGCGCATGCGCTGCACTCGGATATGCAGCACGCCCTTGGCAAGGTCCACCGCATCCCAGCGCAGTCCCAGCGCCTCACCGCGCCTCAGGCCGCATGTGGCCATGAGCAGCAACAGCGGGTACGCCGCCTCTGCTCTGGCCGTCTGGATGTACAAGGCCAGCTGATCAGCCGTCAGTACCGCCGCCTTGGCGGCATGGTACTGCGGCTTCTGGCAGCCCTCCATGGGCGATCTGGCCAGCAGACCCAGCGCGACAGCGCGAGCCATGGCCACATGCAGCGCCGTGTATGTCAGCTGCGCCGCACGCGGATGCGTGCGCGCCTGCTGATTGATGGCGGCCTGCAGCTGCAAGCCTGTGATGGCCGGCAGCTCCGTGCGCAGCACGGACGCCGGCAGCGATTGGAATGCCCTTCGGTAGCATGCTGCGGTGTTTGGTGCGCGGAACGGAACAACAAAGGCGTCAAGAAACTGAACCAGATAATCCCCTGTCAACATATGCGTGGCCTCCCAGCTGATAGCTGGTATTATCATACGCGGGAGGTTATCAACATGGCAACCACAAGATCTTGTGCAGCAACAGCCCCTAATGTAGTACCCTTTGAGAAATCTTATAACGAAACAGAAACGCATTATAATAATTATAATAATAATAATACACGCGCGCGCGCGTGCGAAAAGATCATCGAAATTCACGAAGCCTATGAGGATGTCATGGGACGGGCTATGCCGAAGTTCGTAGAACGTGAGATCATGGCCATGATCAACGGTGGCATTGAGCCGGATATGGTGATCTCCGTGCTGGAATATACAGCGTGCGCGCCCCGCCCCAGCTGGGCATATGCTCGGACGGTTCTTATTCGCAACGAGGAGAAGGGCATCACCACGGCTTCCAGCTTCCTGACGAGCCTTGGCAACCATGGCCGCGCTGGTGACGATGCTATGCCGTATTGAGGAGTGAGAACATGGACGACCTGATCAGAGACTTGCGGTACTGGGCTGCAAGGCTCGATGAGTTAGACCGCAGCGGTAAATATCCCCTTGGCGTTGGCGAGCCCTTCCGGGCAAGCATCGTGATGGAGTGCGCAGCCGACACCATCGACCGGCTGCGCACGCAGCGGGACGTTGCTCTGGCTGCGGCCAGAGCGCACGGAGTGGAGGTGTACGGGGATGAGTAAGTATTGGACGATCAGACAGGCCGCCGAGGCTTGGGGCGTGAGCTACAGCACGGCGCGCAGATATGCCAGGCGTCTGCTTGGCGGCAGCCGTGGCAGGCTTCCTGCCGGTACGCCTCCGCCTGAGGTAAAGCGCGGTAACCCTCACTTCCGCAACCCGGCCAAGCAGGCCGAGTATGCGGCCAAGCGCTGGCCGCTGACCATGCAGGAGCGCATGGCCATTGATGTGATTGTGCATGAGCCGGAGGATACTGCCCTTGACCGCGCAATTGAGTTCGCAGGACGCATGCTGCACGTATAACCGGGGCCAGGCCAAAGGCCTGCCCCGAAGCGTAGCGAAGCGAAGCAACGCGCGGCGCGCGATATAACGCCCCCCTTGAGGGGGGCTTCCCGCGCCCCGGGGGGTGCACGGCCGGAAGGCCCCCGAGCCAAAGGCGAGTGGGGCACGAAACCGGCCGTGTTGTCGGCAACACCGCCAAGCAGGCGCAGCCGCCAGCCACTTTGCGGCAAGCAGCACACAGCGGCGGCGAAGCCCCCCCAAGACGCAGCGCACATACCAACCCCACCTCGCCGCCCTAATGCCTGCGAAGCAGGTGCGCCGCCCGCAGGCGGCGAACCCCTGACCCGCTGGGTGGGCAGCGCAAGCAAGGCAGGCGGCACGCTGGCCGACGCCGCCAGCAAGGCGGCGGTGCTTTGGGAGGCACCGAAGTGCCGACGAATTGCAGGCGGCGGCCTTGTGTGCCGCCAGCCGACACACGCAGCCAAGCTGGTGGGTGGGCAAGACAGGCATGGAGACGGCGACTGCGCCCCGCACGCAACCCGAAAGACGTTGCCGGTGAGGCCATGACAAGCCGCACCGGGTGGGCAGGACGGAGTAACAGGTGAGGCCCTGCCCTGCTAACTATTCGCTAAAGATGGACTTTAGCGAAATAGTTGCTTGCAACTTTTCGCTAAAGCCTGATCTTTAGCGAAAGGTCCCGCACCGGAGCCAAACGAAACAGTTCAAGCTTTCTCGGTAGTTGGCAGGGCAGGGCCGAACCCACGCAACATACTGGGTGGGAACAGTAACACAAAAGACCCCAAGCAAAGGACATGGCCATGCTTCTGGGTGGGCAGCGCAAGCAAGGCGAGGCCAGCGCGCGAAGCTGCAAGGCCTGCGCGCCGTGCAGGCCTGCGCGACGTGCGCAGGCCCGCCGACACACGCAGCCAAGCTGGTGGGTGGGCAAGACTACTCTCGCAGATGGCGGCTGCGCTTCTGATCGGCGCAAGCATCTGAGTATTGCGCTGCGTATCCGCGCAAGCATCACAAAAGCCCAGGCATTATTCGCCTGGGCTTTCGCTTTCCTCGGTGAGCTTCTTCAGCTGACGCCAGTACCGCAGCGCCCTCTTCCGCTGCCATTCGGGGTCGGTGAAATCCGGGTTACCTTGGCCGCTCCATTGCTTGGCAATATCCGCCTTCGCCGTCAGAATCCAGCGCACTTTCCCTCGCGGGTTCTTCACTCTCACCAAGGCCGCAGCATCCGGATGCCTGAGCAGGTATAGTCTGGCTGCTCTATAGCTGCATCCCCAGCATCTGGCCGCCTCTCGCACAGGCCAAAACATGCGGAACATCTCCGCACGCTGCCATGGCATGAGAAACGGCTTTCCCGGATATGTCGGCAAATGGCTGTATTTCCCCTCGGAAAAGAAAAGATCTTGATCTGATTTTCGCTGGTGGTTAGCTTCGCTCAAACTTTTTTCCCCTCAAAACTCAAAAAGTGTACCATTTGCCACAGAACATGGGCGGCCAGTGAGGTGGCCGCCCACATCCTTGGAGAACTATTATCTGCGTCTCAACCCGCCCACCCTGATTATACCACATCTGGTGTAGAATGTATACCATTCGCCGAACAAATAGCATGATCGAGCCCGCCCGAATGAAAATGATTGTGCCAATATGGCCAAAAACGGCCTCTAATGCCCCGTATTTTGGATGCTGATCCCTCCCGCCCGAACGTGCCTGCGCGCAAAAACAGGGGGGGTTCCGCGTAAATTTGGGGCTATTTCGGCATAAAAGAGCAGAAAACCGATCAATTCCCGGTTGCAAAATCGCTCAAATAGGAGTACACTATTCCTAAAGTCACGCAAAAAAGAGCAGCTCTGCAAAGCTGCTCTTTACGCGGGAGATCGCCGTGCACCACCACGGCAACCATCTGGCGGAGAGTTAGGGATTTGAACCCTAGTTACGCTATCAACGTAAACACGATTTCCAGTCGTGCGCCTTCGACCACTCAGCCAACTCTCCATGGTCTACACGTTGTGTCGTTCACAACGTTGATCATTATACCTGTTCCGGCGTAACTTGTCAACCCTTCGGCGCGAATTTTTTTATTTTTTGTTTACATCATGCTCATTGCGCTGCAAATCTGAAGAGAATATAATAAAAGCTGAGGTGATCAGCATGAAAAAACACCCGCTGAAAATGATCGGCACCATTTTTCTGATCATTGCGGCAGTTGAACTTCTCATCTGTCTGGTTCTGATCCTGATACCTGCTGCAAGCAATCCTCTTGTACTCAGCATTTCATCTGGCGTACTTGGAATCCAGGCGCTGATCTTTGGCGCAATCGGCGGTTCATTCTGCCTGTACGTGCACAGAAAAGAGCAAAAACGGGATCGTCTGATCTCCGAAGGCTACTATGAAACAGCCACTGTGGTGGATCTGGAACGCTCCTATGCCGTCCGCATCAACAGTCGAAATCCTTGGTATGTAATCTGCCGCATTGAAAGAGATGGCACGCTCCACGAATACCGCAGCGACATGCTGATGTCCCGACCTGCACTGGAGCCGGGCGATACGGTGCGCGTTTATCTCGACCGCCGGCATGATCGCCGGTACTATGTTGACGTGGAAGGTTCTTCTCCCAGAATCATCCTTCATGGCTGAAGCCCGGAAGCTCGACGCCCTCCCTGTGAAACTGGCGAATCCCCAATTCCTGATTCTCCACATATCCCATCGCCATACAGCTGCGTCCATACTTGAGGCGCAGCTTTTGCATGCACGCCTCCGCACGCTCAAACTTTTCAAGCGATGCATTGCGTCCAAGGATGCACATCTGCTCCTGGATGCTGTTTTCATCCATCAGCTGCTGTGCTGTCACCGTAAGCGCGCGAACCGGCAGCTCCTCACGCCAGCTTGCACGGACCAGCTGCATGGCGGCATCAACAATTACCTTCTGCAAATGAGTAGGCGCAGAAAGCTGGCATTGACGCGATATGGTCTTCATCTGCGGATTGCGGATGTTGACATGCACGCCCATGCACTTCATTCCTTCCGCTCTCAGACGGGCAGCCACCTCATCTGACAAAGCCACAATCCCCGCCTTCAGCTCATCCCAGCCAAGCAGATCGCGCCGGAAGGTCATGCCATTGCCAATGGACTTTGGCGGCTCTGCTTCGCCCATTCTTCTCACGCGCGTTTCATCCAGGCCATTTGCATACTGCCAGAGGGTCTCGCCGCCTTTGCCCAGCAGCTTTTCCAAAAAGGCAGGATCGGTGCGGGCCACGTCGCCAATGGTATGGATATAGTGTCTTTCCAGCTGTTCGGCAGCGGTTCTGCCCACAAACAGGAGTGAATCCGCCGGAAGCGGCCATACTCTTCGCTGATAATTCTGTGGGGTGATCAAAGTGGTCGCGTCAGGTTTTTTCAGGTCGCTTCCGAGTTTAGCAAAAACCTTGTTAAAGCTGACGCCCACAGAAACTGTAATGCCAATCTCATCCATAACACGATGGCGGATGGAGTCCGCCAGTTCCACAGCAGATGAACGGAAATAGCGGAGGGAGCCTGTCACATCCAGCCATGCTTCATCCGAGCCGAAGGATTCCACCTGATCCGTATAATCGGCAAACATCTGCTTGATCTGATGAGATACCTCCATGTACTCATCAAAATGCGGAGCAACCAGCACAAGATCCGGACATTTTCGTTTGGCCTGGTAGATGGTTTCTGCCGTTTTCACGCCATAGGCCTTGGCACGCTCGTTCTTGGCCAGGATGATGCCACACCTGTCCTTGGGATCGCCCGCAACCGCCATGGGAACATCCCGCAGTTCCGGCCGTCTGCGGCATTCGACAGCAGCATAAAAGCTGTTACAGTCAATGTGATAAATCGACCGTTGCATGGCGTTCCCTCCGTTCTTTTGTGTGTTCAGATTTATTATATCACAAACATAGAACATATGTTCGTATTTTGAGAAAAAGATCAGGATATTTCTTTTCATCCTGATCCTTCCCTTTATTCCGCCATGCTTTGTACATGAAGCGGCCAGTTGACAATCACTTGTTCCAGTTCGAAAGCATAATCACGCTTGGCAAGCGTCTCACTCACTACCAGCGGAATGGTAGCCAGCACTTCACCATTGAGCAGCATGCTCGCTCTCCCTATTGGATCTCCCTGTGACACACCGACCGCTATCTCGTCCGGCAGATCATATTCAAGCACCGGCACAGCATCCTTGGGAATCGGACCGCAAAGCCGTTCTCCCGCAGCGATCACAACCGTCTCCTGCGTTCCGTTTTTCACTGGCAAAACGCGCACCATTTCACCTGCATCCAGCGCAGTGAAGGAACAATACCGTTCATAAGCCAGATCCATCAGTCTTGCCGCTTCCTCAAACCAGCTGCCGCAGTTCAACACCACGCCAATCACTTCCAGCCCATCCCGTTTTGCGCCGAATACCAGGCATCTCCCGGCCGCGCGTGTATATCCGGTTTTGATGCCGGTTGCGCCCTCATAGGTGCTCAGCAACTTGTTTTTATTATGGAGGATGCGGGAATAGCTGCGCCCTTCCCACGGAATAGATGCACGCTTTGTGCTCACCATTTCCCGGAACAGCTCATGCTTCATGGCTTCGCTTGCAATGAGCGCAAGATCATATGCCGTCGTGTAATGCCCGCTGGCAGGCAGGCCGTGCGGCGTCAGAAAGCATGTATCTGTGCAGCCAAGTTCCGCCGCACGATCATTCATCATTTGGCAGAAGGCTTCCACATCGCCGCCGATGTGCTCAGCAATAGCCACCGCCGCATCATTGCCGCTGGCGAGCATCAGTCCGTAAAGAAGATCACGGAGCGTGATCCTTTCACCAAGTGAAAGATAAATGCTGGTGCCTGGCACGCCGTAGGCATTCCGCCCGACTGTCACCACATCGTCCAGCTGACCTTTTTCCAATGCCATCAGTGCCGTCATAACCTTGGTGGTGGAAGCCATGGGCAGTTTTTCGCGGCAGTTTGCATGCAGCAAAACACGGCCGGTTTCTTTTTCAATCAGGATGGCAGAACGCGCGCTTGTCTCCACGCGTTCTCCCTGCTCTGCCTGCGCGCTACTCTGAAACATTGCCATGACCGCGCAGCACAAAACGGCAGCTGCCCTGCGAAACTTTGGGATGAAGCTGCTGCTCACGCTTCATCGCCTCCATCGTCAAAGTCGATGGTTTCAATCTCTGTCTTATAGACCTTCTTGTTTCGCGTTTTGCCGCTTTTCTCCCCGTTCTGGGCGTATTCCTCTACCAGCTGAGGCAGCAGCTCCACAATGCGTTCCATCGCGCTGCCGGATTGTGCCGGAAGCACCTTCACCGTGCCATCGCCCACCACCAGAAACCCCACCGGCTGCACGGACACGCCCGCACCTGTGCCTCCAGCAAACGGAAAAGCTTCGGGCATAACCGCATTTCTGCGATGATCCTCCACCGCATATTCGCCTCCGCCAGCGATAAAGCCAAAGCTCACTTTGGAAATCGGGATGATGGTGGTATCACGCGTACCGCTTACCGGCGTGCCTACCACTGTGTTGACATCCACCATGCTGCGGATCTGCTCCATGGTGGTTTGCATCATGGCGTCAATGGGATGCTTCTGCATATCTTTCCTCCGTTCTGTCTGCGCGGCGCAGCCGGATGACAGCCGCAGCCATGCGCATCATTGCTACGGCCAGTATTCCCAGCCTTGTGCCAAATATGCATTGAACAGCCGCCTCTGATCCTTTGGCGTCGAAGCTGACGTCCACATGACCTTTCACCGCACGAGGATCCGGCAGGCAGGCAAGAACCGTTTGAAGAACGGTTCGCAAGGCGGCATAGGCAAGCGCCGTATATGCCGCATCCGCAAAGGACAGGCGGATATATACCTGCGCATCCAGTAGGCGGAACGCCTTGAGCACGCGTTTGAACTGCCCGCCCCGGAACAGCGCGGCCATCATCCTGCCGTTCAGCGAGAACAGTCCATTGGCCATCTGCTGTGAATGCAGCGTTATTTCACCGGCAGCATCATCCTGTTCTCTTTTGCGGATGATCGGCAAACCTGCCACCTGCAGGCGAAGACGGTAGTGCATGCCGTGATCCATCCTCACCCTCACATGAGCGGTTACGGGCGTGGCAAACAAAGCGCACAGTGCAAACAGCCAGAAGTATCCGTTCATGGCACACCTCCATGGCTGTATTCTGTTATTTGGGGCATATGGGCTATACATCCGCAAAAAAGTTTACGGTTTCTT
>JAQXJZ010000014.1 GCA_029009515.1 bacterium
ACGCTGGCAGGCGAGCATGACTTCACCCTGCGTCTGACCGGCAGCATCACGCTGGATTGGTTCCGCATCGCATAACGCTGAAGGGGCTGTTGCAGAAGCGCAAGAATCTGCAGCAGCCCCGTTCGCCTGTCTGCCTGAACCAACAAAGCCATACTGATACTATCTCTTATTGTCAGGCAGGGCAGCAGTCGCGTCTATGTGAGCGGAAATTTGACGGTTACGCACAAACGCTACATAACCATTGAAAAAACACTTTATCTCACCATTTCATCTTTAACAGCGTTTATGGCAAGAGGAAACACATGTTACACTGAAACCATTCTAAATTATGATACCAAACCTATTCTTCTCTCCCATTTTTCATCATATAACTATGTCCCCATTCACTCTCTCCAGCACCTTCCGGTACGGCGCGATCATGCCTTCGTTCATGGCGTTGCCCATTTTGCTCTTGAGCTTGGGCGAGGAGAGGAGGAAGCCCACCAGATACATTTTGAGCATCGTGGGCCATTTCTTCTGCGGGAAGTCGTACTGGCCGTGGGCTTTGTAGAAGCGGTGGTCGGCCTTCATCATGCCCTGCATGAGCCAGATGAGATCGCGGAAAACTTTCATACCGCCGATGCCGTAGAAGTTCTGCGGCGGCACATAGGCATTTTCCAGCGCGTATTCCAGCGAGGCGGCCACGCGGTCGATGGCGGCGTTGGGGTCGTGCTCGTCGGTGGCCACGCCGGCCAGGTGATTGCCGCCCACCTGCGCACGGGCTTCCACAACGGTCTGCACGTTGGTTTCGCGGCTGTACGCGCCGCTGATGAGGTAGGCCATGGGCATGCCCATGGTCACGGTGCGGTGGCCGTTGCAGAACTGGCGGTCGTCATAGAGCTTGAAGGACGCGCCGAAGGAATGATCCTTGATGGTGAAGGCATACACGATGGCCTGCGCGGTCTGGATGGTCTGGCGCAGGTATTCGTCAAAGCCGTCCTTGTAGATGCACTTGCCCGACACCGCGCAGTTGAAGCAGCCCAGGCAGCCGCCCTTGAAGGGATAATCGGCGATGTTGATGACGCGCACTTTGCGTTTGGAGACGGCGCAGAAGCGGTCGATCATGCGCTGAAGCTGCGTATCATCGTGCGCGCAGTTGGTGACCACGGCGATGTCGCCGTCCTTCTCCCCCACCGCTTCCGGTACGGTGACAGGCTGATGCACGCATTCGTACGCCTCGGCGGACGGTTCCTCGTGCACGCCGTTTTCCATGCACCACAGCACATGAGCGAAGAACTCACGGGCTTCCTTCTGGCCCTTGCCGCACAGCAGATCGTCCATATCGGCGGACAGGCCGCGCACGTAGTTCAGGCCCAGATCGGCACAGTTATCCTGAATGTAGCGGTGGGCGGTGATATCGTAAAAATGCTTGGAGGTGGACAGCTGCGTGGCCCATTTGCCGCGCAGATCCACGCCGCTTTCCTTCACCAGTTCGATAAAGCGGTGCAGCTGATACGGCGCGATGAAGGTGTACACCGGGTAGCTGAAGAGGATGAGCTCCGCCGCCTTCAGCTTGTCCAGCGCGGGCTGCATGTCCTTTTCCAGCGTGCGGATGCGCTGGCCCACGTGCAGCACGTCGAACACGTGCTCCGGGTGCAGCTTTTCCAGATACCGCACCGTTTGCAGCGTAATGCTGTATTCCCCTTTCGGGCTTCCGTTCAAAACAAGGATGTTCATGCGTTTCAACCCACAATCTCGTCAATCAGCGCCAGTTCCTCCGCCGTAAAGGCCGGGCCATTGAGCGCTTCCACATTCTGCACAATCTGCTCGGGACGGCTTGCGCCAATGAGCGCGGAAGTGACCACCTCATCGCGCAGCACCCACTGCAGCGCCATCTGCGCCAGCGCCTGACCGCGCTGTTTGGCCAGATCATTCAGCCTGCTGATGACGGCCAGCTTCTCTTCGGTGATGGAGGAGGGCTTGAGGTAGCGCGGATCGTGACCGGCGCGGGAATCGGCCGGGATGCCATTGAGGTACTTGCCGGTGAGCAGACCGTTCTGCAGCGGCGCAAAGCAGATGCAGCCCACGCCCTCGCGGCGCAGCACATCCGTCAGGCTGCCGGTATCGCCCATGGGTTTTTCAATATGGCGGTTGAGCATGGAATAGCTGGGCTGGTGGATGAGCAGATGCGTGCCCAGAGAGCCCAGCATTTTCACCATGGCCTCGGTCTGCACGGCGTTGTAGTTGCTCACGCCCACGTACAGCGCCTTGCCGCTGCGCAGGATCTGCTCCAGCGCGCCTGCGGTTTCCTCAATGGGCGTCTCGGGATCCGGACGGTGATGGTAGAAGATGTCCACATAGTCCAGATTCATGCGCTTCAGGCTCTGATTGAGGCTGGCAATCAGGTACTTGCGGCTGCCGTGATCGCCGTACGGGCCGGGCCACATATCATAGCCGGCCTTGGTGGAGATGATCAGCTCGTCGCGGTACGGCTTCCAGTCGCGCAGCATGTGCATGCCAAAGTTGCGCTCCGCCTCGCCGTAGGGCGGGCCGTAGTTATTCGCCAGATCAAAGTGGGTGATGCCGTGGTCGAACGCCGTGCGCAGCATGCTCTGCTGCACGCCGAACGGCGTGATATCGCCAAAATTGTGCCACAGGCCCAGAGAGATGGCCGGCAGCAGGATGCCGCTTTTGCCGCAGCGGCGGTACTGCATGCGCTCGTAACGTTTTTCATCCGCGATGTAGGTCATTGGATAAGCCTCCTTCATTGGGGGGGACGGCAGGGCTCTGCCCTGCACCCGCTTAAGGGCTTCGCCCTTAAGAATCCCGTGTATTGAGCCTCCTTTGGAGGCTCAAGGGTATTTGTTTGATGGTTGAATTATAGCACATGATAACGGGGGTTGTAAAAGCTTTATGGAGCGGTTGATGTGCAGAATCGGCTGAGGTATAATTGGGGTATTCATTGGGAAGAGGTTTTTGATCTGTTTCGGACGGTTGTGCAGCGTGTTCATCTGCCGGCTGAGGCGCGGCTGTTTATGATTTCCGATCTGCACGGACATGGCGGGGCTGCTTCAGCTGCTGGACGAGGTGCGTTTCTGCCGCGATGATGTGCTGGTGATTGCGGGCGATCTGGTGGAGAAGGGCCCGCAGAGTCTGCGCGGCTGATCTACCAGCAGAATGGCGCCGACTGCTGCGATGACTACACCGACCGCCTTCTGCCGGTGGAGGCCGGTGACAAGCTGCATCTGGTCTACGAAGCGCCGGGCAGCTGCTATGTGAAAAAGGGCAGCCATTCCGGGTGGTACACGAAAGGAGCAACCCCATCATGAGCTATCAGCTTTCCTACGACGCAGACAGCCGCCTCATCGTTTCCGGCGTGGACCGCGATCTGCTCAACCTGTCCATGCACTGCGCCAAGGACTACCGCACCCGCCACACCCTGTTCAAGCTGCTGGATGAATGCGGCCTGCTGCAAGAATACCTGAAGGATTATCCGCTGGCGTGGAAGCCTTAACACAGGGAGGACAACCGGATGAACCTGCAAACCAAGCGCGAACGCGAAAAGAAAACCGTATCGCTGATGATCCGGCTGTACTGCCGCAAAAAGCACGGCGGAAAGCAGCTGTGTGCGGATTGTGCGGCGCTGGATGCCTATGCGCGGTCGAGGTCGGATTCGTGCCCGTTTATGGAAACCAAAACCTTCTGCTCCAACTGCACGGTGCATTGTTACAGGCCGGATATGCGCGAAGAAATCCGCAAGGTCATGCGTTTTTCCGGGCCGCGGATGATGCTTTATCATCCGGTGATGGCCATCAGGCATGTGGTTTCGTCCAGAATGGAAAAGAAGAAAATGCAAAAAGACCTGAAAGCCAAGCCGGAGTTCTTCTTTTTTGGCAAAGGGCGCTGATTTTGATACAAGGCGCAAGATCAAACGGCAGCCGGGAATTGGGTGCATTTTCCGTTGGATGGGTGCAAAACGCGCAAAGTAAACGGTTTGGGCGATTCACAGCCCCTTCTGAAAGTGATGCCTGACGGCGAACTTCCGAAAACAGAACAGCAA
>JAQXJZ010000015.1 GCA_029009515.1 bacterium
CAGGATGAAGACGGTTATCTGGATACGTACTATCAGCTGGTCTGCCCCGCCGAACGCTGGACGGATCCGGAATCGCACGAGCTGTACTGCTTCGGTCATATGATCGAAGCGGGCGTGAGCTATTATGAGGGAACCGGCAAGGACGTTCTTCTGAAAGTGGCCTGCAGGCTAGCGGATCATGTGGCCAGAACCTTCGGCCCCGGCGAAAATCAGATTCCCGGCTATCGCGGACATGAGATTATTGAAATGGCGCTGAGCCGCCTTGCTGACGCTACCGGAAATCAGGCATATCATGAACTGGCGGCATGGTTTGTGCATGCGCGCGGCGAGCATCCTGAGCAGTTTTATCTGGATGGCCGCAAGGAGGGCAATCCCCTCGATTATGGATGCTGGGGCTGGGGCGACCCTGAAAAGGAGCTTTCCAGTTATGAGCACGTCACCGGTCATGCCGTACGCGCCATGTATCTGTATGCAGGCATGGCGGATGTTGCGCGCACGGAAGGCGATGAAGTGCTTGCAGCGCATTGCGAAAAGCTTTTCCATGATGTGGCGGACAGCCAGATGTACATCACCGGCGGCATTGGTACCACTGCGGTGCTGGAGGCCTACACCTATCCCTACGATCTGCCCAACAGCACCATGTATGCCGAAAGCTGCGCATCCATCGGTCTGTGCTTCTTTGCCCAGCGCCTTTTGCGCATGAAGCAGGAGAGCAGCTTTGCCGATGCGATGGAACGCTGTGTTTACAACATCCTGCCTGCTGCCGTTGCACAGGATGGCATGCATTACTTCTATGTCAATCCTTTGGAGATCAATGAAGAAGCCTGCCGCAGGAGTCCGCTGAAAACGCATGTGAAGGCACAGCGACAGGCCTGGTATGAGTGCGCCTGCTGCCCGCCCAATCTGGCTCGCTTCTTCCTGAGCATGCCAAGATATCTGTACACGATGGAGGAGAAGCGGCTGAGCGTGCATCTGTATGCCGAAAGCGAAGCCAGCGTGATGCTGGATGGGCAGACGGTGCGCGTAAAACAGACCACCCGCTATCCTGAGGATGGCGCTGTCATTCTGCAAATCGCCTGTGATGCTGATTGTACGGCAGAAGTGTCGCTGCGCATTCCGGAATGGTGCAGTAGTTATCAGGCTGCTCTGGACGGTATCGGACTGGATGAGCAGAGCATGGAAAATGGCTACCTGGTCATCAGCGGTAACTGGAAAGGAAGGCATGAAATCCGGCTGGAGATGGACATGAAGCCCCAGTGGATCCGCTCAAATGTACGCGTGCGCGAAAATGGAGGCAAGCTGGCTCTCTGCCGCGGCCCCGTGGTATATTGCGTAGAGGAAGCGGACAACGGAATCCTCCTGCAGGATCTGGCGGTGTCTTCCGCACAGGCTGCACAAGAAGTGCTGTGCCGGGATGTGGATGGATTTGGCGAATATATTGCGCTGGAAGCGGATGCTACCCGCTCTGGCCAGGGAGACACAGGCAACAAGCGGCTCTACTTCCCGGCAAATGAAGAGCGTATTCCTGCCAGGGTTCGCGCTGTTCCCTACTGCCTGTGGGGTGAACGCAAACCGGGCGAAATGCTGGTATGGATGAATCGGGGATAAAGAAGGCTGGTTACCAGGACAAGGAAATGCAACGAACCCGCTCGATCTGCTGCAGACCGGGCGGGTTCTTCGGAATCCACTGGATGGGGAAGGTGTACACCTCTGCATTGGGCTTGAAGGAAGCAGAGATCATCCATACCAGCGGCAGCACGAAAAGGAAGGAGATCAGGCCCACGATGAGCGTGAGGATGATTTTTCCGGCTAAGGTTTTTCTTCATGCCTGTTCCTCCTTTCTTATTCAAATTCTGAATCATGTAGATTCGAAGCATTCGTTCCAGAGCGTAGGGCTTGTTGCCGCGTTCTCCTTTGTAATAACACGGACGTATATGTGCCATCCACTCTCCCCACGGAATGATGCGCTCAATCTGCGCGAGAAAATCTTTTTTCTTCGTCCGCACCTGTGCAAGCTCATCGCTCAGTGCGGATAGACTCATTTGCTTATCCATAAAAATTGTATATTACATTTTGACTATTTTTGTATTATGCGGTATTGCCTTAGTTCTATGATGCCATAATAAAATCTGCTGCAGCATCAAAGCAGCTCATTCCGGAAGGGAGCGAGCTGCTTTGACATGTATTTATCTTTTTCACACAGTTCAAGCTATCGGCCAATCCGGGAACAGCTCATCATGTTCGTAAGGATATATGCCGATCATCTCAACGCCGGCACGCCTGGGGTTGGTGTACATCCACCAGCCATTTTCCACTTTCTCGATCCAGGGCTTATAGATGGCTTCAATATCCCACGCACCAGGCATACCGCCATACAGCAGCGGGTTGCAGGGATAGCGCTCCCAGCCGGTGATGCCGTCTTTGGAACGCGCGGCGTTGATCGTTCCCTTGTACATGTCCTCCATTCCCAGGTAGAACATATAGTACCAGCCTTTGTAGGGAATCACCTGAGCTGCCTCGGTGTGAGCACGCTCCCAGTAATTTTCCCGGATGGGCTCAAAAATCGGGTTGAGCTCGCTCTTGATCCAGTGGATACCATCCGGGCTTTCCGCATAGCCAATGCGGTCTGCTTCCCAGTGCCCGCCGCCGGAGAACCACATACGGTACACCTTGCGCTCTTCGTCATACAGCACATGGGGACATTGCAGATGGCCATTTTCCCACATGGCGTCCGGGTGGAGAACCGGCTCATCCAGTCGTTCGAAATGAAATCCGTCCTCGCTGACGGCATAAGCTATCACGCCCTGCACATCAAACACGTTCTCTTCAGAGGGAACGTAATGCAGCGCCGTATACCACATATAGAACTTACCGTCCTGCCGGATGACCATCGGCCGGTTGATATCCTCTTCCCACACAAGTTCAGGGCGGGGAGAGAGAATCTCTTGCACAGGTGTCCAGTGAACACCGTCGTTGCTTTCAGTATAACCGATGGAACGGTTGTTGCGGATGGAAAGATACATACGCTTCCTGCCGTCGTCCAGATGCACAATGCTCAAATCGTAGGTCTCGCCGTAATCGTCTCCCATGATCGGATTGTCCGGATGACGGCTCCATCCGGGCGCACAGCCAATGTGCAACGGATCGGTTTTTCTCATTTCCAGTCCTCCTCCTTCCCACACAGGCTTCCCTTGCGGAATGCCATGCCAATGGCCGTGTTCTGCTGGCGGCGGCCGGTGTAATAGATGCGCCACTCGTCATCCACTTTCAGCAATCTTGGAGAAAAGGCGCTTTCCACATCCCATGTACCCGCGGTACCCCATGTGATAATAGGGTTGTCGCGGTGGCTCTGCCAGTTGTCCAAACCATTTTTGGAGCGCAGCAGGCAGATGCGGGACTTGTATTCATCCTCCCACGCAGCGTAGGCCATGTAGTACCAATCATCCTCAAAGACCACGCACGGCGCTTCCGCCCCCCAGCGCTCATACTGGGCTTTGGGTTCCCACACGGGAGCGGGCTCCTTTTCCCAGTGCAAGCCATCCTTAGACCTTGCAGCTGCAATGAAGCTCGGCCTGTCCTGCCCGGCAGCGGTGTACCACATGCGGTATTCGCCGTTTTCATAACAAACCATGGGGAACGCCACGCGGTTTTCCTCGGCAGCGCCGTCCGGCTCCAGCACGCACTGATATGCAGGCTCCCAATGGGCGCCGTCCTTGCTGAAGGCAACGCCGATCACGCTGCGGGGATTTTCCCGCTTTAATTCACTGATGCCGGTAAAGTACATGCGGTAGCCTTCTTCTGTGCGAATCACCCATGGATGACAGGTCAGGCAAGCCCAGCCCAGATCAGCGCGGCGGGTAATAGCGCAGCGGTAATCACCGCCTTCGTTAACGAAGGGATGATCCGCCAACGACATGTAACGCCACGCAAAGCCATCATCGCTGGCAGCCACATGGATTTTTCCGTTCTGCACATGGGTATACCAGATTTTCCACTCATCTCCCATCTTCATCAAAAATCCATCCGAGTGATTGCCGATGAAAAGATCCGTCACGGGGCGATGCGCCCAACGCTGCCATCCGCCATAACAGCCGACGTGAAGATATGGAAAGTTGCCAATCATACGCTCCCCTCCTTGGTAAGTGTTATTCAGATTTCGCATTTTTGCGATAATCGGTCGGTGTGATGCCGCGGTACTTTTTGAACCAGCGCCTGAATGTGATATCTGACGCCATGCCGCATTGCCTGGCGATGTCCGCAATGCTCATGGTAGTATTGCTGAGCATACGGCAGGCCTGCTCAATGCGTTGCTTGTTGACATAGTCCAGATAGTTTTGCCCGAACAAGCGCTTGAACAGCGAACTAAAATATGCCGCACTATAACCGAAGTGCTCGGCGGTGGTATTCAGGCTGAGCATGGGGTTGGACAGCTGCTCCTGCACAAATGCCTCAATTTCCTGATAGGTGCGTCCTTGCAGTTCACGGCTGCGGTGATCGAAACGCTGTGCGATGTCGGTGGCCAGCGTTTTCAACTGCAGCAAATCCTGTTCGATGTTTTCCCGCAGGTTACCGATCTTCACCGTGTATCCCACACGCACTGCGCAGTCTGCAATGGTACGGAAGCAGCGCTGAACACAGTCCTGCACAGCATATACATCCACATCCGGCTGCCGTGCCCAGCGGCATATCGCTTCCAGCGTACCGGTAATTTCTGCATCATTCACACCGGTGACGGCAGTCAGCAGCCGTTCAGCCAGCTGCTTCGGGCTTTCCTGCGGGGAAACAGGCAGCTGCCATCGGATCAGGCGCGGCTCGCTGTACAGATAGCGGCTTGCGAAGGCCTGACGCGCCTGATCAACAGCCCTTGCACATTCACAAGCTTCCAGTGCTTCGGAAACGCCTGCAAAGAACGAACCGCCAAGGCACTGCGTCAGATCTTGCAAAAGCAATTCAAACTGCTCCACGCCCTGCACGCCCGTCAGGCCGATGGTATGGCCGTCCATGGGCATGATGAACAACGGCAGCCGGTGCGGCATCTGCTGAATCAGCAGGCTTTCAGCATTGGTGTCAATGCACACCAGCGCCGCATCGCGGAAATAACGCTCCAACACTTCCATTAGCCGCTCATCCGGCATTTCCGGCGCTGCCAGCCAATCAGTCAGCTGGTATTCGATTTCGCGGATACGCAGCCTTTCCAACTGATCCGACATATCTTTGAAAACGAGAGTCGAGTCTTCGATAATCTGCTCGATCTGTGTGAACTCATTGCTATTGCCGCTGGAGATGCGGTCGGAGCTGCGTACTGTTTGACCAATGTCCTTCTCCAACGCACGGATACGGTTGAAAATGTTTTCCAGAGACGAATAGTGCTTCCGGGTGATACGCCTGCAAAGGCTCAGCCCGCAAATCAGCAGCAGCATGTAGCAGAGTCCGAGCACAAAATAGACAAGACAATGGGTCGGCGAGGTCATCTGCTCGTGGATACGACTTTGCGGAATCACAACCTCCCACGAAACCAGTCCGGACAATGCCGTCGCTTCAAACCGCACATCCCTGTCCTGGGGAACAAAACCGGAGTTCGTGCCGTAAATCTGTTCTCCGGCGGAATTGAAGATGCTCGTTTGGATCCATTCGTCCTGCAGCGCATTCTGCTTGAAGAACTGAGCCATCTTGCGTTCTGACAGGTAAATGACAATGTTGGCCTTGGGCGAACTGCTCCATAAAGGCAATGTTTGAATGTAGAGGATGCCATCCTGATGATGACCGTACAGATCTTGCTGTACAGCCGGCATGAGAACGCTGCGGTTGACGCTGCGCATCTGCATCCGCCACTCTTCCTGCGAACGGAAAACGGGTTTCAGCGGCAAAAGGTTATCCCAGTTGTAAAACACCGTTTCTGTGGTCAACACACGGTTGGTGTGCGGCAAATATAACGCAATTTCTTCAATGACATCGTTGGAAATGGCCAGTCCCTTCAGGTTTCCGCAATAGGACGACATGGTCCAGGCATCCAGCGGATTTTCGTGATAAGTGCCGGTTTCGTACAGCAGCAATTCCTGCATCCACTGACTGTTAGAAAGCTGGACGGAGAAGTTACTCAAGCCGTTAAACTTTTCTTCGATTGCGGTTGACAAACCGGCAAACCGCTGCCGGTAGTCTCCCACGATATCCGCATGGTATGTCTGAACAAACAGAGCCGTCACACACGAAATCAGGATCAGGTACGGAACAAGAAACACTAACAGGCTTCCGCTCAGCAGTGATTTTCGGATGTTTTTTCGGCTTGCCATGATATACGCTCCTGTCGTTAGGACCTTATCCTTTCACAGAACCCAGCATAATTCCCTTGATGAAATAGCGCTGCACGAACGGATAGACCATGATGATGGGCAGAATCGTAACAATAATGGCAGGGTAGCGAACCTGTTCCATGATCAGAGAACTGTCGTAGCTCATACCGGTTGCCGTAATGCCCGATACATTGCCCATATTGCTGGTGGAAAGCAGGCGGTTGAGATACACCTGCAGAGGATGCAGTTCCGGAGAAGAAAGGTACAGAATGGCGTTGAAGTACACATTCCACATGTACACAGCGTTATAAAGCGCAATCACGGCGATCACAGGTGTGCTGATGCGCAGGATAATGCCAAAGAAAATTTGGTAGTCATTCGCCCCCTCTACTACAGCGGATTCTACAATTTCCTCCGGAATGGCAGCAAAGTGTGTGCGTGCCACAATCATGTTGTAGCAGCTAAAGGCAGCAGGCAACAGAATGGCCCAGCGGGTGTTGTACATGCCGTAATTGTTAATCCAGATGAACATGGGAACCATGCCACCGGAGAAGTACATGGTAATCAGAAAAAGCATGGTGAGGAAACGCTTGCCCATCAGTCTGGGGCGGGAGAGCGGGTAGGCACACATCAGCGTAACGATGGTGCCCAGAAGCGTACCAATAACGGTGTAGAGAATCGTGTTACCATAAGACACATACAGCGACGGACTGCGGAAGATGACCTCATATGCATCCAAATTCACACCGTGCGGAATGAAGTAAATCTGGCGGCCAATGACGTAGACCGGATCACTGATGGAGTTGTTGAATACATAAATGAAGGGAAACAGGCAGATGAAGGAGGAGAGCAGCAGAAGGCCGTAAATAAATGCATCTGCAATGCGGGTTTTGATGTTCTTCTTCAAAGCAGATCCCTCCCATCAGAACAGGCTGACGCCGGTGGCCTTCTGGCTGGTATAGTTGGCAGTCAGCAGGATAAGCATGTTAATGACAGAATTGAACAGACCTATGGCCGTGGCATAGCTGAATTTTGCGCCAAGAATGCCCTGGCGGTATACATAGGTGGAAATAACATCCGCCGTTTCATAGGTTTCGGGTGAATACATCAGGATGATTTTTTCATAGCCAATACTCATGATCCAGCCACAGTTCATAACGAACACCACGACGATCGTGGGCACGATGCAGGGCAGGGTAATATGCAGAATCTGCTGATAACGAACGGCACCATCAATTTCCGCCGCCTCATACAGGCTGGGGTCGATGGCGGTGATGGCCGCAATAAAGATGATCGAGTTCCAGCCCATGTTCTGCCAGATTTCGCTGCCGACATACAAGGTGCGGAACCACGCCGGATCTGAGGTAAAAGGAATAGCTGCAAAACCCATGCGTTCCAGCACGCGGTTGATGATGCCTACTGGCTGGAAGAAAATGCGGATAATGGCTACAACAACGACCAGGGAAAGAAAATGAGGCATGTAACTGATGGTCTGGATGACCTTGCGCAGTCGCGGTCGCTTCACTTCGTTGAGAAGCAGGGCGAACAGAATGGGGAAAGGAAAACCGATCAGCAGCGTATATACGCTCAGAAGTACGGTGTTGCGCATGAGACGGTCAAAGAACATGGAGGAAAAGAAGCTGTTGAAATGCTTCATGCCCACCCATGGACTGCCGAAAATGCCGCGCATGGCGCTGTAATTCTTAAAGGCAATAATCAGACCAGACATGGGGACATAGGAAAAAAGAACTACGACGATAAACGCCGGCAAAAGCATCGACAGAAGCATCCAGTCTCTCTTGAAGTCTTTTTTGAAATCTCTTCGGTTCTGCATCGTTTGTTTCTCCTGCATTATGAAAAAAATCCGGCGGTTATCGGGAAGGCCGCAGGATGGCCTGGGGCCATCCTGCGGCGTGGAGAAGAATTACTTTACGAATTCCTGATAGCGGTCATACTGAGCCTGGTACACAGCGGTGAACTCATTCAGGCCGTTGGCTTCCAGAGCGCTGACGAACTTGTCCCAATTCTCCAGGGACTCAGTGCCGATGATGAACTTGGTCAGCATTTCGGTGTAGTAGGTCTGGAAATCTGCGAAACCGGAGGAGATGAGCTCGTTCTCTTCCATGGTCAGAACCATAGAGGGGAACGGAGGCACCAGACGGTTGCTCAGACGAACGCCCTCGGACCACACGGAGGTGCCTTCCTGCTTCTCCTGCCAGGAAGCCAGCGTATCCATGACAAGGAAAGAGGGAGCACCGCCCAAGGTACGCATCATGTCGTGCATGCTCAGGTTCTGGTCATTCTTGATGATATAATCGGTGTAGTGGGGTTTGCCTTCAGCATCGACGGTGTAGCTCAGACCTTCCAGGCCGAAGTCCTTGAGCAGATTGCCTTCCTTGCTTGCGTACACGTAGTCCAGCCACATGCAGGCGATTTCAGGATATTCGCAAGCGGTAGTGATGGCATAGCGGAACTCCACGTCGGGGCGCTGGGCGATCACGCACAGGTTGTCCTTAGACACAGAGGGGGGCAGGGTCATCACGTGCTTGTAATCTTCAACTGTGCCAGCCAGCAGGCCGTCGCAGCGGGTGATGTAGTCAACAGCAACGTTGGTGTAGGCACCAACCAAGTTCTGGGAGTACAGCGACCAGATGCTGTCGCTGTCGTTATCGATGGTGGTGTAGATGAGTCCTTCCTCATACATGTCGCGCAGCCACTCGACACATTCCTTCATGCGAGGATCGGCGATGGTGAAGAACACCTTGCCATCCTTATCAGCAGTGAAGAAGTTGCTCTGATAGTCGGGAGCGATTTCAAAGCCGAAACCGGTGGCGAAGTAGAGCAGCTGGCCCAGATCGCCGCAGATCAGCGGGATTTCGTCGTTCTTGCCGTTTCCGTTGTAGTCGCCGGTCTTAACGGCGCGCATGAATTTCTCCCAATCCTCGATGGTGACCAGATCGTCGATGGAGGCAAAGCCCGCCTTCTGCAGCCAGCTTTCACGTACAACGATGGAACGGGGGATCACAGTGTTGACTTCAGCAATGCAATTGGCCACGGCGTAGTAGCTGCCGTCGGGAGAACGCATCTGAGCAGCGATGGTGGGATGTTCTTCCAGGAACTTCACGGTGTGGGGCATGTAGCCGGCTTCCATGTATTCATCCAGCTTGAGCAGCACGCCTTCGCTACCATACTGGGTTACGCCAGCGGTGGTGGACCAAGAGGGAACGGCGGTGATATCGGGCAGGTTGGTACCGGAGGCCAGACGGGTCTGGATGACCGCTTCGGACTCGGAGTACGGCATGACCTGGAAGTCGATATTCACGCCGGTAACCTTTTCAAACTCTTCCCATACGGGCAGATTGTCAGCATAGCTGGCGGTGGAAAGCCAGCTGTCAAAGCTGAGCAGGGACAGGGTTACGTCGCCATTGGCGAAGGGCGGGGTCACGGGTTCCTCTGCAACGGCGTAAGAAACCATACCGAGCAGCATCATGACGGATAGCAGAACAGACAGCATTCTCTTCATGTGTTGAATCTCCTTTTCTGGTACATATAACCCTTAGCAGCGCTTTTGCCATCCTGGCACTTCACGCCGTGCTTCTTGGGTTATGTCTGTGGAAAATTCGTTCGTGTACAATTGTGCTTAGCGGGTTGGCCAACCTTAGCTGTACTTATTATAGAAGAAATCTTTCCACAAATACAACGATCAGCTTTTTGTAAACTCATGCACTTCTTTGTAAATTCCACAGAAAAGCAATAGGTTTGGTGGACAATCAATGGTATTGCTGAAAGCAGTTGCTGTCGCACAACAAAAAACCATAATCAACCAGCTGCGTTTGTTATAAAATATCAGATTAAAACCGCTCTGGCGATAAAGAGCATGCCGTTACAAACAGATGACATTTCCGCTTTCCCGCTTCAGGCATGCCCTCATAAAACCTTTTTTGCTCGGCTCTCCAATGCTCCAGCAGATAAAAACGCTTGAGTCACAAAGGTGCTGGTTGTTCTTGTTTTTTGCAGTGCGCAGTAGAGGTTTAAGTTGCAGCTTTAGAACCTATTTCAGAATCAACAATCATTGCACACACAAAAGCCAGCCCGGCAAAAACCGGGCTGGCTTCTGTGTATATTCAGTTTCTTCTCACAGCATATGCACGCAGCCTTCGCGGAAGCTGAGGTAGGCCGTATCGCCCACGCGGTACACCTTGCGGCCTACGGGGCAGTAGTCGGCCAGCTTCACCAGGGTGTCGCCCACCATGAGGTGGTAGTTCTGGTATGCGCCCATGAAGCAGCTGAGGACCACCTTGCAGGGCAGCGCGCCTTCGTCGGCGAGGATACCGGCTTCGGGGCGGAGGACCACCTTGCAGGTCTTGCCCACGGGGAAGTTGTCGGGGTTCTGCACGCGCACGGAGTGACCGGCGATGTCGAGGGTGCAGTGATCGCCGTCAACGGCGGTGATGGCGC
This sequence comes from bacterium, assembly GCA_029009515.1. Classification (GTDB taxonomy): domain Bacteria; phylum Bacillota; class Clostridia; order Christensenellales; family Aristaeellaceae; genus Limiplasma. The sequence goes on from JAQXJZ010000015.1 coordinate 10,749, forward strand.
CTTCGAGGAAGTTGACCTCGCCGATGAAGTCGGCCACGAACTCATCCTGCGGATGATGGTAGATTTCCTCGGGAGAGCCCATCTGCGCGACCACGCCCTTGTTCATGATGATGATGTTGTCGGAGATGGCCATGGCCTCCGCCTGATCGTGGGTGACGTACACGGCGGTGATGCCCAGCGTCTGCTGAATGCGGCGGATTTCCGTGCGCATGGACACGCGCAGCTTGGCGTCCAGGTTGGAAAGCGGCTCGTCAAAGAGGAGGACGCTCGGCTCTACGACCATGGCGCGGGCCAGTGCCACGCGCTGCTGCTGGCCGCCGGAGAGCTGGTTGGTCATGCGGCTTTCCATGCCGCTCAGCTCCACCAGATCAAGGATGCGCTCAATGCGCTCGTCCATTTCCTTCTTGGGCACCTTGCGCAGCTTCAGGCCGTAGGCGATGTTGTCATACACATTGTAGTGGGGGAACAGCGCGTAGCTCTGGAACACCATGGCCGTGTCGCGCTTGTTGGGGGTCAGCGCGTTGATGGCCTGATCGCCCAGATAGATCTCGCCCTCGTCCGGGCTTTCAAAGCCGGCGATCATGCGAAGCGTCGTGGTCTTGCCGCAGCCGGAGGGGCCGAGGAGGGTCACAAAGCTGCCGGGCTCGATGTTGAGAGATACATCCTTGACGGCATAAAAGTCCTTGCCGGTCTTGGGATCCTTGTAGATTTTGGAAATATGCTCAAGGCGCACGCCTTTTTTCTCTTTGTTTGCCATGTCATTCACTCTCCTTGATCCGCATCTGTTTGCTGGTGCCGAAGTGCTTGATGCACAGGTTCATCAGGACGATCGCCGCGTAGGTGATGGCAATGAGGATGGTGGCATAGGCGCAGGCCACGCCGTACGCGCCCTTTTCGGCAAACTCATTGATGCGGCAGGTGATGAGCAGATAGCGCGGGGTGACCAGCAGGATGATGGCGCTGATGGCGGTGATGGAGCGCACGAAGGTGGTCACCAGACCGCTGAGGAAGGAATCCTTGATCAGCGGCAGCGTGACGGTCATAAACACCTTGGCGCTGCCCGCACCCAGATCGTACGCCGATTCCTCGATGGATTTGTCAATCTGCCGCAGCGCCGAGATACCGCTGCGCGTACCAACGGGCAGCGAGCGTACCACGAATACGATGACGAGAATCACGCCGGTGCCGTAGATGCCCTGCATCACACCCGAGCGGAACACGCCGTTGGCAAAGCCGCGGATGAAGCCCACGCCCAGCACCGTGCCGGGCACAGCCATGGCCAGCATGGACACGAACTCGATGAAGCCCTTCATGCGGAACTTCTTCTTGACCACCAGATAGGAGATGATCATGGAAAGCAGCGCCGTAATGGGAGACGCGATGATGGACAGCACGAAGGAATCGGTGAAGGCCTTGAAGCCGTCGTCGCGGAACAGCTGCTCAAACCACTTCAGGCTCAGGCTGTAATCGCGGCCCCACAGCTTGAACAGCGCGCCGAAGGGGATGGCGATGTACATCATCAGCACGAAGGCGGAGATGACGGAGGCAATGGCCGTCAGCGGGATGCGCACGCTCCTGTCCTCGATGAGGGCGCGGGCGCGGCTGGCCTTGCCGGTGAGTGTGGCGGCCGTCTTGGCCTCCAGATAGTACTTCTGGATGAGGAAGAACACCAGCGTGATGCAAAGCAGCACCACAGCCATGGCGGCCGCGCCGTTGGTATCGTAGCTGCCGCCGGTGATGCGCAGGTAGATGGTGGTGGCCAGCGTGTCGTAGCTGCCGCCGATCATCATGGGGTTGGCAAAGTCCGCCACGGATTCGATGAACGTGACGAGGAAGGCGTTGCCAAGGCCGGGCAGCATCAGGGGCAGCGTGACGGTGGTGAACACCTTCATGCGGCTGGCGCCCATGTTGCGCGATGCTTCCTCCATGGAGGGGTCGATGTTTTTCAGCAGGCCCTTGAGCATCATGTAGCACACCGGGAAGAAGGTGAGGATCTGCACGATGGCAATGCCGCCCAGGCCGTACACGTCGCTGTCATAGATGCCAAACAGCTTGCGCGTGATCAGACCGCCGCGGCCAAAGAGCAGGATCATGGACAGCGAAAGCACGAACGGCGGCGAGACCACCGGCAGCATGCTGACCAGGTCGAACATCTTTTTCACCAGCTTCGACCGCACATCCACATAGCTGTCCACATACGCAAACAGCAGACCGATGACCACCGATCCGATGCCCGTGATCAGGCCCAAAAGAAGCGTGTTGTAGAACGCGCGGTTGAAGGTGTAATCCTGGAAAATGCGCGGGAAGGCGTCGAAGGTGAAGTAGTTGCGCTGCACCTTGACATAGCAGTTTTCCGGATCGATGGGTTTATCCGCCTTCAGCACGCGCCCGTTTTTGGCAAACAGGTAGCCGAAGGCTGTATCCAGATCGGACACGGCCGCGGTGATGGCCTTGCCCTTGTTATCGACAATTTTCAGGGTGCCGTCATCCTGCAGGGTCACGTCCGCCGTGCCTGCCTTGATGTCGGTCACAAGGATCATTTCGGTATTGCGCACATACACGCTGTCGAGCAGAAGCATCGCCAGCGGATAAAGAATGAACAGCGCCAACAGAACGGTCAAAACCGCAATGGTGACCACCATCACCGGATCGGCAAAAAACTTTTTGCGCTCCAGCGATGCGCTCTGGCGTGTTTTCATCAGCTGTCACCCCTTCGTGAAATGGAGGTTGTGATTGAAAAGAAAAGAGGGGGATGGGGCTGTACCCCATCCCCGTTTGGCATATGTCCCGGCTCCCCTCCGCAGAGGGGAGGCGAGGAATGCAGCTGTTACTCAGTCTTGAAGCGGCCGTCAGCGGCGTCGCCGATGGCTTCAAAGTAGTCCTGCACGTACTGGGTGGTGTTGTTCTTGGCGTCTTCGAAGTCGTAGTCGATCACGTTGTTGGGATCGAGGCCGAAGGGCTCCACGGCAGCGGGCTGCTTGGCGGAGTTGATGACCAGGAACTGATAGCTCTCGGCGTCGTCAGCCAGCTCCACGCACTCGGGAGACAGGGCGTATTCCACCCACAGCTTGGCGGCGTTCTCGTGCACGCAGCCGTCAAAGATAGCGGTGGCGCCGATTTCAAAGCTGGTGCCTTCCTCGGGGATGACCAGCGCGATGTTGTCGTAGCCGGACAGGATCTGAGCGATGCCGTCATGCAGGAAGCCGATGCCGATCACGCACTCGCCGATGCCGACCTTCTTGGAGGGGCCGGAGCCGGACTTGGTGTACTGGGCAACGTTCTTGTCGAGTTCAACGAAGTACTTCATGGCTTCGTCGTGGCCCTTGAGCTGCACCATGGTGTTGATGACCAGCTTGGCGGTGCCGGCGGTGTTGGGGTTGGACATCCACACCAGGCCCTTGTATTCGGGCTTGAGCAGGTCATCCCAGCCCTTGGGGGCTTCCAGACCCAGGCGCTCCAGCTCCTCGGTGTTGACCATGAAGCCCAGAATGCCCTTGTAAATGCCGTACCAGTAGCCGTCCGCGTCGCGGTACATGGGGCTGGCGAGGTCAGCGGCGTTGGCGGCTTCGTAAGCCATCAGCAGGCCGGCCTTGGCGCTCTCGTTGTAGGGGTCGGTCGTGCCGCCGAACCACACGTCGCCGGAGGGATTGCCAGCTTCTTCGCTGATCTTGGCCTGCACTTCGCCGGTGGACAGGCGCTGGTAGTAGGTCTTGATGCCGTACAGCTCTTCGAAGTGCTTGGCGGCAGCGGCCAGGTAGGGCTCTTCGCAGGAGCCGTACACGATCAGCTCGCCCTCTTCCTGAGCGGCAGCGATCAAAGCGGGATCGATTTCAGCGGAAGCAATACTCATGCAGCCAAGCAGCATGGCAAGCGCCAGAAGCAGAGAGAACAGTTTTTTCATGGACTTCTTCTCCTTTTTTTCATTTTTGACGATTACCGTCAGCGTTGATCTTATTATACTTCCTGTGAAAGGGACTTGTCAATCGCTGAAACAACCTGCAAGCAGAAGTCATCACCGATGGTTTTCATCAAATCTTATTGTGGGGATGGGCGTTTTTACAGCACTTCCAGCCTGCCGCTGCCCACGCTCATGCGGCTCTGCTTGTCAAACAGGGCGATTCCTTCGCCGGTAACGGACAGCTTCACAGGCGTGTCGATGGCGTAGTCCACGCTGCCAAATACCACGCTGGTGAGCATGGTGTCGCCGCAGGAAACCTTCACCGTGGTTTCCATGCCGGCGGGCAGGGTGGAATAGGTGGTGCCTTCGATCGGTCCATCCTCGCAAATGGGCAGGAATTCCGGGCGCACGCCCACAACCGCTTCCTCACCAAGGCCTTCCACCGCTTCTTTGGCGGTGAACACGGCCTTTTTGCCAAGCAGGCTCAGCGTGACCTGGCAGCCGGCGATGGTTTCGACTTTGGCCGGAATGAAGTTCATGGTGGGATTGCCCACGAACTCGGCCACAAACAGATTGGCCGGGGCGTTGTAAGTGGTCAGCGGAGGCGCATACTGCTGCAGCAGGCCCTCGTTCATCAGGCAGACCTGCGTGGAGAGGGTCATGGCCTCGAGCTGGTCATGGGTTACGTAGACGAAGGTGGAGTTGGTATCGGAGTGCAGGCGTTTGAGCTCGGCGCGCATCTCCTGGCGCAGTTTGGCGTCCAGGTTGGAAAGGGGCTCGTCCATGAAGAGCACCTTGGGGCTGGGCGCAAGCGTGCGCGCGATGGCCACGCGCTGCTGCTGGCCGCCGGAAAGCTCTGCGGGGTAGCGCTTTTCAAAGGGCTCAATCTTGAGCAGGGCAAGCAGCTCGTCCACACGCTTGCGGATGGCGGCCTTGTCCCACTTGAGCATTTCCAGACCGAAGGCGATGTTTTCATACACCGTCATATGCGGCCAGAGCGCGTAGTTCTGGAACAGGAAGCCGATATCGCGCTTGTTGGGAGGCAGGTTGATGCCCTTCTGGGAGTCGAACACAGGCTTGCCATCGATGAGAATGCGGCCGGAGGTAGGGGTTTCCAGACCCGCAATCATGCGCAGCGTGGTGGTTTTGCCGCAGCCGGAGGGACCCAGCAGCGTTACGAAGCCGCGATCCTCGATGACCATATTCAGATCATCCACCGCCACGAATTTGTCAAACTTTTTGGTTACATGTTCAAGAATGATTTCTGGCATGGTGTCAGCCTCCGATTCCTTTGTCGAACGAAGCGCCCGTCAGCTTGTTGGTGATGGCGTTGATCAACATGATAATCACGATGATGAGCAGCGTGACCGCGCTGCCGTACTGGGCGTAGCCGGTCTGGTTGAAGGAGAAGAGCATGGTGGTCAGCAGGTAGCGCGCGTGGGAAACCAGCAGCGTGTACATGGCCACCTCGCGCATGACCGAGATGACCGGCAGCAGGTAGCCGGAGAGGATGGAGCTCTTCTGAATGGGGAAGAGGATGCGGGTCATGCGCTTGCGCCACGGCACGCCGAAGATGATGGCGGCCTCCTCAATTTCAGGCGCAATCTGCAGCATGCTGTTCACGCCGCTGCGGGAAGCAAACGGCAGGAACTTGATGGCCGATACCAGCACCAGCAGGGCAAAGCTGCCGTAGAGCCACTTGAAGCTATCGCTGGTGGCCATGGCCAGGTAGATGGTGCCAAATGCCATGGACGGCATGAGGTACGGGAAGAAGGCAAGGCTCTCCACAAAACGGGAAAGACGGCTGCCGCGGCGGCGCACGCAGGCATAGCCAATCAGCATGCCGCTGGTACCCACGACCATGGCAACCACCAGCGCCAGCGCCACCTGACGGCCCAGCGCCTTCCACATGGTGAGGTTGAGCAGGATGCCGGAGATCATGCCGGTTTCATAGGCGGACGCCTCCGTACCCACCCAGAACTGCAGCGTCATGTTGGACAGGCGGTAGTTGCCCGGCTGGCGGATGATGCTCTCCAGCGCAAAGGAGATCAGCGGTACGATGGCAAAGAACGTGACCAGCACGATCATCACAATGGAGATGGGCCAGTTGGCCTTCCTGAGCTTGACCAGAGACACCTGGCCGCTCTTGCCGGTGACCGTGGTAAAGGACTTGCGCTTGCCGGTGAACCACTGGTTGATGCCCAGAATCACGCAGCCCAGAATGATGGAAATGAAGGCGATGATATAGCCCTGTCCCTGATAGCCCGCCTGAATAAGCGCGCGCATCTTGGTGGACAGCGTATAGCATTTCACAGCGGAGCCCAGGAACACGGGCACCGTGTAGCTGGAAAAACCGCTGGAGAAGATGAGCAGGAAAGTGGAAAGGATGGCCGGCATCACGATGGGGATGGTGATGCGGCGGATGATGGTAAAGCGGCTGGCCTTGAGAATGGTCGCGCTTTCCTCAAGGGTGGCGTCCATATTCTTGAGGATGCCGCCGATGAGCAGATAGGCAAAGGGAGAATAGTGCAGGCCGGTCACCACAATGATGGGGAACAGGCCGAACACAAACCACTCCGGCATGCAGATGCCAAAGATGGCCTCAATCATACCCACGTTGCCGCCGCCCACCTGCGAATTCTGGAACATGTTGGTCCAGAACAGGGCCAGCGTCCAGGAAGGCATCATGTAGGGGAACACAAAAACGGAGGAAATGAACTTTTTGCACTTCAGATCCGAACGGGTAATGAACCACGCCACCGTTCCGCCGATGGCAATGCCCAGGATGCCGGAGCCGAAGGCCACAATAAAGGAATTCCACAGGGGATCCCAGAAGTTGACGCGGCTCCAGTCGTCACCCTTGAACAGGTTGCTGAAATGGATCAGCGTCCATGTGCCGGTGGGCAGACGGGTGAGCTTCTTTTCCGTGCCGAGATGGATGGTGAACATATTGGAGAGCATGGTCACCAGCGGCAGCAGCGACAAAAGCACCAGCACCGTCAGGAAAAACACCAGAAGCAGATTGGCCGGTTTGGTGATGAAGGCGCGCAGCTTATAAATGAGCGGCTCGCGCCTCAGGTCATCGGCATGTGTTTGTTTCATCGTTGTACTCCCGAAAAGAATCTTGCCTCCCCCCGCAGGGGGAGGCAAGAAAAGTGGTTTACATCAATGCACGTTATCAGCCCACGCGGGTGGCGATGAACTCGTAGACGTTGACGTAGTTGTCGTAGATGTACTGCAGATCTTCAAAGACCAGGCAGTCGGTCCAGTACTCGTAGGGCTGGTCGTTCTGGCCCTCGGGCTTGGCGATGGTGGTGTTGGGGGAGTAGTATCCGTCGCTGGAGTTCCAGCTCTTGGGGCCGGCGAAGCCTTCGGGGCTGAGCAGGTAGTTGATGAACAGAGCGCAGGCATAGGGGCACTCGGTGTCCTTGGCGACGGTGGCATAGATGGGATACATGAAGCCGGAGAAGCCCTCCACCTCGTTCTCGAACTGAACGACGGTCAGGTTCTTGCGGTCGGCCTCATCCACCTTGCGCAGCTTGGAGTACACAAACAGGCCCATGTTGCCGGGAGCGCCGGAAGCGATGCCGGCAGCCATCTTGGAAGCAGAGGTGTAGGTGTAGTTGACGTTCTTGAGGAAGCCGTCGATCCACTGATAGGCAGGAGATTCAAACTCGCTGCTTTCCCAGGCCTTGCCGTACTGGGCCTCATAGGCCTTGGTGAGGCGCTCGGTCCACTTGGGGGAGGTGAGCATGATGAGGAAGTTGATGTTGACGGTCTCGCTGGTGGGATCCTTGAAGAAGATCTTGTCCTTCCACTTCTCCTCGGTCAGCTCCCAGATGTTCTTGAAGTTGACGCTGCCCTCGCCGTTGTGGTAGATGAGCAGGGAGTTGATGTAGGTGACCACGGCGGGATCCTGGTTTTCAGCAGCCACGACGTCCTTGAGGGCCTCGGGGAAGTAGCTGTAGCTCAGGCCTTCATCCAGCAGGAAAGTCTTGAGGTCGGGGCCGTTCTGGGTGAGGTTCATATCGGCAGAATCCTTCACGCCGGAGCCGATGGTGTTGGTGAGGATGGTGTAGGTTTCCACGTCGTCGATTTCGGCGTAGACCACCTTGCCGGCCAGCTCGGGATAATCAGCCATGAAGTTGTTGGCGGCCTTCTCGGCGAAGGAAGTGGTGGAGTAGAAGTTCAGCTGGGCGCCGGCGGCGATTTCCGCCTTGGCCTTTTCATAGAGCTCTTCGTTGGTCATCCTGGCAGCGGCAGCCAGGGCTTCTTCTACAGTCTCAGCGGAAGCGGCGGCGCACAGACCAAAGATCATCATCAGGGCAATGAGCATGGACAGAATGCGTTTCATGGTGGTCCCTCCTGGTTGTTTGATTTGTGTATATAAAAGCACAAGGCTTCTATACCCCGTATGAACGCGCGGACGGATAACCTCCGCCTGTTATTTCCATTATACCGTCGGGGTTTTGGCCCAGTCAAGCGTAAATATGCACGCGCATCCTTTTGTTATAAAAATGAAACAACGGGAGGGAGAAAGAGCGGGCAGCATGTTTTTGTCATTCATACCTCGGTTCCCCGGTCAGCCGGCGCAGCAACGGCTCCTGTTCGGGAGCGGTGAGCAGGGGCAGCAGGGCTTCGAAGGTGCCGGGCACAAACTCGCAGTCGGCGTAGCCGGGAGCCATGGAGGTGCTCAGCAGGGCGTATGGGCCGGGGGCATGCAGCTGCGCGCCCATCCAGGCGCCGTGGGGCACGGTCACTTGCAGGCGCTGGCCGGCGGCCAGATCGTGGCCCAGCACGAGGATGCAGGCGGAGCCGTCTGGGTAGAGGAGCAGCATCTCCACCGGCGCGCCCATGTGGAAGTACCAGATCTCATCGCTCTCCAGCTTGTGCATGCAGCTGAAGGTTTCGGGCGTGAGCAGGAAGTGGATGGCCGATCCCATCGGGCGGTCGGTGCTGCGGCCGGGCAGCACGTCGGAGGAGAGGGTTTCGGGGCTGATATAGGTCTGCTTCCACAGGCCGCCTTCGCCCACAAGGGGCTTCAGATCGAGCAGGCGGACGACTTCCTCAAGCGGCAGAAGATTCATGGCGCGGCCTCCTTTGTCAGCGGTTGTCAAAGCAGGGGGCCAGCAGCACGCCGCAGTCCACGGTCAGCACCTGGCCGGTCACGGCGGAGGCAAGGGGCGAGCAGAGGAACGCACAGGTGTTGCCCACGTCCTCGGCCTGCACCAGACGGCCCAGCGGGGCGCGCTCGCAGTAGCTTTCACGCCAGCCGGGGATGAACTTCTCCTGCCCTTCCTTCCAGATCAGGCCGGGGGCCACGCAGTTGACGCGCACGCCCATGGGGCCGAAGGTCTGCGCCATGCAGCGGGTCATCATTTCCACGGCGGCCTTGGAGATGCCGTAGTGCGCCAGCTGGCCGGCGGGATTGACGGCGTTGATGGAGGAGATGTTCACGATGGCGCCGCCGTTTTTCATGCGGGTGGCGGCCTCGCGGGAGAGGAAGAACACGCCTTTGGTGTTGCAGTCCAGCATGCCGTCCCAGTCGGACTCGGTTACGTCCATCAGCGGCTTTGCGGGATAGATGCCCGCGTTGTTCACCAGATAGTCCACCGGGCCGAAGGCCGCTTCCACGGCGTCCAGCAGGGCGGGCGCGGCGGAGATATCGCTCTGGTCAAAGGCGAAGCATTCCGCCTTTGCGCCCTCCGCGCGCAGCTCGGATACCAGCACCTGCGCCTCCTCAGCGCCGCCGCGGTAGGTGAACGCCACGTTCGCGCCCGTGCGCGCAAACTGACGCACGATGGCCACGCCAGCGCCGCGCGCGCCGCCGGTGATCAATACGGTTTTGCCGCTGAAATCCAGCAGCGTGCCAAGCTCTTTCATATGCATGTCTCCTTGAAATCCTCTTGTACGGATCAGCCCCCGGCGCCGGTTGCGAGGAACCGGCAGCCGGGGGCTGTGGTGAATCTAAAGAAGGGAGGGGCTGATCAGATGCCCAGCAGGTCGCTGTACACCTTCAGCGCGCCGTCGGTTTCGCCCTTGAGCACGCGGGTGGCCAGCACCTTGCCCAGCTGCACGCCTTCCTGGTCGAAGCTGTTCACGTTCCACGCAAAGCCCTGGAACATCACCTTGTTTTCAAAGTGAGCCAGCAGAGCGCCGAGGGCCTTGGGGGTCAGCTTGTCGCCGATGATGATGCTGCTGGGACGGCCGCCGGCAAAGTACTTGTTGCGGTTCTCGTCTTCCTTGCCGCAGGCGAAGGCCACGATCTGGGCGGCCACGTTGGCGCACAGCTTCTGCTGGCTGGTGGTGCCCTGGATCAGCACGTCGTTGTCCATCTGGTTGTGACGGAAGCCCACGAACTGCAGGGGGGTGATATCGGTGCCCTGATGGAGCAGCTGATAGAAGGAGTGCTGGCCGTTGGTGCCGGGCTCGCCAAAGATGATGGGGCCGGTCACGTAGTCAACGGGCTCGCCGAAGCGGTTGACGGACTTGCCGTTGGATTCCATATCCAGCTGCTGCAGGTGAGCGGGGAAGCGGCTGAGGGCCTGAGAATAGGGCAGCACGGCGGTGGCGGGATAGCCCAGCACATTGCGCTCGTACACGCCGATCAGAGCGTCCAGCATGGAGGGGTTTTTCAGCAGATCCTCGTTCTTGGCCAGAGTATCCTGCTCGGCAGCGCCCTCGAGGAACTGGGCGAACACTTCGGGGCCGAAGGCCAGGGACAGCACAGCGCCGCCCACGGCAGAGGTGGAGGAGTAGCGGCCGCCGATGTAGTCATCCATGAAGAAAGCAGCCAGATAATCAGCGCTCTTGGCCAGAGGAGAGGTTTCGCTGGTGACGGCGATCATGTGCTTGGAAGCATCCAGACCGGCCTTGGCAAGGGCGTCCTTGACGAAGGACTCGTTGGTCAGGGTCTCCAGCGTGGTGCCGGACTTGGACACCAGCACGAACAGGGAGCGGGCCACGTCGATCTTGCCCAGCACCGCGGAAGCGTCGTCGGGGTCGACGTTGCTGATGAACTCGGCCTTCATCTTGTGGGTGCCGTTCACCTTGGCCCAGCCTTCCAGCGCCAGATACATGGCGCGGGGGCCCAGGTCGCTGCCGCCGATGCCGATCTGCACAACGGTGGTGAAGGTTTCGCCCGCTGCGTTGGTCAGCTCGCCGCTGTGCACCTTGCGGGCCAGCTCGGCAATCTTCTGCTGCTGTTCCACGTAGAAGCTGCGCTTGTCCACGCCGTCAGCCACCACGGCCTCACCCTGCTGGCCGCGGGTCATGTGATGCAGCACCATGCGCTTTTCGCCGGTGTTGATGACTTCGCCGTTGTAGAGGGCGGCGTACTTTTCGGTCAGCTGGGCTTCCTTGGCGAAGGCGGCCAGCTTGGCAAGCACGGTTTCATCCACGGGACGGGCGGCATAATTGAAATCCATGCCCTCACCCATGGGAACGGAGTAGCTCTTTACGCGCTCCGCGCCGGCTTCGCCGAACATAGCTTCGGCAATATTGACACGGTCGGCTTTCAGCAGATCCTGATAAGAAGCCAGAGCGTCCATGTTTTTCCAGGCGATCATGTGGAATTCCTCCTTAAACGTTAGCGCAAATAAGACTTTGCAGATATTTACACTTATCAAAACTATACTATCAATCGGCCGAAATTTCAAGGAAATATCGTAACTTCGGCAAAGAAAATTGTAGGGGTGTCAAACATCGGTAACATGTGTGAGCCAAGTGTACTGTCAAGGGAAGGGTGGAGATTTGCGTAGCAAATACTACCCGACCTTGACTGTTAGAAGCAATGTACACTATTAGTTTGTCAGATGTGACATTCT